>VBNP01000173.1 GCA_005877965.1 Gammaproteobacteria bacterium | reverse complement strand
CGCGTCGTGGTCGGCCCGGGCTCGGTCGTCGGCGGCACCCTCAGGTTCGAACGCAAAGTGAATCTCTACGTCAGCGACCGGGCGACGATCGGGCGCGTAGAGGGCGCCACCGCCGTCAGGTTCTCCGGAGACCGCCCCCCCGGGTGAGCGCGGCTGGAAAAGGCTGAGCGGCAGAGTGTTACCTCTGCCGCTCAAACAGGCGCGTTGCTGTCAGCGTGACGTCGAGGCATTCATCGACGCGTCCGCCGAGGCGGAAGCGGAGACGTCGCCGCCGGCCGCCGCACCTTCGCGATGACGCGAGTCAGTATCGCCCCTCGCCGCCGGCTTGCCGGGGTTACGGGTATGGGTGGCACCCTCGCTCGGATTGCGCCGCGCCGGAGCGCCCGAGTTGGCGCGCTGGCCCGACGCTTCACCGCCGCCGACGGCGCTCGCGCCCGTGTTGCCGGCTGCGCCCGCCGCCGCCGCGCCGCTCACCGCCCCGCCCGTATTCACCTCGCGGGACTGCGCCTCAGCGCGGCCTGCGGCGCTCGCCGCGGTGCTCGCGGTCGCGTGCGATGTGCTCGCGGCAGCGACGCCGGCCGTGTCGGCGGCAAGATCGCCGCCCGTGCGTGCGTCGTGGCGCGCCGAGGCTTCGGCCTTGCCCGCCGACGCCTCGGCGTTGCCCACGGCACGGGCACTGGTGCGAGCACCGCCCTGCGCCTGGGTGCCGACCGTGCGATCAGCGCGGCCCAGACTGTCAAGCTCGCCGCCCGCGCCGCCCTGGACGGACCCGCGGCCGCCGCCGTGGATGGACCCGCCGACGCCGTCATTCATCGGGCCGCGCATGCCGCCCGCGCCACCGCCCAACGTGCCACCGAGCGTCCCGCCAAGCCCGCCCTGCGCGCCACCGCCCAGGATCTGCGCGTGAACAGGAACCGCCACAGCCAACACGGCTGCGATCGCGGCGCTGGTGAAAAGTTGATTGATCTTCATGGTCGTCTCCTCTGGAGGCCGCGGCCCGTCCGCGACCCTTCGCCGAGTACTACGATCCACCCCGGCGGAATCTTCCGCGGCACGGGAAATTCTCGTCGGTTTGACTTAACGCGCCCCCAGAAGCGCGAGCGCCGGCTGCCGGCGCAGATCCGCGCCCACCAGCCCATAGCCGTAGACCGGATCGAGGCCCGGCGCCCCGAGATCCAGCGCCCGCCGGCCGAGGGCAGCCACCGCCTGCTGCGCCGCGGCCGGGTCGGGCGTGCGCAGCTCGAGCGCCAGCAGTCCCGCGACGATGGGCGAGGCGAACGAAGTCCCGCGCACCAGCGCATACCCCTGGTGCAGCCGCGCCGCGGCCATATCAGCCCCGGGGGCGGCGAATTTCACCTGCACGCCGCGCTGCGCCTCGACCAGGACCTGGTGGCGCGCGTCCACCGCCGTCACGCCGACGACTCCCGGCCAGGCCGCCGGATACAGCGGCGGCGCCGCCGGACCATCATTGCCCACTGCGGCCACCACCAGGTGGCCGCGCGCCAGCACGTTGTGCACGATGTCCGCGAGTGTTCTGTTCGGCGGCCCCACCAGGCTCACGTTGATGACCGGAACCTGCTCATGCAGCAGCCATGCAAACGCCTCCGCCACCGAATCCACCGCGCCCCCGGTGGGCAGGCCGCAGAACACGTCCACGGCATAAAGAGCGGACCCGGGCGCCGCGCCGTGAAAGGCGCTGGCGCGGCCGACCATGAGCGAGGCCACCGCGGTCCCGTGCTCGGCCGGTACCGGGGTGGGGCAGCCGTGCTGTTGAACCTCGATGCCGCTGAACACCTCGTGAGTCACGTTCACGCCACTGTCGATGAGGCCGACGCGGATCGTGGCGAGGCCGTGCGCCTCGGCGGCGCGGGTCACGCCGCCCGGCCCCGGCGCGGCCTGCGCAGCGCCCGGGTCGGCCAACCCGAGCGCACCGCTGTCGGTATAGACGTGATTGAAGTCGTAGACGCCCGCAGGATCGAGCCCCTGCAGGCGAGTGAGGGAGCGTGCGGTATTTCCCGAGGCGTGCAACACCACGATGTGCGCGCCGAGCTCGGCGAAGGAATGCTCGCGCACCACCGAAAATCCCGCGTCGCCGGCCGCCTGCAACGCGGCAGCGCTCGGGGACAGCGCCAGCACCTCCCCGCGCACAATGGGCGCGCCGTGCGGGTCGGCCTCGAGCACGTCCCGGTGCCGGCGCAGCAGCTCGCGAAGGCGCAGGGCGCGCAGCTCCCGCAGGCGGCGCGGATCGACCTCGCCCGCGAGGGCGGCGGTGGACTTGTCGAGATCCAGCGGCACACCGGCCGCGGGAAGATTCGGCAGTGTGACGCCAGGCACCTGCGGCAGACGCACGGCGGGCAGACCGACCTGCGCGGCGGCCGCCGACGCGCTCAACAGCAGCAATGTCAGTACTCCTAAGCGCATGCGGGCACCTTAGTTGAACCTGGCCGCACAGGGAAGAAATGGAAGAAAATCGCACTCATGAACGTAATGTCGGCATAGACATGCGCGCGTCGCCGCAAGGGCTGCGCGAGGAGCTGGTCATGCTGCTGCCACGATTGCGCCGCTTTGCGCGTGCACTCGCCAGAGATGCGCACGACGCCGACGACCTGGTGCAGATCGCAGTCGAGCGGGCGCTGACGCGTGCGGCGCAACGCCGGCCGGACGCGCCGCTGTCGAGCTGGATGTTCGGCATCGTGCGCAACGCGTGGCTCGACGAGCTGCGCGCGCGCGGCAGGCGCGCGCGGGTGTTCGCGCCCGAGGAGGCGGGTGAGCGGATCGGCGATACCTCCCAGGGCGCGCACGCGGACCTGCTGGCGGTGCAGGACGCGCTGGCGCGCCTGCCCGAGGAGCAGCGTGCGGCGGTCGCGCTGGTGCTGATTGAGGGTCTCTCCTACAAGGAGGCGGCGTACATCATGGAGGTCCCGATCGGTACGCTCACCAGCCGCCTGGCGCGCGGCCGCGAGACGCTGCAGGAAATGCTCGGCGAGACCTAAGGGAGCCCTGCGATGAATTTCAGCGACGAGACTCTGATGGCGTACGCCGACGGTGAGCTGGACGCCGCCAGCCGCGCAGCTCTGGAGGCTGCGATGGCTACCGACCCGCAGTTGGCGCAACGGTTCGCGCGGCACCGGGCGCTGCGCGCGCGGCTGCGTGCCGCGCTCGACCCGGTGCTCGATGAGCCGCTGCCGGAGCGCCTGCTCGCCAGCGTGCGCGGCACGCCGGAGCCGCGGCGCGCCGATAACGTGGTTCCGCTGAAGCGCAAGGCCGCGCCGCGCTGGTCCTGGCCGCAGTGGGGCGCAATCGCGGCGAGCCTCATCGGCGGTGCGCTGTTGGGGCCGCTGCTGCTGCGCACGCCCGCAGGCGGTGCCGTCGTCACCCGCGACGGGCAGGTGCTGGCAAGCGGCGCGCTGGCGCTGGCGCTGTCCGAACAACTCGCGAGCGATCAGCCTCCCGGCGCGGCGGTGCAGATCGGTGTCAGCTTCCGGGCCAGGAACGGCGACTACTGCCGCACGTTCGTGCTGCGCCAGAAGAGTGCGCTCGCCGGACTCGCCTGCCGCGGGCACGAAGTCTGGCGCCTCGAGGTTCTGGCGCAGAATCCGGTGCAGCCGGCGGCGGCTGCAGCTTACCGGCCGGCGGGTTCGGCGCTGCCGGCGAGCGTGGCAGGCAGGCTCGATGAGCTGATCGCGGGTGAACCGCTCGATGCCGGCGCCGAGGCCGCGGCGCGCGCCGGGGGCTGGAAGCGCTGAGCGCCCCGCCGGACCCCCGATCAGACGCGGAAGAACGCCGCCAGGTGCGCCCGCGCCGCCCGGCCCGCCTCGAGGTCGAGGCAATTGACGATCGCGAGGCGAAAGCCGCCCGGTGGCATCGGGTGGGCGGCGGCCGGGCGGTCGGCGTGAAAGGTGATCTGCACGCTGCTCACATCCGGCAGGCGCCGCACCTGCTCGACCAGGGACGCGGACGGATGTTGGTATTCGCGGCCGTGCGGGCCGAACAGGGCGACACTGTAGCCGATCCTGCGGTCGCGATCGGCGTAGCGCCACACGCCGTGCTCGTACAGGCCTACCACGGCCGGCAGCCAGCCGGCGCCGTACAGGTCCGGCCACTGATCGGCGAAGCGCAGGTGCGCGTCGATGATGCGCCCGCCGATGCTCTCGAGATTGAGCATGCCGGTATAGGTCGCAAGCTGCTGCGCGACCCAGCCGCCGAGATGCTCCTCCAGCGGCGCGCGCGCCGCTGCCTCGATGGTCCAGTAATCGAAGGTCCCGCCCTCGGCGGGCGTGCCGAGGCTGTGACGCAGCCACATCACCCTTCCGGCCTGCACGGCGAGGTCGGTGCTCACGTGCTCGCCTTCGAGCAGCGTCATCCACAAGTGTCCCGGCGTCAGGTGCCGCTCGTAGTCCTCGCGATCGGGCAACAGCCGGCTGCCGACGCCCATGCCGCGCAGATTGACGATGGGCTTGCTGAATACCGGAAAGGCCGGTGGGGGCACCCCGTGCGGCGCACAGGCGAGGCCCTGCGACTCGGCTACCGCCAGCTTGTTATAGATCCCGCGATGGGCGGGGTACCACTGGTACGCGTCCGGGTCCTCGGTGGGAATGCGCACCTCGGGCGGGCACGGCACGCCCTCGAAGTACTGCAGGCGCCAGGGGTCGGCTTCGCAGAAAGGCATGGCGTGCGATGAGACAGTGTTTCGCGGGCGTGTCTGTCTAGAACAGACCGGTGATGCGCCCGTCTGCGCCGACATCGATGCTGTTGGCGGCCGGCACCCTGGGCAGCCCGGGCATGGTCATGATGTCGCCGCAGATCATGATCACGAATTCCGCGCCGGCGGCGAGCCGCACCTCGCGAATATTGACCACGTGGTGCGCGGGCGCGCCGCGCAATTTCGGGTCGGTGGAGAAGGAGTACTGGGTCTTGGCGACGCACACCGGGTAGTGCCCGTAGCCGCCATCCTGCAGCTGGCGGATGTGCGCGCGCACCTTGGTGTCCGCGGTGACATCGGTGGCGTGGTAGACCTTGGTGGCGATCGCCCTCACCTTGTCCCACAGGCTCGCATCGTCTTCGTACACGTAGCGAAAGCCGTTGGGCTCGTCGCACAGGCGCACGACCTCACGGGCCAGTTCCAGCGCGCCGCGCCCGCCGTGCGCGAAGTGGGTCGCGGCGATGACCCGCACGTCGTGCGGGGCAATGCGGTCGATCAGCAGCTGGATCTCATGCTCGGTGTCTTCCGCGCGGCGGTTGATGGCGACCGTGCAGGGCAGTCCGTAGCGGTTGTGGACGTTGTCGATGTGTCGCTCGAGGTTGACCACGCCGCGATCGAGCGCGCCGAGATTCTCGCTCTTCAGGTCGGCGAGTTCGACGCCGCCGTGGTACTTGAGTGCCCGCACGGTGGCCACGATCACCGCGGCGCTGGGCCTGAAGCCCGCCTTGCGACACTTGATATCGACGAACTTCTCCGCGCCCAGGTCGGCGCCGAAGCCGGCCTCGGTCACCACGTAGTCGGCAAGCTTCAGCGCGGTGCGCGTCGCGATCACCGAGTTGCAGCCGTGCGCGATGTTGGCGAACGGACCGCCGTGGATGAAGGCGAGGTTGTTCTCGAGCGTCTGCACCAGATTGGGCGCGAGCGCCGTCTTCAGCAGCGCCGCCATCGCGCCGTGCGCCTTGAGCTCGCGCGCCAGGACGGGTGCGCCGTCGGCGCGGTAACCGACGACGATCCTGCCGAGGCGTTCCCTCAGATCAGCGAGGCTGTTGGCAAGACACAGGATCGCCATGACCTCGGACGCCACCACGATATCGAAACCGTCCTCACGCGGCACGCCGTCGGCGGTGCCGCCGAGTCCGATGACGATCTGGCGCAGCGCCCGATCATTGACATCGACCACGCGCCGCCAGCTGATGCGGCGCAGGTCGAAACCGAGCTGGTTGCCCTGGTAGATGTGGTTGTCGATGAGCGCGGCCAGCAGGTTGTTGGCGAGCGCGATGGCGGCAAAGTCGCCGGTGAAATGCAGGTTGATGTCCTCCATCGGCACCACCTGCGAGTAGCCGCCGCCGGCCGCGCCACCCTTCATGCCGAACACCGGTCCCAGGGCCGGCTCGCGCAGGCACACAATGGCCCGCTTGCCGAGCAGGTTCAGCGCATCCCCCAGCCCGACGGTGGTAGTGGTCTTGCCCTCGCCGGCGGGCGTCGGCGAGATCGCGGTCACCAGCACCAGCTTGCCCTCGGGGCGCGGACCGAGCTGTGCCACGTAATCGAGCGACACCTTCGCCTTGTAGTGTCCGTAGGGTTCGAGACGCTCCTGCGGTATCCCGAGCCGCTCGTGCGCGAGCGTCCCGATGGGGAGCATGGTGGCGCGCTGGGCGATCTCGATATTGCTCGGGAAGGAGGTGGATGCGGCCGCGGGCGTGTCGGGCATGATGCGTGCTGTGGCGGTGGTACCGGCCGGTCATGCTACCA
>VBNP01000028.1 GCA_005877965.1 Gammaproteobacteria bacterium | reverse complement strand
GGTCTGAGGAACGAGGTGCCGTGCGGCAGGGTCGCGGTATCGAGCAGGAAGAAATCCGACACGTACGCCAGCAGCCGCCGGTGCAGCATCTCGTCGTCGCCCAGGGCATCGACGGCGCGGAACCAGATCTGGCGCTCGGGAGCTGCGGGCTGCGGGCGCAGGTAATCGATCCTCTGCACCATGCGGAATTCAAATGGACGCGGCTGCTCGAACAGGCGCCGCGCCCGCTCCGGCAGGCGCGCCAGCAGCTCGGCCGGCGGACCGCTCGAGTCCGCGAGGCCCTCCGGCGGCGGCACCGGTGGCATGTCGATCTGGTGATCGAAGCCCGCCTCGGTCGCCTGGAACGAGGCGGCCATGTTGAAAATCTGCTGCCCGTGCTGGATCGCCACCACGCGGCGGTTGGCGAAACTGTGGCCGTCGAGACTGCGATCGACCTGATAGACGATGGGCGCGTTGCAGTCACCGCGCCGCAGGAAATACGCGTGCAGCGAGTGCACCACGCGACCCTCGACGGTGGCGGCTGCGGCGCTGAGGGCCTGCCCCAGCACCTGCCCGCCGAACACCTGCGGAGCCCCGATGTCGCGGCTCGCGCCGCGGAACAGGTTGACCTCGAGCTGCTCGAGCTCGAGCAGCGCCAGCAGATCGGCCAGGCGTTGATCCATGGGGCGGTGCGCGCTTGCCTTCAGCCGAACTTGAAGATGCCGTGCATCAGCGCGTTGTGGCCCGGGAAGGTGCACAGGTACTCGTAGGCGCCGCCCTTCTTGAGGATCGAGGTGGCAAACGTCACGCTGGTGCTCTCGCCGCCGCCGATGGTCGTGGTGTGCGCGAGCACGCGCTTGTCACCGGTCGCGACGTAGTCGTTCGCGAGCCCCGCGCCCATGCCGGCGGTGGCCACCGCGGTGAGGTCGGCCGCGTTCACCAGCACCCAGTTGTGCCCCATCGCTTCCCGGGGCAGCTTGCCGGTGTGGTGCAGCGTGACCGTGATCTGCTTGCAGGTCGCCGGCGCGCTCAGCTCCGGCTTGTCGTACTGCATCAGGTCGTTGCCGCTGATCTCCAGCTTGCACGGGTCGGCCGCGTGTGCGTACGGGGCCGCGGCGAGTGCGCCGAGCACGGCGGCGGTGGCGAGGGTGTTACGCATCAGGGTCATGGGGTCCTCCTTCAAAGGGCGAGATCAGTCCGGCACTCCCAGGCGCTTGTGCATCACCGGGCTGGTGGTGGTGTACTGCAGGAACTGTTTCTTTTGCGGATACAGATGATGCTGGATCGCGAACGCGGCCAGAGCCGCCTCGTGAAACCCGGACAGGATCAGCTTCTTCTTTCCCGGGTAAGTGTTGATGTCACCCACCGCGAATACTCCCGGGAGGCTCGTCTGGAACTTCTCGGTGTCGACCGTCAGCGCCTTGCGCTCCAGCGCCAGGCCCCACTCCGCGATCGGTCCGAGCTTCGGGTGCAGGCCGAAGAACACCAGCAGCTGCTCGGCCGCCAGCCCGTGGAGCGCGCCGTCGGGGCTGCGGATGGTGACGCCGCGCAGCGCGCCGTCCCTGACGATCAGCGAGTGCGGCTGCGCCTCGAAGCAGCGCATGCGCGCGGCCGCCACCTGCTCCTGCATCCGCGCGACCGAGGCGGGCGCGGCGCGGAACTCGTGCCGGCGATGCACCAGCGTGAGGCTCGCGGCCCGTGGCAGCAGCTCGAGCGTCCAGTCGAGCGCCGAGTCGCCGCCGCCGAAGATCACCAGATGCTTGCCCGCCAGCTCGGCCGCATTTTGCACCCGGTATCGGATGGTGCTGCCTTCGAACGCGTCTGCGCCCTCCACTCCGATGCGCCGCGGCTGAAACGAGCCGACGCCCGCCGCGATCACCACGGTGCCGGCGTCGAAGCTGACGCCGCCCGCGGTGCGCAGGTGGAAGCGCCCGGTTTCGCGTCGCGCGAACTGCACTACCTCGTGGCCGAGGTGCAGCTGCGGATTGAAGGGCCGGATCTGTTGCATGAGCCGGTCGACCAGCTCCTGGGCGCCGCACACCGGCAACGCCGGAATGTCGTAGATCGGCTTGTCGGGGTACAGCTCCGCGCACTGTCCGCCGGGATGGCGCAGCGAATCCACCACCTGGGCGCCGATCCCGAGCAGCCCCAGCTCGAACACCTGGAACAGCCCGCAGGGACCCGCCCCGATGACGACGACCTCGGTGGTGATGGCCGCGGTGGAGGTGGCCTGGGTCGGAATCTGGCTCAAGGCGCTCGCTTTCACAGGCAGTTGCGGCCAGGCATTGTAGAGGGTCTGCCGCCCCCTCGCATGAGGCCTACCCCGGAAGAGGCGCAAAGGGTGCGCGCCGCTCGCGGCCGGCCGTATAGTACGGGTGGCGCGCGCAGTGCGCGCGCCAACTCGGCCCGCCCGCTCGTTCGCGGGACGCTCCGCTGCGGGGGTGCGATGATCAGGCTCAGCGTCAACGGCAAGGACACCGACGTCGATGTCGATCCCGACATGCCGTTGCTGTGGGTGCTGCGCGACACGCTGAGCCTGACCGGCACCAAGTTCGGCTGCGGCATGGCCTTGTGCGGTGCGTGCACCGTACACCTGGACGGACAGCCCATCCGCTCGTGCGTCACGCGCGTGAGCGCCGTCGGCGCGCGGCGTGTGACCACCATCGAGGGCCTGTCGCCGGATCGCAGCCATCCGGTACAAAAGGCCTGGATCGAGCTGGATGTTCCGCAATGCGGCTATTGTCAGTCCGGTCAGATCATGTCGGCGGCGGCGCTGCTGGCGCACACCGCGGAGCCATCGGATGCCGACATCGACGCGGCGATGTCCGGCAATCTGTGCCGCTGCGGCACCTATCAGCGCATTCGCGCCGCGATCCATCGCGCCGCGCAACTGAAAGCCGGCGGCTGATCTGCGGCACCGAAGTGTCCGCCGCAATTCTCACAAGCTAAGGGGAACCGCCTTGACGTCGAACGCCGAACTGCATGCCCGCCGCCAGCAAGCCGTGCCGCGCGGCGTCACCAACTCGCTCGCGGTGTACGCCGAGCGTGCCTCCAACGCCGAGATCTGGGACGTCGAGGGCCGGCGCTATATCGACTTCGCCAGCGGCATCTCGGTACTCAACACCGGCCACCTGCACCCGAAGGTGCAGCAGGCGGTCGCACGGCAGCTGGAAAACCTCATGCATGCCTGCTTTCAGGTGACGCCCTACGAGAGCTACATCGCCCTCGCCGAGCAGTTGAACGCGCTCGCCCCGGGCGCCAGTCCCAAGAAGACCATATTCCTGACCACCGGCGCGGAGGCGGTCGAGAACGCCATCAAGATCGCGCGCTTCCATACCAGGCGCTCGGCCGTGATCGCGTTCTCGGGCAGCTTCCACGGCCGCACGCTCGCATGCGTGAGTCTCACCGGCAAGGTGCATCCCTACAAGGCCGGCTTTGGGCCGATGCTGCCGGAGGTCTATCACCTGCCCTACCCGATGCCGTATCACGGCGTCACGCTCGAGCATTCGCTGCAGGCGCTCGAGCAGCTGTTCAAGGCGGACGTGGACCCGGCGCGCGTGGCGGCGATCATCATCGAGCCGGTGCTGGGGGAAGGCGGGTTCTACGCGGCGCCGTCGGAGTTTCTGCGACGGCTGCGCAGCCTGTGCGACAGCCACGGCATCGTCCTGATCGCCGACGAGATCCAGAGCGGCTTTGGCCGCACCGGACGCATGTTCGCCATCGAGCACTCGGGCGTCGAGCCGGATCTGATCACCATCGCGAAGAGCGTGGCCGGCGGGGTACCGCTGTCAGCCGTGACCGGCAAGGCCGACATCATGGACGCGCCGGGCCCGGGCGGGCTGGGGGGCACGTTCGCCGGCTCCCCGCTCGGCTGCGCCGCGGGGCTGGCGGTGCTCGCGGTAATGCGCGAGGAGCAGCTGCTGAAACGCGCGCAGGACATCGGGCGCTTCATGAGCTCGCGCCTGAAGGGGCTGCAGGTGCGCTTTCCGTGTGTGGGCGACGTGCGCGCGCTCGGCGCCATGGTGGCCGTCGAGCTGGTGAAGAACTCGCGCGCCGATGCGCCGGATGCGGATCTCACCAGGGCGCTGGTGCAGGCCGCCGGCCGGCGCGGGCTGGTGATTCTCTCCTGCGGCGTCTACTCCAACGTGATCCGCTTCCTCGCGCCGCTGACGATCTCCGACACACACCTGAAGGAAGGCTGCCACCTGTTCGAGCTGGCGCTGGAGGAAGTGGCGGGCGCGCGGTTGCAAGCGAGCGCCGCGATCTGATTCGCCGCGCTGACTGCGCGGGCGCCGCGCCCTCACGCGCGGCCGGCGTTGGCGTCGGTCGGCGTGTGGAAGTACTCGCTCTCGGAAGCTAACTGCCCGAGGAGGCGGTTGAGTTCCGCCATGCGGCCCTGGGCGGTACTGATGGGCATGCAGTCCTGGCAGCGCGGATCGCCGCACGGTTGACGCGAATACAACCAGTATTGGATCGCGCCGGCGAGCAACCCGTCGGCGATGTCCCAAAGGTCGGCGTCCTTATCCTTGTCTGCGATCCGGTTGCCCAGATCGACCGCCTTCGAAAAGGCCGCGTCAAAGGTATCAGCAAGCTCGCTCATGCTCTTCGGCCGCCCTTCATCGTTGGCGCCTAGTATATGGCAAAGAACGTGACGACCGACACGCAGCACCCCGTCCGGGCCTGATCCCGCACCCCCGTTTGCAGCCGCGCGTGTGCTTTATGCGATGCCGTCCACGGAAGCGCGGCGACTGGCGCGCGCATCATGCGGCGGTTGCATTGAGTGTGAAGCACGTCCGCATCTGCCGACAGCGGCTTATGTCCTATGCATAAACCGATCGCTGAAACCGTCCCGCCGCCCGCGCCACGCGTAGCGCGCGGCTGGCGCTTGCGCGGCCCGCGACTCGGGATCGGCCGGCGCCTCGGTCTGGGCCTTGCCGCGGTCACGACCGTGCTGGTGCTCGGGGAGATGCTCGCCGCGCGCACCACCCGCGAGGCGCTCGCGGCGGTTCGCAGCATGCAGAACGAGGACGAGCCGCTCGCCAACAGCGCCAACGCCGTGCTGGAAAAACTCCTCGCCTACGATCGCGCGGTCGATGAGGACATGCAGGCGCACGGCCCGGACGATTTCGGCGCCATCATTCAGGCCGGCGGCGCGCTCGAAGCGGCGGTCGCCGACTACTTCGGCAGTTCGCCGCCGGCGCCGGTCACCGCGGACGGCACCGCCCTGCGCCTGCAGCTCACCCGCCACATCGCCAACGCGCGCGAGCTCGCCAGCCGCGCCGCGCAGCGCGCGCAGTGGGTCGCGGAGCGCCAGGCGGCTCTCAACCAGGTCTACCAGCGCATCGCCTCCGCTGGCGGCTCGGGACTGGCCATCAACGGCACACAGGTGGTGGCGCGGCGCTCGCTGGCCGAGCTCGCGTCGGCCATCAACACCGTACGCGGCAACGTCGCCGCCTCCGGCGAGACCGCGCGGCGCGAGCGCGACTTCAGGACGGTGCTGAATGCGCATTCCGCGGAGTTCGAGAGCTCCCCCGGCCGGGCCTGGCTCGGCCTGGTGCGGCAGGACTTCGCGCAGGCCGCGCGCCTGCGGCGCGAGATCGGCCGCTATGACGCGCAGAGCGGGCCGCAATGGCACGGCCTGCGCGAGGACAGCGCCGCCCTCACCCTCGGCGTGCAGCAGCAGTTGCAGATGCCCGCGCGCCTCGGCCTGGTGCGGGCGGCGCAGCACGCCGCCACGGCGGCCGAAGAGGCCGAACAGACACTGAGGAAAACCGCGGCCGCGGTGCTGGGGCTGGTGCTGCTGGTGTCGCTCATGCTGGCGGTGAGCATCAGCGTGCCGGTGCGCCGCCTGACCGCGGCCACGCGGCGGCTCGCGGGCGGCGACCGCGCTGCACGTGCGCCGCGCGGCGGCTCGGCCGAAGTCGATGAGCTCGCCGAATCCTTCAACACCATGGCCGACCGCATCGCGCACGCCGAGGCGGAGCTGCGCGCTCACCAGGCGCAGCTCGAGCGTCACGTCGCCGAGCGCACCCAGCAGCTCCATCACCTCGCGCACCACGATCCGCTGACGCAGCTGCCCAACCGCCGCACGCTGTCGGCGCGCCTGGCGAGCGCGCTGGCGCGCGCCGGAACGCAGCAGCGCCTGGCGCTGCTGTTCGTGGACGTGGACAACTTCAAGTCGATCAACGATACGCTCGGTCACAGCTTTGGCGATCGGGTGCTGCAGCACATCGCCGAGCGCCTGCACGCCGCCACCGGGGCCACGGGCCTGCTGGCGCGCCTGGGAGGCGACGAGTTCACGGTGCTGCTCGAGGATGTGCGATCGAGCGATGAGGTCGAGAGCCGCGCGGCACAGATCGTCGCGACGCTGCAGGAGCCGCTCATTGTCGACGGCCGCGCGCTCACGACCAGCGCCAGCGTCGGCGCGAGCCTGTACCCCGATCACGCGGCGGACGCGGAAGGGCTGCTGCGCGCAGCGGACGTGGCGCTGTTTCGCGCCAAGGAGCTGGGACGCAACCGCTTCGCCCTCTACAGTCCGGCGCTCTACGACGCCGCGGCGCAGCGTTTTCGGCTCGAGCAGTCGCTGCGCCGCGCGGTCCAGGCCGGCGACCTGCTGCTCATGTACCAGCCCCAGGTCGCGCTGCACAGCCTCGAGTCGACGGGCGTTGAGGCGCTGCTGCGCTGGCGTAAATCCGACGGCCGCATCGCCACCGCCACCGAGTTCATCCACGTGGCCGAGAATACCGGCCTCATTCACGATCTGACCGACTGGATATTGCACACGGCGGCTTCGACCGCCGCGGCGTGGCGCGCGCAAGGCTGGCACCGCGCCAGCGTGGCGATCAACGTGTCGCCGCCGCAGTTCTTCGAGAGCGATTTCGTGGATCGCGTGGCGCGCACCCTGGCAGACACCGGGCTGCCGGCGAGCGCGCTCGAGCTGGAGATCACCGAGACGGTCTTTCAGACCGGCCCCGCCATCGTCGAGTCGCTGCGCCGGCTGCGTGCGCTGGGCGTGGCGATCGCGCTGGATGACTTCGGCATCGGCTATTCCTCGCTCACCTCACTCGAGCAGTTGCCCATCTCGCGCGTGAAGCTCGACCGACAGCTGACGGCGGCCGTGGACACCAACCCGCGCTCCGCGGCGATCGTGCGCTCCATCGTCGCCCTGTGCCATGGACTGGGTCTGCAGGTGGTGGCGGAAGGCGTCGAGAGGGCGGCGCAACTGGAGTTCCTGTCGCGCTGCGGTCCGATCGGCGTACAGGGGTTCCTGCTGGGCAATCCGGTCGAAGCCGCCGCCGCCGCCGCCGAAGCGCAGGCCGCCGGCACGCGCGCGCGGCAGGCCCTGGAAGCGGCCGCGCAGCGCCCGCCTGACGAGGCGGACCAATCGCTGGTGTTCGTCGGCAGCTCGGGTCGGCGGCGCGCCCCCTAAAGGCCGCGCCGGCGGCGCAGCCGCACGCGACTTGCTAGACTTCCGGCGTGCTGCTGACGGAACAGGACATCTATCACTTCCGCGAGGGCACTTACTTCCGGGCATACGAGAAGCTCGGAGCCCACGCGCTGGGGGCCACGGAGGGCGCGCCCTACGGCACGCGCTTCGCCGTCTGGGCGCCGAACGCGGCCGCGGTCACGGTCATCGGCGACTTCAACGGCTGGGATCGCCGGCGCCACCCGCTCACCGCGCGCCCGGATTCTTCGGGAATCTGGGAGGGGGTCGTGGCCGGGGTGGGCCCGGGGACGCTCTACAAGTACCACGTCGCCTCGCGCCAGGCGGGCTTCGCGGTCGACAAGGCCGACCCGTACGCGTTCCGCGCCGAGCTGCCGCCACGCACCGCCTCGGTGGTGTGGGACCTCGCCTATCAATGGCAGGACGCCGAGTGGCTGCGGCGCCGTGCGCACGTCAACGCGCTCGGCTCGCCCTGGTCGATCTACGAGTTGCACCCCGGCTCCTGGCGGCGCGTGCCCGAGCAGCACCAGCGGTTCCTCAACTACCGCGAGCTCGCGCACGCCCTCGGCGACTACGTGACGGAACTCGGCTTCACGCACGTGGAGCTGCTGCCGGTGATGGAGCATCCGTTCTATGGCTCCTGGGGCTACCAGGTCACCGGCTACTTCGCCCCGAGCAGCCGCTACGGCACGCCGCAGGACTTCATGTACTTCGTCGATCATCTGCACCAGCGCGGCATCGGTGTGATCCTCGATTGGGTGCCGTCGCACTTCCCCACCGACGAGCACGGGCTGGCGCGCTTCGATGGCACGCACCTGTACGAGCACGCCGATCCGCGCCAGGGATTCCATCCGGAGTGGAGCAGCTCGATTTTCAACTACGGCCGCGCCGAAGTGCGCAACTTCCTCGCCAGCAGCGCGCTGTTCTGGCTCGATATCTATCACATCGACGCGCTGCGCGTGGATGCCGTGGCCTCGATGCTGTACCTGGACTACGGGCGGCGCGCCGGCGAATGGATCCCCAACGCCTTCGGCGGCAACGAGAACCTCGATGCGGTGCAGTTCCTCAAGCAGCTCAATCTCGCCGCCTACCGCGATCATCCCGACACCCAGACCATCGCCGAGGAATCGACCGCCTGGCCGATGGTGTCGCGCCCGACCTACCTCGGGGGACTTGGCTTCGGTCTCAAGTGGAACATGGGCTGGATGCACGACACTCTCAAGTATTTCCAGCAGGATCCCGTGCACCGCAAGTATCACCACAGCCGCCTCACTTTCAGCATCTGGTACGCCTTCAGCGAGAACTTCGTGCTGCCGCTGTCGCACGACGAGGTGGTGCACGGCAAGGGTTCGCTCATCGGCAAGATGCCCGGCGACGAGTGGCAGCAGTTCGCGAGCCTGCGCCTGCTGTTCGGCTACATGTGGACCCACCCGGGGAAGAAGCTGTTGTTCATGGGGGGCGAATTCGGCCAGCGGCGCGAGTGGCAGCACGACGAGAGTCTGGAGTGGCACGTGCTGCAGTACCCGTTGCATGCCGGCGTGCAGCGCTGGATCCGTGATCTCAACCAGCTCTATCGCAGCACCCCGGCACTGCACCAGCTGGACTTCTCCGAGGCCGGCTTCCGCTGGGTCGACTGCGACGATGCCGACGTGAGCGTGATCGCGTTCCTGCGCCAGGGCGCGGCGGCCGAGCTGGCGCTGGTGGCGTGCAACTTCACGCCGGTGCCGCGCGAGACATACCGCATCGGCGTGCCGCGTGGCGGGCGCTGGCGCGAACGGCTCAACAGCGACGCCGCCGACTACGGCGGCAGCGGCCAGGGCAACCTCGGGGCGCTCGAGGCCGAGGCGCTCGGCGCCCAGGGCTTCGACTACTCCCTGAACGTGCGGCTGCCACCCCTGGCGGTGGTGGTGCTGACGCCGGATTAGGCCGCGCCGGACCCGGAAGGACGCAACAGCGGATGAACGCGCAGCGCAGACAACGCTCCGGCGGGGATCCTCTGTGGTTCAAGGACGCCGTGATCTACGAAGTGCATGTCCGCGCATTCTTCGACGGCAACGATGACGGCTGCGGGGATTTCGTCGGTCTCACGCGCAAGCTCGAGTACATCCAGGATCTGGGCGTCAACACCGTGTGGTTGCTGCCGTTCTATCCCTCCCCCGGGCGCGATGATGGTTACGACATCGCCGACTACCGCAACATCCACCCCGCTTACGGTACGCGCGCCGAGTTCCGCGCCTTCGTGCGCGAGGCGCATCGCCGCAACCTGCGGGTCATCACCGAACTGGTGCTCAATCACACCTCCGAAGCGCATCCCTGGTTCCAGGCGGCGCGGCGCGCCGCGCCCGGCTCGGTCAAGAGGAACTATTACGTCTGGAGCGATACACCGGAGCGCTATGCCGGTACGCGCATCATCTTCCGCGACACCGAGACGTCCAACTGGGCATGGGACCCGCAGGCGCAGGCGTACTACTGGCACCGCTTTTTCAGTCACCAGCCGGATCTGAACTTCGACAACCCGCACGTGCTGCGGGCGATGCTGCACATCATGGACTTCTGGCTGCGCCTCGGTGTGGACGGCTTCCGGCTGGATGCCGTGCCGTACCTGGTGGAACGGCCCGGCACCAGCAACGAGAACCTGCGCGAGACCCACGAGATCGTCAAGATCATCCGCCGCACGGTCGCCGGCAAATACCCGGATCGCATGCTGCTGGCGGAGGCCAACCAGTGGCCCGAGGACGTGCGCGACTATTTCGGCGACGGCCTGGACGAGTGCCAGATGGCCTATCACTTCCCGCTGATGCCGCGCATGTACATGGCCATCGCGCAGGAGGATCGGCACCCGATCGTGGAGATCATGGAGCAGACCCCGGACATCCCCGACACCTGTCAGTGGGCGATCTTCCTGCGCAACCACGACGAGCTGACTCTCGAGATGGTCACCAGCCGCGAGCGCGACTACATGTATCAGTCGTACGCCGCAGATCCGCGCGCGCGCCTCAACTTAGGGATCCGGCGCCGGCTTGCGCCGCTGCTGGACAACGACTTCGAGCGCATCAGGCTGATGAACAGCCTGCTGCTGTCGATGCCCGGCTCGCCGATCATCTACTACGGCGACGAGATCGGCATGGGCGACAACGTGTTTCTCGGCGATCGTAACGGCCTGCGCACGCCGATGCAGTGGAGTCCGGATCGCAACGCGGGTTTTTCACGCGCCGACCCGCAGCAGTTGTACCTGCCTCCGATCATGGATCCGGTGTACGGCTATGAGGCCGTGAACGTCGAAGCGCAGATACGCGACCGCTCCTCGCTCCTCAACTGGATGAAACGCCTGCTGCAGGTGCGCAGCGGCTCGCAGGCCTTCGGCCGCGGCACGCTGCGTTTCATCCGTCCCGGCAACCGCCACGTGCTGGTGTACCTGCGCCAGTACGGCGTTGACACCATCCTGTGCGTGGCGAACCTGTCGCGTTCCGCTCAGCCCGTCGAGCTCGATCTTGCGGAACACAAGGGCGCCGTGCCGATCGAGCTGCTCGGGCGGGCGGCGTTTCCGCCGATCGGCGACCTGCCCTACCTGCTGACGCTCCCCGGGTATGCGTTCTACTGGTTTCGCCTCAGCCGCGAGGCCGAGGCGCCGCCGTGGCACGGGGAGCACGTGGCGCGCGAGGACCTGCCGGTGATGGTGCTGGTGCAGGGATGGAGCAGCTTCTTCCCGGAGCGCGTGGCTCCCTGGCGGCAGGCGCTCGCCACCGGGCTGCGTGCGCAGCTCGAGGGGCGCGTCGTGCCGGGCTTTCTCGCCACCCAGCGTTGGGCTGCACCCGCCGGCGTGGCGCCTCCCGGACCGCCGGCGGCGCGCGGCGCGGGTTCGAGCGGCGCGACGCTGGCGGACTGCGTCATGCCGCAGCTGGATCTCGATCGCTGGCTGCTCGCGATCTTCGAGGTTGCCGGCGGCGCGTTGTCGGGCCGGTACTTCGTACCGCTGGCGATCGCCTTCGAGGACAGCGAAGAGGCGCGCTGCCGCAGGCTCCAGCCCGCCGCCCTGGCGCGCGTGCGCCAACAGGCGGCGGTGGGCGTGCTGGCGGACGCCGGCGCCGACGAGGACTTCTGCCGCAGCCTCGTCGAGGCCATCGCCGCCTCGCACGTGTGGGCCACCCGGCAGGGACAGGTGCGCTGCCACCCCACCGGCACGCTTGCCGCACTGCGCGGCGCCCAGGCCGCAGATCCCGTGGTCGCCCCGGCGGGCGCACAGGGCGGCAATACCAGCGTCAGGGTCGGGGAGAGGTTGTTCCTGAAGATCTGCCGCAAACTGCAGCCGGGCATCAATCCCGGCGTGGAAATCGGCCGCTATCTCACCGAAGTGGCGCACTTTCCCAACTGCGCGCCCCTGGCGGGCTTCATCGAGTACCAGCGCGGCGATGGCGCCACCTCCACGCTCGCGCTGCTGCAGGCATTCGTCAGCAACCAGGGCGATGGCTGGGATTACACCGTCAATCACCTGGTGCGCTTCCTCGAGGAGAGCGTGACGCGCGTGTCGCCGCCCGCGGATGCGCATGGGCTGCATCTCGCCCTCATGAAGACCCTCGCCACGCGCACCGCGCAGCTGCACGGCGCGCTCGCGGCGGCGGGCTCCGACCCGGCGTTCGCGCCCGAACCGATCAGCGCCGAGGATCTGGACGCCTGGCGCCGCGCCACGCGCACGGCCGCCACGGCGACGCTGGAGATGTTGGCCGAGCGCGCCCCGGCCCTGCCACCCGCAGCGGCCTCCGAGGCGGTCACCCTCCTCGCTCAGCGCGCGGCGCTGCTGCGCAGCATCGGCGCCTCCAGCAGCACCGCCCCGCGCGGCCTCAGGATGCGCTGCCACGGCGACTACCACCTCGGCCAGGTGCTGCTGAAGCGCAACGATTTCATCATCACCGATTTCGAAGGCGCTCCCGATCAGAACCTCGCCGAGCGGCGGCGCAAACACTCCCCACTGACGGACGTCGCCAGCATGCTGCGCTCGTTTGCCTACGCGCGTCAGATGGCCTTGCAACAGTGCTCGCAGATTTCCGCGCACGAGCGCGGCAAATGGGAACCGCAGCTCGAGGAGTGGGAGCAGCAGGCGCGCCGCGTTTTCCTCGCGAGCTACGATGAGATCGCGTGCGCGAGCGGCCTGTATGCATCGTTCGAGGAGATGGCGCCGCTCCTGCGCCTGTTCGAGCTCGACACGGCCCTCGCCGATCTGCGCCATGAGCTGATGTACCGCGTGGAATGGGCCGAGGTGCCGCTGCGCAGACTCGCCGCCCTGGCGCGCTGAGATCGAGAGCTCCCATGCAGCCGCAGATCCGGCGCCAGCACCACATGCCGTTCGGGGCGCAGCTCACTGAGGCAGGACAGGTGCGCTTTCGGCTGTGGGCGCCGGCGGCGCGGCGGGTCGATGTGATCCTCCATGACGCGGGCGGCACGCAGCCGCTGGCGATGCGCTCGCTCCCCGGCGGCTGGTACGAACTCGAGACCGGCGCGGCCCGCGCCGGCAGCCTGTACCGCTTTCGGCTCGATGGCGTACGCGAGGTCGCCGATCCCGCCTCGCGCTGCAATCCGCAGGGCGTTCACGGGCCGAGCGAGGTCATCGATCCGTGCGCCTTCGCCTGGGATGACGCGGGCTGGCGCGCCCCGCCCTGGTCCGCCACGGTCATCTACGAATTGCATGTTGGAACCTTCAGTCCCGAGGGTACGTTTGCCGGGGTGGCGGCACGGCTCGAGCACCTCGCGCAGCTCGGTGTCACGGCCGTCGAGCTGATGCCGGTGGCGGCCTTTGCGGGCACGCGCGGCTGGGGCTACGACGGCGTACTGCCCTACGCCCCGCACGGCTCGTACGGCACGCCGCAGGAGCTGAAGGCCCTGATCGCGGCCGCCCATCGCTGTGGGCTCGCGGTGCTGCTCGACGTCGTCTACAACCACTTCGGCCCCGAGGGCAATTACCTGCACTGGTATGCGCCGCAATTCTTCAACGAGCGGCACGTCACCCCCTGGGGTCCGGCGATCAACTTCGACGGACCGGACAGCGCCGCGGTGCGTGAGTTTTTCATCCACAACGCACTCTACTGGCTCGAGGAATACCATTTTGACGGCTTGCGTCTGGACGCGATTCACGCGGTTCACGACCAGAGCGAACCGCACATCGTCAACGAGATCGCCCGCGTGGCGCGCGCGGCCCAAGGCCGCACCCGCACGATCTACCTCACGCTCGAGAACCTCGACAACGCCGTGCGCTTTCTCGGCGCCGCGGGCGCCGCCTGGACCTGCGACGCGCAGTGGAATGACGACGCGCACCACTGCCTGCACGTCCTGCTGAGTGGTGAATCGGGCACTTACTACGCGGACTACGCCCCAGAGCCGCACGCGCTGCTGTGCCGCGCCCTGGCGGAGGGCTTCGCCTACCAGGGTGAGCCCTCGCGCTACCTCGGCCGGGGGCGCGGCGCGAGCAGTGCGCACCTGCCGCCAAGCGCCTTCGTCAACTTCCTGCAGAACCACGACCAGATCGGCAATCGCGCCGGCGGCGAGCGGCTCACCGCCCTCGTGCGCGACGCGGCGGCGCTGCGCGCCGCGGCCGCGGTGCTGCTGCTTGCGCCCGCACCCCCGCTGCTGTTCATGGGCGAGGAGTGGGCGGCCAGCGAGCCGTTCCCGTGGTTCTGCGACTTCGAGCCGGAGTTGGCGGCGCGGGTGTACGCGCATCGCCGCCGCGAGTTCCCGGGCTGCGCGGATCCGGCGGCTGCGGCGACCTGGGACTGCGCGCGCCTGGACTGGGGGCGCCTCGATGAGCCTTGGCACGCGCACGCGCTGCAATACCACCGGCGGTTGCTGGCGATCAGGCGCCGCGAGATCGCGCCGTTGATTCCGCAGCTGCGCGCGGGACGCTGCTCCAGGGGCGAAGCCGGCGGGGCCTTCACGGTGCAGTGGGCGGGCGGCGAGACGCTGCTGCGCCTCAGCGCCAATCTCAGCGCGGCAACGGCACCGCTGGTCGGGAGCGCCGCGGGCCGCGTGATCTTCGCCACCCAGCGTGACGCTGAGGCCGCGCTTGGCCGGCGGCAACTGGCGCCCTGGAGCGTCGTGTGGCTGCTGGAGCACGGCCGTGAATCGCGCTGAGCGGCGCGGCCCGGCGCGCCGGCGCGCGGGCCTCAGCGACGCGCCCGAAGTCCTCGTTCCGCGCGCCACCTACCGGGTGCAGCTCAACGCCGGCTTCACCTTCCGCGACGCGACGGCGATCGTTCCGTATCTGGCGGCGCTCGGAATCAGCCACGTGTACTGCTCGCCGTATTTCCGCGCCCGCGCGGGCAGCACGCACGGCTACGACGTGGTCGACCACAACTCCTTCAACCCGGAGATCGGTCAGCGCGATGACTTCGAGCTGTTCGTCGCGGCGTTGCGCGCGCACGGCATGGGTCACATCGTCGACATCGTGCCGAATCATGTCGGCATCCTGGGCGCCGACAACGCCTGGTGGATGGACGTGCTGGAGAACGGCGAGGCATCCAGCTACGCGGCGTTCTTCGACATCGACTGGGCGCCCTCCAATCCGGAGCGCGCTCACAAGGTGCTGGTGCCGGTGCTGGCCGGTCCCTACGGCACGGTGCTCGAGCGCGGCGAGCTCGAGCTGCGCTTCGAACCGCACTCGGGCTCCTTCGCCGTGTACTACCAGTGGCACCGCCTGCCGCTCGATCCGCGCACCTACCCGCGGATCCTCGATCGCGTGGCGGCGCTGGTCTCCAACACCGAGCTCGAGAATATCAGGCGCTCGCTGGCGGCGCTGCCGGACCGCCAGGCGCTCATGCCCGAACAGGTGGCCGAGCGCAACCGGGAGAAGCAGCTGCACAAGCAGCGCCTGGCGGTGCTGGCGGCCGGCAACCCGCAGGTCGCCGCCGCGATCGAAGCGGCGGTGCGCAGCTTCGGCGGCCCGGCGGCGGAACCGGCGAGCTTCGATGCGCTGCACGAGCTGCTCGAACTGCAGGCCTATCACCTCGCCTACTGGCGCGTCGCGGCCCAAGACATCAACTACCGGCGGTTCTTCGATGTGAACGATCTGGCGGCGTTGCGGGTCGACAACGACGCGGTCTTCGAGGTCACGCACCGCCTGGTGCTGCAGCTGATCGCCGCCGGCATGATCGACGGCCTGCGCATCGATCACGCGGACGGGCTGTACGACCCGGCCGGGTATTTTCGCCGCCTGCAGGAGCGCATCGCCGCCGTCACCGGCCGGCGCGGCGCGCGGGCGCTGTACCTGGTGGTCGAGAAGATCACCGCCTCATTCGAGCACCTGCCGGCGGACTGGCCGGTGCACGGCGAGACCGGTTACCACTTCGCCAACGTGGTCAACCGCATGCTGGTGGATTCCGCCACCCGCGCGCGCATGGACCGCGTGTACCGCGCAGTCATCGACGAGCCGCTCGAGTGGCGGGACGTGGCGTACGAGTGCCAGCAGCTGGTGCTGCGCCGCTCGCTGGCCTCGGAGCTGAACGTCGCCACCAACCAGCTGGCGCGGATCGCGCGTGCCGACCGGCGCACGCGCGACTTCACCTACAACGGCCTGCGGACCGCGCTCGCGGAAGTCATCGCCTGTTTCCCGGTATACCGGACTTACGTGGCGGCAACGGTTGCCGACAGCGACCGGCGCTACATCGAATGGGCAATCGCCAGCGCGCGGCGGCGCCACGCCGCGACCGAGGCGTCGGTGTTCGATTTCGTGCGTGCGGCGCTGCTGCTGGAGCTGCCGGCGCCGACCGATGAATTGCGGCGGCGCATGCGCGCTTTCGCCATGAAGTTCCAGCAGATCACCGCGCCGATCACCGCCAAGGGAATCGAGGACACCGCGCTGTATCGCTTCAACCGCCTGCTGTCGCTCAACGAGGTCGGCGGCGAGCCCGGCAATTACGGCGGCGGCGTACGCGCGTTTCATGCGGACGCGGAGTACCGCGTCCGGCACTGGCCGCACGAGATGCTCGCCACCTCCACCCACGACACCAAGCGCTCCGAGGACGTGCGCGCGCGGCTCAACGTCCTCTCGGAAATGAGCACGCCGTGGCGCGACGCCGTGCGGCGCTGGAGCCGCATCAACCGCTCGCGCACGCGCGAAGTCGACGGGCGGCAGGCCCCCTCGCGTAACGACGAATACCACTTCTATCAGACCCTGGTGGGTACCTGGCCGCTTACCGAGCCGGACCCGGCGGCTGCCGCCGCCTATCGCGAGCGCATCGAGGCCTACATGATCAAGGCGGCGCGCGAGGCGAAGCTGCGCACCAGCTGGACCGAGACGGACGCGCCCTACGAAGAGGCGCTGCTGCAGTTCGTGCGCAGCGTGCTGGAGCCGCGTGACAACAACCTGTTTCTCGGCGACTTTCTCGAGTTCCAGCAGCGCGTCGCGCGCTTCGGGCTGCTGAACGGCCTGTCGCAGACGCTGTGCAAGCTGACCGCACCGGGGGTGCCGGACATCTACCAGGGGAACGAGCTCTGGGATTTCTCGCTGGTCGATCCTGACAATCGGCGCGCGGTCGATTACCGCTGCCGGCGCGCCCTGCTCGCCGAGCTGCACCACGCCGACGCCGGCGCCTCGCCGCGCGCGCTCGCGCAGCGCCTGCAGGACGGGCGAGCTAAGCTGCTGCTCACCTGGAAGACCCTGCAGCTGCGGCGCGCGCACCCGCAACTGTTTCGCGACGGCGACTACCGGCGGCTGCGCGTGCGCGGCAGCCAGGCACAGCACGTGTGCGCCTTCGCGCGCCGCTTCCGGCAGCAGTCCCTCGTGGTCATTGCGCCGCGCCTGTACCGGCGCCTGCTCGGTGACGAGGGCGCACTGCCCCTCGGGGAAGCCGTGTGGGGCGAGACGCTCATCGAGCTGCCGCGCGAGGAGCGCTCGCGGGCATCGTTCCGCAACGTCCTCGACGGCGCGCAGCTCTCGCCGGTGAGGCAGGGCGAGAGCGCAGGCGTGTTGGCCGCGCACGCCCTGGCCGAGTTCCCGGTGGCGCTGCTCACCTGCGGCTGCGATGCGCCGGGCACGGACCCGGACGGCGCAACGCCGCACGCCGCGGCCGGTTGACACTCGGGGAACAGGGGGAACACGGACATTCAATGGAACTTCCGAGCGGGGCGTGGGTCGGAGACAGCGCAGGATGAAACTAACTTTCACCCTAAGGAGGATCGCATGTTGCACAAGCACTCGGGACTTGCGGGAGTATCCGCGGCGCTCGCCCTGCTTGCCGGCTGTGCGAGCGGCATCCCCCTGCACCAGAGCCAGCAGGAAGAGCGCGATCGCTTCACCGCCTACTCCGGCGAGCCGATCGATCGCTTTACGTGGCTCGGGCGCTACGACGGCTGGCAGCCGATCGGCCGCGACGAGCTGGTCGTGTTTACGGGAGTCAGCGACGCCTACCTCCTCAAGGTGGGGCCGCCGTGCGATAACCTGCAGTTCGCGACCCGCATCGGACTGACCTCCACAGGCGGCGCGGTCTATTCGCGCTTCGATTCCGTGACCACCGGTCAGTGGCGCTGCCCGATCGAGGAGATCCGCAGGGTCGATTACCGGCGCATGCAGGCGGATCTGCGCCTCGAGGCGCAGTCCCGCAAGGCCCGGGCGGGCCCGTAACGCGCCGGCTGCACCGCGGGGCGGGCGCTGCGGCGCAGTCCGTCAGCGGTATCCACGCGCCTGCAGCGTGAACAGCTGCGCGTAGCGCCCGTTGAGCTTCATCAGCTCCTCGTGGCGGCCGCGTTCGATGATGCGGCCGTGATTGAGCACCGCGATCTGATCGGCCATGCGCACGGTGGAAAAACGGTGCGAGATCAGGATGGTGATGCGCTCGCGCGCCAGCTGGCGGAAATGCTCGAATACCTCGGACTCCGCCTGCGCGTCCATGGCCGCCGTCGGCTCGTCCAGCACCAGGATGTCCGCGCGGATGCGCATGAAGGCGCGCGACAGCGCGATCTTCTGCCACTGGCCGCCGGAGAGCTCGCGCCCGTCGCGGAACCACTTGCCGAGCTGCGTGCGATAGCCCGCGGGCAGGGTTTCGATGAACTCGCTCGCCCGCCCCTTGTCCGCCGCCGCGCGCCAGCGCGACTCGTCCTCGAAGAAGCGCTCATCGCCGGCGCCGACGTTTTCACCGACCAGCATCTGATAGCGGGCAAAGTCCTGGAAGATGACGCCGACGCGCTCGCGCAGCGCGCGCTCATCCCACTGCGCCAGATCCTGTCCGTCGAGCAGGATCCTTCCCGAGGTGGGTGCGTACAGGCGTGTCAGCAGCTTGATCAGGGTGGTTTTGCCCGAGCCGTTCTCGCCCACCAGGGCGAGACTCGTGCCCGGGGTCAGGTGCAGCGTGACGTGCTCGAGAGCCGGCTCCTCGGCTCCCGGATAGCTGAAGCTCACGTCCTCGAAGCGCACGCCATCCTCCGGATGCGGACCGAGCACCGCGGTGCCGGCCGGCTGCGGCACGTTGGTTTCCAGGTACTCGTACAGCGTCGACAGGTACAGGTTGTCTTCGTACATGCCGCCGACAGCCGCCAGCATGGCGGACACGGCCGCCTGACCCTGGCGAAACAGCGCGACATACATGGTCATCTGGCCGAGGGTGATGACACGGCGCACGGCGGTGACCGCGATCCAGGCGTAGGCGCCGTAGAGCGCGGCGGTTGCGATGAGTCCCAGGGCAAAGCCCCAGGCATCGCGGCGCATGGTGAGCGCCCGATCCTCCCGGTACAGTCGCCGGAAAATGTCGCGGTAGCGCTCGAGCAGCCGCGGACCCAGGCCGTAGAGCTTGACCTCCTTGGCGTGATCCTCGCGGGCGATCACGGTCTCGAGGTAGATCTGCATGCGCGTCTCGGGCGAGCGCCAGCGGAACAGCCGAAACGCATCGCCGGAGAACTTGGCTTCCGCGACGAATGCCGGCAGCCCGGCCAGCAGCAGTACCGCGACCGCCCACGGCGAGAACCGTGCCAGCAGCACGCCGTAGCTCACCAGCGAGATGCCGTTCTGCACCAGCCCGAAGGTGCGGGTGACGAGACTCAGCGGGCGGGTGGATGCCTCGCGGCGCGCGCGCGTGAGCTTGTCGTAGAATTCCGAGTCCTCGAAGTGCTGCAGCTCGAGGGTGAGCGCCTTCTCGAGGATCATCACGTTGACCCGCTGGCCGAGCTGCGCGCGCAGCAGTGACTGGCACAGCGACAGCCCGCGTTGCGCCGCCGCGATCGCCGCCACCAGGACTCCTTCCAGTAGCACCAGCTGCGCGACGTGCGTCGCCACGCCGCCGCCGGCGCGGATCGCGGCCACGACCGCATCGACGATCAGTGCGCCGACGTAGGCGACCGAGGCGGGCACGATGCCGGCGATGAGCGTGAGCAGGGCGAGCGCGAGCGTCAGTGCCTGGTTGGTGCTCCACACCAGTTCGAGCGCGCGCCGGCTGTAGCGGAATACCCCGAAAAAGCCCCGCAGCGTCGTGGCCTCGCGACCGCCGCTCGGCGTGCCCGGGTGGTGCGCAGGATGAACCGGTGTGGCCATCAGGAGCGGATGGGCCGGGCGATGTGCGTACGCTTGAGCGCGCGGGCGGCAAACAGACCGCCGCAGCCGCAACCGACAATCACCATCCGCGCTCGCCCCGGGCCATGCAACGCCCCCTCCGCCGTAAAACCTTAAAATGATGTGGGGACGATTATCGGCTGCTACAAGCGCCGCCAGTAAGTCAATGACTCAGCCCGGCGGCCAGAATTATCGGCTATTCCAGCTCAGGAACCGCTGGCGCGCCGGCACAGATCCTCCACCCACGCCTCGCACAGCGCCACGGCCTCGGCGGGCCGGAAGGCGCCCGGCTCCAGACACCATTCGAGCCACAGGCCATCCAGGAGCGCGGTGAGCCCGATGGCGGCGAGGCGCAGGTCCGGCCGCGCCGCGCCGCGCGCCGCGCGCGCAGCGCCTCGCGGGCGGCGGCTGTGCGGCGCGCGCGCCTGCGCCAGCAGCTCGGCGAGCATGCCGCGCAACAGGCGCACGTAGCCGCGGTAGGTGTCACGCTGCACCCGCTGGATCAGGCGCGAGTGCCGGTACAGCCCCCAGAACACCACCCACACCGCGAGCGCGTCCTGGTCGAGATTCGGCGGGCAGAAGGACGCCTCGAGGAAGGCGCGCATGCGTGCCCGGGGCGAATCCGCGGCACGCGCCACCGCCGCCTGCAGGCCGCCGACCAGCTCGCTGTTGAAGTGCCGGTAGGCCGCCGCGATGAGTTGGTTCTTGTTGGGGAAGTGATGATTGATGAGACCGACCGACACGCCGGCCTGGGCGCTGATGGTGCGGATCGACAGTCCCGCGTGACCGTAGCGCTTGAGACTTTCGATGGTGGCGTCGATCAGCGCCTGGCGCCGCTGCTGCGGCAGCTGGCGCTCGAAACGCGGCCGGCGCGCCCGCCCGCGGGACGCGCGCGCCACCGAGGCGCCGCGGCCGTTCACGCCACCCGCCGCAGTCGCCCGCGGCGAAAATCGCTCAAGATCTCGCGCGCCGCGTTGTGACCCGGGGCGCCCGTCACGCCCCCGCCCGGATGCGTGCCGGCGCCGCACATGTACAGCCCCTGCAGCGGTCCGCGGTAGTTGCCGTAGCCGAGCATCGGGCGCGCGCAGAACAGCTGGTCGAGGCTCAGCGTGCCGTGCGAGATATCGCCGCCGATGAGGCCGAAGGTGCGCTCCAGATCGAGCGGACTCATGATCTGACGGCCGAGCACCGCCGCCTTGAAGTTGGGGGCGTAGGCGTTCACCGTGTCGATCATCAGATCCGCGACCGCCTCGCGGTGCGCGTCCCAGGACTCACCGCCGGGCAGCTGCGGCGCCACGTGCTGGCAGAACAGGCTCGCCACGTGCTTATCCCGGGGGGCGAGCGTGTCGTCGAGCGTCGAGGGGATCACCAGCTCGATGATCGGCGCTCGTGACCAGCCGTGGGTGCGCGCATCGAAGTAGGCGCGCTCCATGTAAGCGAGCGTCGGCGCGATGATGATGCCCGCGGTGTGATGGTCGGCGGGCTTCCTTCCCGGCAGACAGCTGAAATCCGGCAGTTCGGTGAGCGCCACGTTCATGCGGAAGGTCCCGGAGCCGCAGCGCCAGTGACTGATGTGCTCGCGGAACTCCGGCGGCAGGGCCTCAGGTGCGAACATCTCGAGGTACAGCAGCTTCGGGTTGAGATTGGAGATCACGGCCGCCGCGCGCAGGCTCTCGCCCGACTCGGTCAGCACCCCGACCGCGCGATCGCCCTCGACCAGGACCTCGCGCACCGCGGTCGCCACACGGATCAGCGCGCCGCGCGCCGTCGCGGCCTGCGCCATCGCCTGGGTGATGGCGCCCATGCCGCCGATGGCGTGGCCCCACACGCCGCGCTTGCCGTTCACCTCGCCGAACACGTGATGCAGCAGCACGTAGGCGGAACCCGCCGAATAGGGGCTCGCGTAGTTGCCGACGATGCCGTCGAAGCCGTACACCGCCTTGATCGGGTCGCTCTCGAACCAGTTATCGAGGTAGTCGCCGGCCGACATGGCGAACAGCGCCAGCAGCTCGCGCCGCGAGCTCATGTCGAGCCGCCGCAGGCGGCCGCCCACGCGCGCCGCGCGCACCAGCTCCGGCAGCGCCGCGCGCCAGCTGCCCTCGAGCGCATTCGGCGGCGTGGTCAGCGCCAGGTCCCGCAGCACGTCCGCGATGGCCTCCAGCCGCTCGCCGTACTCGGGCAGGCGTGCCGCATCGCGCGCCGAGAAGCGCGCCACCTCCGCCTGCGTGCGGCCCTCGCCGGTGAGCAGGTAGCGCCCGTCCGCGGTCGGCAGGAAGTTGGCGCAGCGTCGCTCGATGATGCGCAGGCCGTGGCCGGCGAGATCGAGATCGCGGATGACCTTCGGGTTCAGGAGCGAGACCGTATAGGCGGCGACCGAGTTGCGAAACCCGGGATGGAACTCCTCGGTGACCGCGGCGCCACCGACCACCGCGCGCCGCTCGAGCACGGTGACCTTGAGCCCCGCCGCCGCCAGGTACGCGGCGCACACCAGCCCGTTGTGTCCGCCGCCGATGATCAGCGCATCGCAGCGCCGCTCGGCGCGCCGCGCCGCCTCACCCATGGCTCCACCCGCGCGCCGGAGCCCGCGGCAGGACGCTTTCCGGAATCAGGGTGCGCATGCGCCGCGCGAAACTGCGCAGGCACACCTCCCCTTCGCTCAAGGGTCCGCAGGTATAGCTGCTCGAGGCCATGCCGGCCTGCACCCGCTCGATCAGCGCCTTGTCCTCGAGACTGACGCGCCGGTTGATGCGCCAGTTCAGATAGCGCACGGCGCGCATCTCGCGGCGAGCGTCCGGGTGCGCGTAAGCGATCTCGCGGATCAGGGTCTCGGTCGGCGACACCGGCAGGAACTGCATGAAGTCGATCTGGTCGGGGTAGATGTCGAAGGCGAGGTTCGGCCAGAGCTTGAAGTAGGTCCACAGTCGCTGCCGTTCGGGCGGCAGAGCGGTGAGCTGCGGGAGCAGCCGCTGATAGAGCCGCTCCGACCAGTTGGCGGAAGGTGTATCGCGCAGCGTGCCCCACATCTTGTCGATCCAGGGCCGCGCCTCGATGCCGTAGCCCTGGCCGAACAGGCGGGTCAGGCCCGGGTGCGCGACGTTGATGTGCAGCCCGTCGGAATAGTTATCCGCGACGTTCTTCCAGTTCACCGCCCGCGGACGCAGGGTGACGCGCCCGAGCGGCACCAGCTCCTCCAGGCGGTAGGGCGCGAGCTCGTGCTCGTACGGCGCCGCCATCTCGCGCACGCTCGGCAGCCCGGGCGCGAAGCGCACGAAAATGAAGCCCTTGAACACCTCGTGCTCGAGCGGCACCAGCCCGTGCCGCGCCCGATCGAGCCCGCTGAAGCTGTCGCGCTGCGGCACGCCGATGAGGCGTCCGTCGAGGGCATAGGTCCAGGCGTGGTACGGGCAGGTGATGCGGCGGCCGCAGTGGCCGCGCGGCCCGTCGAGCAGGCGTGCCGCGCGGTGGCGGCAGACATTGTGAAATGCCCGCAGCGCGCCGTCCTCGGCGCGCAGCACCAGCACCGATTCGCCGTAGAACTCGAAGGTATGGAAGTCCCCCGGGCGCGGCACGTCGCTCAGGTGGCACACCAGCTGCCAGCTGTTGCGGAAGATCGCCTGCTGCTCGCGCGCGAAGAATTCCGCATCGTGGTAAATCCAGGCGGGTAGACTCAGGCCGTCGGTGTCGGCGGGCGCGGCGGGTTCGACTGACTGCAGGCGGCTGGGTTTCATGGGAGCACACGGCGTGGCGAGGTGCGTTGTTGAACGATCGTACAACAGCACGAACCGCGCCCGCAATACAGGCCTGCCGCGACCGCCCCATGGCCCGCCGGTCCGCGCCAGCCGTGTCGTCCGGGAGTGTCGCTAGCCTATGGATATTGCGCGCCTGATCCAGTCGGCAGTTGCACCGGTGTTCCTGCTGTCCGGTGTGGCCGCCACGCTGGTGGTGCTCACCAACCGCCTGGCGCGCATCGTCGATCGCGCGCGCACGCTCGAGCGACAGCTCGAGGGTCACCCGGGTAGCGCGCCGCACCTGCACGCGGATCTGGCGGTGCTGGCGCGGCGCGCCCGCTACATCAACGCGGCGATCTCGATGTGCGCGATCGCGGCACTGCTGGTGGCGCTGGTGGTGGTGACGCTGTTTGCCAACGCGTTTCTGGGTTCGGAGCTCGCGCTGCTGATCGCGCTGCTGTTCGTCGCCGCGATGGTGTGCCTGAGCGCGGCCTTCATTGCGTTCTTCATCGAGGTGCGGCTCGCCACCGCGGCGCTGCGCATCGGCCCGCCGAAGGCCCGCTGAGCGCCCCGGCCGGCGGGGCGCAAAACCAGGCGCGCGGCGGGCGAATCTGCTACCCTGCGCACCCTTTTCGGACACCGCTCAGCCGCGGGCCTTGCCTGCCGGCGCTCGCGGGCCGACGCCAGCCACCCATCCATGAACCGCCCGATCCGCAACATCGCCATCATCGCGCACGTCGACCACGGCAAGACCACGCTGGTCGACTGCCTGCTGAAGCAGTCGGGGACCTTTGCCGCCCACGAGCGGCTCGGCGAGCGCATCATGGATTCCAACGACATCGAGCGCGAGCGCGGCATCACCATCCTCGCCAAGAACTGCGCCATCGAGTACGGCGGCACGCGCATCAACATCGTCGATACGCCCGGCCACGCCGACTTCGGCGGCGAAGTCGAGCGGGTACTGTCCATGGTGGACGGCGTGCTGCTGCTGGTCGATGCGGTCGAGGGACCGATGCCGCAGACCCGCTTCGTCACGCGCAAGGCGCTCGCCCAGGGCCTGAAGGCCATCGTGGTGGTCAACAAGATCGACCGGCCCGGGAGCCGCCCGGCCTGGGTCGTCGACCAGACCTTCGACCTGTTCGACAAGCTCGGCGCCAGCGACGCGCAGCTCGATTTCCCGGTCATCTACGCCTCAGCGCTACAGGGCTGGGCGAGCACCGACTACACCGAGCGCCGCCCGGACATGTCGGCGCTGTTCGAGGCGATCCTCACCCACGTGCCGCCGCCGGCGGCACAGGCCGACCTGCCGCTGCAGCTGCAGATCTCCACGCTCGACTACAACTCCTACGTCGGGCGCATCGGCATCGGCCGCATTCGCCGCGGCGTGGTGCGCCCCGGCGAGACCGTGGCGCTGCGCTTCGGCGATTCCGACCACGGGCTCGCCCGGATCGGCCAGGTGCTTGCCTTCACCGGCCTCGAGCGCAACCCGGTGGAGCAAGCGAGCGCCGGCGACATCGTCGCCGTCACCGGCATCGAGTCCGTCAACATCGGCATGACGGTGTGTGACCCGGAGCATCCGCTCGGACTGCCGCCCATCAGCGTGGATGAACCGACCCTGGCCATGAACTTCCAGGTCAACACCTCGCCGCTCGCCGGGCGCGAGGGCAAGTTCGTCACCAGCCGCCAGTTGCGCGAGCGGCTGTACCGCGAGCTGCAGAGTAACGTCGCGCTGCGGGTGGAAGACACCGACGAGCCGGACGTGCTGCGGGTCTGCGGCCGCGGCGAGCTGCATCTGACCATCCTCATCGAGAACATGCGCCGCGAGGGCTACGAGCTCGCCGTGTCGCGCCCGCAGGTGCTGACCCGGAGCGTGAACGGCGAGGTGCACGAGCCCTACGAAGCCCTCACCGTCGATATCGAGGAGGCGCACCAGGGTGCGGTGATGGAGGCGCTCGGCAGCCGCCGCGCGGACCTGACCGACATGAGTCTCGGCCAGGGGCGCGCGCGCCTCGAGTACCGCGTGCCGGCGCGCGGCCTGATCGGGTTCCAGGGCGAGTTCCTGACGCTCACCCGCGGCACCGGCCTCATCAGTCACATCTTCGACGGTTTTGCGCCGGTGAAGGGCGAGATTCCCGACCGCCACAACGGCGTGCTGGTGAGCAACGAGCACGGCCAGGCGGTCGCCTACGCGCTGTTCAACCTGCAGGAGCGCGGCCGGCTGTTCGTCGCTCCCGGCGAGAAGCTCTACGAGGGCATGATCATCGGGATCCACAGCCGCGACAACGACCTGGTGGTGAACCCGATCAAGACCAAGAAGCTCACCAACATCCGCGCCGCCGGCAAGGACGACGCCATCCTGCTGACGCCACCCATCGAGCTGACGCTGGAGTACGCGGTCGAGTTCATCGCCGATGACGAGCTGGTCGAGGTCACGCCCACCTCCATCCGCATCCGCAAGCGCTTTCTGAAGGAGCAGGACCGCAAGCGCGCGGCGCGCAGCGAGAGCACCGTCACGGCCTGAGGAGCGGGTGAGCGCGCAAAGGGCGCTCGCGGCTGCGCCTGGCCTCGCGCTCAGAGCTCGCGCGCGCCGGTGATGTCGATGAAGCGCAGGAACTCGGCCCGGGTGCGGGCGTCGCTGCGGAAGGTGCCGGTCATGCGGCTGGTGACCATCGACACGTTGCGCTTGTGCACCCCGCGCGTGGTCATGCACTGGTGCACGGCGTCCACGACCACACCCACGCCGCGCGGCCTCAGTACCTCGGTGATGCAGTCGGCGATCTGGGAGGTGAGCTTCTCCTGCACCTGGAAACGCCGCGCGTAGCCGTCGACCACGCGCGCGAGCTTGCTGATGCCCACCACCTTGTTGGCGGGCAGGTAGCCGATGTGCACCCGGCCGATGATGGGAGCCATGTGGTGCTCGCAATGCGACTCGAAGCTGATGTCGCGCAGCACGATCATCTCGTCGTAGCCGCCGACCTCCTCGAAGGTGCGCCGCAGGTAGGCGGCCGGGTCGATCTGATAGCCGGAGAACCAGTCGCGGTAGGCATCCACGACCCGGCGCGGCGTGGCGCGCAGGCCCTCGCGGCGCGGATCCTCACCCGCCCAGCGCAACAGCGTGCGCACCGCGCCCTCGGCGGCGCGGCGGGAGATCCGGGATCGGGCACTCGCCATTGCGGCAGTGTAGCGGGCGCGGCCGCGCGATACGACCGTCCAGCCGCGCGCGAGCGCACCGCTACAGCGGCAGCCGTTTGTCGCTCGCGATCGGGTGCAGCGGCAGGGGCCGGTTGGCGATCATCCTCTCGTTCAGCTCGGCGATCGTCTGGCTGCCGGTGCGCACGAACAGAAACGGCAGCAGGCCGTGCACCAGGCAGGCGAAACCGGCGAGCACCATGCGGGTGCCGAAGCACACCGCCCTCACCAGGTGCTCGCTGTAGGTCTCACCGACCGAAGCGGGATGTTCGCTGAAGGCGCGGATCAGATCCATGGGGCTCATGCTAGCCGCGAGCGCGCGCTACGCGGTTGCGTTCGTCTGGCAAACCGGGGCCGGCTGCGCAACAATGTTGCGCGTTTTGCCGGAGAATGACCCACCGCGTTTCATGGACAAGCTGGATGCCAGAATCCTGGAGCTGCTGCAGGGCAACGGCGAACTGAGCGCCGCGGAGATCGCCGATCGCATCGGCCTTTCCAAGGCCCCCTGCTGGCGGCGCACCCAGAAGCTGCAGCAGGACGGGGTCATCCGGCGCACCGTGGCGCTGCTCGATGCGCATGCGCTCAACGTCGGCACGACGGTATTCGTGACCCTCAAGACCGGCAATCACAGCGAAGCGTGGTTCGACAAGTTCGTGCGTGCGGTGCGCGACATCCCCGAGGTGACGGAGATTCACCGCATGAGCGGCGACGTCGACTACCTCATCCGCATCGTGGTGCCGGACATCGACGCCTATGATGTCGTGTACAAGCGGCTGATCTCGGCGGTGGACTTCCAGGACGTGAGTGCCAGCTTCGCCCTCGAGACCATCAAGTACACCACCGCCCTGCCGCTCGACTACCTCAAGCTCGACTGACTCACCGCTCCCTCGGGCGAGTTCTCGGCGATGATGTGCGCGATACGCGCCGTGATCTCGCTGCGGTCGATGTCGTAGGCGCTGGTGGCGAGCACCGGCTCCTGGGGCGGCGCCGGTGCGAGCTGCGGGCCCGAGTCATCGTGCACGTCGACGCGCGCGCGGGTGGACAGTCCGATGCGCAGCGGGTGCGCCAGCAGCTCGCGCGCCTGCAGTGCTATGCGCACCGGCACACGCTGCACGACCTTGATCCAGTTGCCGGTGGCGTTCTGCGCCGGCAGCAGCGCGAACGCCGCGCCGGTGCCGAGGCCGAGGCCGACGACCGTGCCGTGGTACTCGACCTGCCCGCCGTACAGGTCGGTGACCACCGTCGCGGGCTGTCCGATGCGCATGTGCGTGAGCTGCACTTCCCTGAAGTTGGCATCCACCCGCAGCCGCTCGAGCGGCACGATGGCCATGAGCGGCCCGCCGGGCGCGATGCGCTCGCCGAGCTGCACGGCGCGCCGGGCGAGGTAGCCGGTGACCGGCGCGCGCACGCTGGTGCGCCGCAGGGCGAGCCACGCCCGCTCCACCACGGTCGCGGCCGCCTGCACGTCCGGGTTATCGGCTATGCCGGTGCGCCCGACCAGGGCGGCGCTGGCGGCGAGATTCTTCTGCGCGGCGATCAGCGCATCGCGCGCCGCATTCAGCGCATCGCGCGCGTGCCCGACCTCCTCGCCAGACACCGCCCCGGTGGCGGCGAGATCCCTGCGGCGGTTGACATCCGCCAGCGCCTTGTCGAGGTCCGCGCGGCGCTGCGCCACGACCGCCGCCAGCTGGTCGCGGGTGGCGAACAGCGTGCGGGTCTGGCGCACGGTGCGCGCCAGTTGCTGCTCGGCATCCTGCAAGGCGATACCCGCATCGGTGGCGTCGAGCCTCACCAGCTCCTGGCCGGCCCGCACCAGGTCGGTCTCGTCGGCGTCGATCGCGACCACCGTGCCGCTCACCTGCGACATGACGCTCACCAGGTCGCCCGCGACGTAGGAGTCGTCCGTGCTCTGGTAATGGCTCGCGTACAGCCACCACCAGGCGAGGGTGAGCAGCGCCACGAGGAGCACCGCCACCGTCAGGCCGACGAGCCACCTCTGGCGGCGCGGCCGCATGAGGCGCGCCAGGGCCGAGGGGGCGGTGGTGGCGGGGGCATCCATCAGGGGTTGCGCGGCAGGTGCGGCCGTGCGCGCTTCAGGTGGCTGATGAGCGCGGGGCGTAGCCGCCGCCGAGCGCGCGCACCAGCTCGACGCTGAAGGACAGGCGCCGCGCCTGCAACTGCGCGCGCAGCCCCTGCGCCTGCAACACCTGGTTCTGGCTCGACAGCACGCTCAAGTAGTTGTCGAGCCCGGCGCGATAGCGCTCGGTGGTTAGGTCGTAGGAGCGCTGCGCGGCCTCGAGCGCGATCTGCTGCTCGTGGCTCTCGCGCTCGAGCGCCCGCCAGTTCGCGATCACGTCGGCGACCTCGCGCACGGCATCGAGCAGCGTCTGGTTGTACTGGCCGACCGACTCATCGAGCCGCGCCTGCTGGCTCTGCAGCGCGCCGCGCAGCTCGCCGCGGTTGAACACCGGCAGGTGCAGCGCCGGCCCCGCGCCCACGATGCGGTCGGACGCCTCGAAAAGCTGCGACAGGCCGATGCTCTGCAGGCCCGCAAACGCCGTCAGGTTCACGTTCGGGTAGAAATCCGCCTGCGCCGCCGCGACCCCGTGAGCCGCGGCCTCCACCTGCGCGCGCGCCGCGGCCACGTCCGGGCGGCGCGCGAGCAGATCCGCGGGCAGCGCCGAGGGCAGCGCCAGGTCGGCCGGCGCCGCGAGCTGCGGGCGCTGCAGGCGCTGGCCGCGATCGGGGCCCGCTGCGACCAGGTCGGCGAGCTGATTGCGCGCGAGCTCGATGCTCGCCTGCACCGCCGCCACGCCGGCGCGCGTCAGCGCCACACTGCCTTCCGACTGTTTCACGCGCGCGGTGTTTTCCAGGCCCGCGCTGACGCGCTGCTGCGTCAGCTCGAGAATCGCAGTCTGCTGTTTGAGGTTGTCGTTGCTGACATCCAGCAGCGCGTACCACAGGTCGAGCTGGATGTAAGCGCGCACCACGCCGACCGCGAGCGCCAGGCGCGCCGCCGCGCGGTCGGCATCCGCCGCCGCTACGCCCGAGCGTGCCGCGGCCAGCAAGGCGCGGTTGCGGCCCCAGAAGTCGAGATCGAAACTGAAGTCGAGCGCCACCCGAGCGTCGGTCGAGTAGCTGCCGGCGAAGGGCGTCGGGAACAGCCCATGCTCCGGGTATCGCTGGCGGGTGGTCTCGGCGTCGAGCGCCGCCCCCGGCACCCGTGCGGCGCCCGCCGCGAGGGCCTGCGCCTGGGCGGCCCGCAGCCGTGCCTGGGCGATCGCGAGCGAGGGGCTGCCGGCGAGCGCCTCGGCGATGAGCGCATCGAGCTGCGGATCGCCGTAAGCCTGCCACCACAGGTCCGCCGGCCAGGCCGCGGCGTCGAGCCTCGCATCCGCGAGCGCCTGCTGCGCGCCGAGCGCCTGCGGCTCGAGTCGCGGTGCCGCCTTCCAGTCACCGCGGTCGACACAGCCGGCGAGCGAGGCCGCCAGGGTTGCTGCGAGAACGATGTTGCGGGTGCTCATGATCGGCGCCTGTAGGTGAGTGCGCATTGTCCCCCTTGGGTTGGCCGTTATCGATCATCCGTCCGAGGTAGACTGCCTTGGCAGGTATTTGTCGATTGAAGGAGCGCGCGTGGCCAGGGCCGGGTACCTGAGGTCGTTCGCACGGACGAGGCTGCGGCGCGCGGCGGCGCCAGTCACGCTCCTCGCGCTGCTGGGCGGCTGCGGGTCGCAAGCGCCCCCGCCCGCCCCGCCCCCGGCGCAGGTCCGGGTGGTGGTGGCGCACTCGCAATCCGTGCCGCTGACGCGCGAGCTGGTGGGACGGTTGGCCGCCACGCGCACCGCGGACGTGCGCGCGCGGGTCGCGGGCGTGCTGCTCAAGCGCCTCTACAAGGAGGGCTCGGACGTCAGGGCCGGACAGGCGCTGTTCCAGATCGATCCGGCGCCGCTGCGCGCGGCGCTCGATGGCGCCGAGGCGGCGCTCGCACAGGCGCAGGCGAACGCCACCAACGCTCACGTCGCCGCCGAGCGGGCGCGCGAGCTCATCGCGAGCGGCCTGGTGTCGCGCTCGGATCTGGACAACGCGCAGGCCGCCGAGCGCTCCACCGCAGCAAGCGTGCAGCAGGCGAAGGCCGGCGTGAGCAGCGCGCGCATCAACCTCGGTTACGCGAGCGTGAGCGCGCCGATCGGCGGCCGCGCCGGCCAGCAGGGCGTCACCGAAGGAGCCCTGGTCGGGGCCGGCACGCCGACACTGCTCACGACGGTGGAGCAGATCGATCCGATCTACGTCAACTTCGACCAGCCCGCGGTGGACATCGAGCGGCTGCGCCGTGCACAAAGCGCCGGCAGCGTGACCGTGGCGCCCGATGGGGTGAGCGTGCGGCTCACGCTCCCGGACGGCACGCCGTACCCACACGCGGGAACGCTCGATTTCCTCGACCTCAGCGTCGACCCGGCGACCGGTGCGGTGGCGCTGCGCGCCATCCTGCCCAATCCGGAGCATCGGCTGCTGCCGGGCATGTTCGTCGGCGTGCGCCTGAGCTCCGGCGCCGTGAATCACGGGTTTCTCGTGCCGCAGGCCGGCCTGCAGCGCGACGCCACCGGGCCGTACGTGCTCACCGTCGGCCCCGATGACAAGGTCATCCAGAAGCGTGTGGTAGTCGAGGCGCTCGCGGGACCCGAGTGGATCGTCACCGAGGGTCTCGCCGAGGGCGACCGAATGATCGTCTCCGGCACGCAGAATGCGCGACCCGGCGCCACCGTGGCCGCGGTGCCCTATGCGGCGCAGGCAGAAACCGCGCAGGCCGCGAGCGCTGCGGCGCCGGCCGCCCCGGGCAAGTAAGGGTTCATGCCGCAATTTTTCATCGATCGCCCGGTGTTTGCCTGGGTGCTCGCCATCCTCATCACGCTCGGGGGACTGCTCGCGCTCACGCGACTGCCGTCGGAGGCCTACCCGCAGATTGCCCCGCCACAAGTCGCGGTGACTACGACTTATCCGGGCGCGAGTGCCGCCACGGTGGAGACCACCGTCACCCAGGTCATCGAGCAGCAGCTCACCGGCCTCGACAATCTCCTGTACTTCACCTCGCAGTCGGCCTCCGACGGCTCGGCGACCATCACGCTCACCTTCCAGAACGGCACCAACCCGGACATTGCCGCGGTGCAGACCCAGAACCGCGTGACGCTCGCCCAGCCGCGCCTGCCCACGGAAGTCAACCAACAGGGCATCCGCATTGCGAAAGTGAGCGCCGGGTTCCTGGGCGGCATCGGACTGCGCGCCGCCGCCGGTGGCCCGGATGCCCAGGAGCTCAACAACATCGTGGCCTCGCGCGTGCTCGATCAGGTGCAGCGCATCCCCGGGGTGGGCGCGGTGGTGCAGTTCGGCTCCGAGTACGCGATGCGCATCTGGCTGGACGCCGACAAGCTGCGTGCCTACAGCCTGTCGTCAGTCAGAGTGCTCGCCGCGGTACAGGCGCAGAACGCGCAGTTCGCCTCCGGCGCCATCGGCGCACAGCCGGCCGTGGCGAACCAGGCCGTGACCGCGACCGTCACGGCGGAGGGACGCTTCCGCTCCGCGGAGCAGTTCGAGAACATCCTGCTGCGCACCGATCCCACCGGCGCCTCGGTGCGCCTCAAGGATGTGGCGCGCGTCACGCTGGGCGCGGCGCAATACGGTTTCGAGACCAACGTCGGCACCACACCGGTCGCGGCCTTCGGCATCCAGCTCGCCCCCAACGCCAACGCGCTGGAGGTTTCCGAGGCGGTGGTGGCGAAGATGAACGACATGCAGCCGAGCTTCCCCGCCGGCGTCAGCTGGTTCTGGGCGTTCGACTCGACCACCTTCATCAAGGTGGCCATCCGCGAGGTGATCATCACCCTCGCTGAAGCGGTGGCGCTGGTGTTCCTGGTGATGCTGGTGTTCCTGCAGAGCTTTCGCGCCACGCTCATCCCGACCCTGGTCGTGCCCTCGGCGCTGCTGGGTACGCTGGTGGGGATGTACGCGGTCGGCTTCTCCATCAACCAGCTGACATTGTTCGCGATGGTGCTGGCGATCGGCATCGTGGTGGACGATGCCATCGTGGTGGTGGAGGCGGTCGAGCGCATCATGCGCGAGGACCATTTGGGGCCTAAGGAGGCCACGCGCAAGGCCATGCACCAGATCACCGGCGCGATCGTCGCCATTACCTCGGTGCTCGCCGCGGTGTTCATACCGAGCGCCCTGCAGAGCGGCAGCACCGGGGTCATCTACCGGCAGTTCGCGCTCACCATCGCACTCTCCATGGGGTTCTCGGCGCT
>VBNP01000178.1 GCA_005877965.1 Gammaproteobacteria bacterium | reverse complement strand
GCGTCCGGCTGCGGGGGCGTGGCGGGCTCGGGCGTGGCCGGCTGCGGTGCGGCAGCCTTCGGTTCGGCAGCCCGCGATTCGGCGGGCGGCTTTCGCGCCACAGCCGCTGGCGGTCGCGGCGGGGCAGCCGGCGGCCCCGGCGCTGCGGCTTGCGGTCGCGGTGGGACGGCCTGTGGTTGCATGGAGGCGTCGCCTTTTCTGAGCTCACCCAGGGACTTGCCCGTGGGCGTGGCGGCCGCCGGGTGGTCGGCGCGGAACCATACCAGCATGACCTCGCTGTCGGTGTCGACGTGCGCCAGCGGCTCAGCCCGCACCTGTGCCAGCGGCTGCACGGCGTCGCGGTGCACCTCGGTGACGCGCGCCACCGGGTAGCCCTCCGGAAACACGCCACCGAGTCCCGAGGTGACCAGCAGATCGCCGTTCCTGATGTCCCCATTGGCCGGCAGGTAGGGCAGCGCGAGGGAGGTGGCGTCGCCCGCGCCGACGGCGATGGTGCGCAGACCCGTGCGCTCGATACGCACCGGAACCGCGTGCTCCGGGTCGGTGATCAGGATGACTTCCGCGCTCCAGGGGCCTACGTGCGTCGTCTGGCCGATCAGTCCCCGGTCATCGAGCACCGCCTGTGCCTTGAAGACCCCGTTGAGCGCCCCGCGGTCGATGAGGAGGCGCTGCCTGAGGCTGCTCAGCTGGATGTTGACGATCTGCGCCGCGAGCCAGCGGTCGGCGAGCGGCGGCAGGGCCGCACGCAGCCCGCGCAGCTCGCCGTTCTCGCGCGCCAGCGCCTCGTAACGCATCGAGCGCAACTCGAGGTCGCGCTGCGCGGCGCGCAGGCGTGCATTCTCGGCCTGCAGCCGCTCGCGACCCTCGAAGCTCTGCGTGATCCAGTGCCAGGCCGCGGGCGGGGAGTTCACCGCGAGCTGGATGGGGTAGGCCACGGCCTGCAGCACGTAGCGCACCTGCTCGAGGTAGTGCTGGCGCTGATCGAGGTACATGACCACGACAGCCACCGCGGCATACACCGTAAAGCGAAAGCCGGGAGAGCCGCCCCGCCCCTGCAGGGGTCTGCCGGCTGCTGTCCCGAAGGCGGCCACTCAGGCTCGCGCGCTCCTTGCGCTACTCAAGACCGAAGTGTCCCGGGCCCAGCTCGTCCATCAGCTCGAGAATGCGCCCGCCACCGCGTGCCACGCAGGTCAGGGGGTCATCCGCCACCACGACCGGGAGCCCCGTCTCCTCGGTGAGCAGCTTGTCGATGTCGCGCAGCAGCGCGCCGCCGCCCGTGAGCACGATGCCACGCTCGGCGACGTCCGCGCCCAGCTCCGGAGGAGTCTGCTCGAGCGCCTGCTTCACGGCACTCACGATGCTCTGGAGCGGCTCCTGCAGCGCCTCGAGGATCTCGTTGCTGTTCAGCGTGAAGCTGCGCGGCACGCCTTCGGAGAGGTTGCGGCCCTTCACCGACAGTTCGCGCACCTGTTGCCCGGGGTAAGCCGAACCGATTTCGATCTTGATGCGTTCGGCGGTTGCCTCGCCGATGAGGATGCCGTAATTGCGGCGCACGTAGTTCATGATCGCCTCGTCGAAGCGATCGCCGCCGATGCGTGCGGAGTTGGCATACACCACGCCGTTCAGCGACAGCACGGCCACCTCGGAGGTGCCGCCGCCGATATCGAGCACCATCGAGCCGCGCGCCTCGTGCACCGGCAGTCCCGCGCCCACCGCCGCGGCCATCGGCTCACTGACGATCGCCACGTTGCGCGCGCCCGCGCCTTCGGCCGATTCGCGGATGGCGCGCCGCTCCACCTGCGTCGAACCGAACGGCACGCACACCAGCACGCGCGGCGAGGGCTTGAGCGTGCGGTTGCCGTGCACCTTGTTGATGAAGTGCTGCAGCATCTTCTCGGTGTAGGTGAAGTCGGCGATCACGCCGTCCTTCATGGGACGCACGGCGGTGATGTGCCCGGGCGTGCGCCCGAGCATGGCCTTGGCCTCGGAGCCGACCGCGACGATCACCTTGCCGCTGCGCCCGGGCTCGTCCTGCACCGCGACCACCGAGGGTTCGTTGAGCACAATGCCCTTGTCGCGCACATAGATCAGGGTGTTCGCCGTACCCAGATCGATCGACAGATCGCTCGAAAAATAACCGCGCAGGCGTTTGAACATGAAGCGGCCGGGAATGAGCGGCGGGAGACGCCGAAAGTGGCGCGTAATCTAGCAACCGAGGGGACATTGAGCAAGGCAACATGTATGATTTTGCGCTGGTTTTCTCACTTCGCCAGGCGTGCCGCGAACCTCCATGGCCCTCACCCGCGAACAGATCGCGAGCATCGCCGCCCTGGCGCGGCTCGACCTGACCGCCTCCGAGTTCCCGGTGTACCAGGACAGCCTGTCGCGGATCCTCGAGTTCGTCAGCGCCCTGGATCGCGCCCACACCGCCGACGTCGCCCCGATGTCGCATCCCCTTCCCGGCCTGTCGCAGCGCCTGCGGCCGGACGTGGTGACCGAGCAGGACCGCCGCGAGCACTATCAGGCGAACGCGCCCCAGGTCGCCGCCGGCCTGTACCTGGTGCCCAAGGTCATCGAATGAGACGCGCGTGAGCGATTGGCACACCAGCACGCTGACACAGCTGGCCGCGGGCCTGCGGGCGAGGAAGTTCTCGAGCGCGGAACTGGTGCGCGCGTACCTGCAGCGGATCGATGCGAGCCAGGCGGCGCTCAATGCGTTCATCTCGGTGACACGCGAGCAGGCGCTCAGCGATGCGGCGGTGGCGGATCGGGCGCTCGCCGCGGGCGCCGCCGGGGCGCTCACCGGCGTTCCGATCGCCCACAAGGACATTTTCTGCACCCAGGGTGTACGCACCACCTGCGGGTCGCGCATGCTTGATAACTTCGTCTCGCCCTACGACGCCACGGTGGTGGCGAAACTCAAGGGCGCCGGCGCCGTCATGCTGGGCAAGACCAACATGGACGAGTTCGCGATGGGCTCCTCCAGCGAGACGAGCTTCTACGGACCGGTGCGCAATCCCTGGAACCCGCAGCTCGTGCCAGGCGGCTCCTCGGGCGGCTCCGCCGCCGCGGTCGCCGCACGCCTGGTCCCGGCTGCGACTGCGACCGACACCGGCGGCTCGATCCGCCAGCCCGCGGCGCTGTGCGGCATCACCGGGCTCAAGCCCACCTACGGACGCGTGTCGCGCTTTGGGATGATCGCGTTCGCCTCGAGTCTCGACCAGGGCGGCGTGCTGACGGCAACCGCCGCCGACGCCGCACTCGTGCTGCGCGAGATGGCCGGCTTCGATGCCAACGATTCCACCAGCGTCGACACGCCGGTGCCCGACTACGTCGCCGCGCTCGAGCGGCCGCTGGCGGGTCTCAAGGTGGGACTGCTCAAGGAGTTTTTCGACGAGGGGCTGGACGCGCACAACGAACGGCGCATCCGCGAGGCGCTCAAGGTTTACGAGGGACTCGGCGCGAAGCTCAGCGAAGTCAGCCTGCCCAACCTGCCGCTCTCGGTGCCGGTGTACTACGTGGTGGCGCCGGCGGAATGCTCCTCGAACCTGGCGCGCTACGACGGCGTGCGCTTCGGCTACCGCTGCGAGAAGCCGCGCGATCTCGCGGATCTGTACCGCCGCTCGCGCGGCGAGGGTTTCGGGGCGGAGGTGAAGCGGCGCATCATGACCGGCACCTACGTGCTGTCGGCCGGTTACTACGATGCCTATTACCTCAAGGCGCAGCGCGTGCGGCAGCTCATCAACGAGGACTTCCGGCGCGCCTTCGGCAGCGTCGACGTGCTCATGGGACCGACGACGCCGACGCCCGCCTTTGCGATCGGCGCCAAGACCTCGGACCCCATTACCATGTACCTGAACGACATCTACACCATCGGCGCGAATCTTGCGGGACTGCCCGCGGTGTCGATTCCGTGTGGCTTCGTGCAGCAACTGCCGGTGGGCCTGCAGATCGTGGGCCCGCACTTCAGCGAAGCGCGGCTGCTGAGCGCGGCGCACGCGTTTCAGCGCGTCACCGACTGGCACACGCGCGTGCCGCCGGGCTACGCATGAGCGCCTGGGAAACGGTCATCGGGCTGGAGATCCACGCCCAGCTCGCCACCCGCTCGAAGATCTTCTCCGGCTCCGCCACCGCGTACGGCGCTGCGCCCAACACGCAGGCGAACCTGGTGGACCTCGGGTACCCGGGGGTACTGCCGGTGCTGAACGCGGAAGCGGTGCGCATGGCCGTGAAGCTGGGGCTGGCGATCAACGCACGCATCGCCGCGCAATCGGTGTTCGCGCGCAAGAATTACTTCTACCCGGATCTGCCGAAAGGCTATCAGATCAGTCAGTACGAGCAGCCGATCGTCGCCGCGGGCGCGCTCGATATCGTGCTCGATGACGGTGAGGTCAAGCGCATCGGGATCACCCGCGCGCACCTCGAGGAGGACGCCGGCAAGTCGCTGCATGAGGGCCTGCCGGGAGTGACCGGGATCGACCTGAACCGCGCCGGCACCCCGCTGGTGGAAATCGTCTCCGAGCCGCACCTGCGCTCGGCGAAGGAAGCCGTCGCCTACATGAAGAAGGTGCACACCCTGGTGCGCTACCTCGAGATCTGCGACGGCAACATGCAGGAAGGCTCGTTCCGCTGCGACGCCAACGTTTCGGTGCGCCGCGCCGGCGCGCACCAGCTCGGTACCCGCGCGGAGATCAAGAATCTGAACTCCTTCCGCTTCGTCGAGCGCGCCATCAACTACGAGGTCGCGCGCCAGATCGATATCCTCGAGTCCGGCGGCCAGGTGGTGCAGGAGACGCGCCTGTACGATCCGGACAGGGGCGAGACGCGCTCCATGCGCTCCAAGGAGGAGGCGAACGACTACCGTTACTTCCCCGATCCGGACCTGCTGCCGGTGGTGCTCGATGAGGCGTTCATCGGCGCTGTGCGAGCCACTTTGCCGGAGTTGCCGGACCAGAAAGCCGCGCGCTTTGCCTCGCAGTACGGACTGTCGGCCTACGACGCGGGCGTGCTCACGGCCAGCCACGAGCTCGCCGCGTACTACGAGGAGGTCGTGCGCGAGCTGCCGCAGGAGCCCAAGCTGGCGGCGAACTGGATCATGGGAGAGTTCGCCGCGGCCCTGAACAAGGAGAACCTCGAGGTCGGTTCCGGCAAGCTCCCGCCGGGGCGCCTGGCGGGGCTGTTGAGGCGCATCTGCGACCAGACCATTTCCGGCAAGATCGCCAAAGAGGTGTTCGAGGCCATGTGGTCGGGCGGTGCGAGCGCCGATGCGGTGATCGAGGCGCAGGGTCTGAGGCAGATCACCGACACCGCCGCCATCGAGCGCATGATCGATGAGGTGATGGCCCGCAATCCCGCGCAGCTCGCCGAGTACCGTGCGGGCAAGGACAAGCTGTTCGGATTTTTCGTGGGCCAGGTCATGAAGGCGACCGCCGGCAAGGCCAACCCGGCGCAGCTGAACGAGCTGCTGCGCAGAAAGCTGGGTGGCTGAGCCTCGGTCGCCACGGCGCCGCGCGTGCTGATCGGGCAGCGCCACCGCGGGGTTGAAGCGCGTCAGTGCCTGCCCCATTGTGATGGGGATGGGCCAGCACGCCGTCCCCGCCAGCGACCTGGTGCGTCGCTTCATATTCGAGAAGCACCCGGTGCGCGGCCATTGGGTGCGCCTGGAAGGCGCGTGGCGTGAGCTGCGCGCGCACGCCGATTACCCGCCGGTCGTGAGCGAGCTGCTCGGCGAGGCGGTGGCCGCCTCGGTGCTGCTGGCCGCGACCCTGAAGTTCCGCGGCACGCTCACGTTTCAATTGCAGGGCGACGGTGCGGTCGGCCTGCTGGTGGCGCAGTGTGCCCATGATTTCCGAGTGCGAGCCGTAGCGCGTTGCGCCGGCGTTGCGCTGCGCGGATGGTCCGGCGGCGGCCGGCGAAGCGCGATCTTCCGGCGCCTCGTCGGCACCGACGGCCGCATCACGGTGACGATCGAGGCGCAGGAGAAGAGCATGCGCTACCAGGGGGTCGTCCCCCTCGCGGGCACTTCGCTCGCGGAGTCGCTGGAAGCGTACTTTGCCTCCTCCGAGCAGCTGCCGACCCGCGTGCTGCTTGCGGCGGACCATGCCTGCTGCGCCGGGATGCTGGTGCAGAAGCTGCCCGATGGGGATGTGGGTGATCCGGAGGACATCGCGGCGGTCTGGGAGGGGGCGCAGCG
>VBNP01000155.1 GCA_005877965.1 Gammaproteobacteria bacterium | reverse complement strand
CATGTACACACGGCGGACTTCACGCTGGGTGCGGACTACAGCGTCGCGTTCCAGGATGAACTGCAACCGGACAGCTGCCGGCCCTGGGTCGCGATCGAAAGGCCTGAGGTCGCCTTGCCGGGCGGCGGCACCATCCGCTACCGCTTCGAAGTGCAGGTGCCGAAGGCTGCGCCGGCGGGGGAGTGCCGGTTCGGCATCCTGATCGAGGGCGAGGAGCCGGCCGTGGCCCAGAGCGGCGCACTGCGGCTTCCGGTCGTGGGGCGCATCGGCATCATCGTGTATGTGATTGTTGGCGACGCTAAGCCACAAATCGAAGTGTTCGGTCCGCAGGTGGTCACGCTCAACGGCCAGAAGGTGCCGGCTCTGCGCGTGCACAACGCCGGCACTGCACACGCGCGCATGAGCGGCTTTCTCTCCGGCACGGATGCGAAGGGCATCAAGTACGACTTCAACCCCTCCGATTTGCCGATCCTGCCCGGCGACGTCCGCGAAGTCTTCCTGACACCGTCCACCGGCGGCGACGACCACCCGACGCTCACTTTCCCCGTCACGGTGCAGGGAACACTCGAATGGGGTAATCAGCGCACCGAGCTCGACGAGCGCTTTGAATGATCCCCGGGGCGGGCCGCGCCTGGCGCCTGCTGGCGTGGCTGTGTGGCTTGCCGGTGCTCGCAGCGCTGATCGCACCGTCACAGGCACAGACCACCCCGCAGCCGCCGCCGGCCCAGACGAGCGCCTACCAGGATCGCTACATCGCCGGCGGCAGCTTGAGTCCGGACATTGCCACCGGGGACTACGGCACCAGCGATACCAGTGGACTTGCGCGCTCGATACGCATCGATGGTGTCATCAGCGTCCTCGATCAGGAAGGTCCTAACTCTCCGCCCCGCACGCACGAGAACGGCGTGATCGCGGACGCGCAATGGGACACCGCGTCCTACGGCGCCTGGTCGGCGGATGCCGCGGCACGCACTGGCGGTTCCAGCCGCCCCGCGGTCGGCCACGACTACGCAACCGCCTCGTTCTCTCTGCACGAGCGGGGCATGCCCTTCGACGATGGCTGGCAAGCCGACACTGCACTCGGCGATATCAATGCGCCGCTCATCAACCTCGCGCGCGCGCAACCGCGCTTTCTGCTGGCGCAGGGGCCGATGGAGGGCGTCGAGACCGAATGGCGGGGCCCGTCGGCGCTGCAGTTCGTGGCCGGCGCCGGCAAGCCGGGCATCTACGACGGCATCAAGGTCCCGACGTTTCAGACCCTGGGCGGATCCACGGCCACGCTCGGTGCGCAGTGGGCGCCGGCGTCACGATGGGCGCTGGGCGGAGAATTCGCGGCCGCCCGCGATGTGTCGCTGTACTACCAGCCGCTGGGCGCCACGTTCGCCGCGGCGACTACCGAACGCATCTCTTCCACCACCGGCTTGCTCACGGCGGCGTGGCAGGATGGCGGCTCGCGCGCACAGATCAATGTCATCGACGGCACCGTGGATGGCAACGGCAACTCGCTCGGTGTGTGGGTGGATGCCTCGCACACCCATGGCGCAATGACGCAGAGCTTCGGCGCGTTCCGTATCGACCCCAATGTCGCCTGGGGCAATCAGCTGATAACCAGCGATGCTCAGGGAGGCTATTACCGCGTGGACTACCAAAGCCGGCGTTGGCTGGCGGACTTCGGAGTGGATCAAGTCAGCTCGGTGTCGGGAACGGGCTCCAGCACGACTTTCGTCAACGGCGATGCGCGCTACCAGCTGTCCCGCGACTTGGGGCTAGGCGCCGTGGTCAACGCCCGCCGCAGCGCCAGGGCCAGCGCCTGGTCGGTGGAAGCGTACCTCGACAACGCCAACTCCTACGGCATCGGCCGCGGACAACTCGACTATGCGACCGATCCGCAAACCCGGGACGCCACCGTTACGCTGCAGCAGACCTGGAATATGCGTGCCGGCACTCGCCTGAGCACCACCGCCGCCGTCGACCGGATCCGCAGCACGGCGATCACGAACGTCGAGCAGGACAGCACCGTCGTGCGCCTGGCAGTCTACGGGGGCGGAGACCTCAGCGCGCGCCTCGCCCTGGATGGCGGCGTCCAATGGGCAAGCGCCGTGCAGGGTCAGGCGGCGCCTTCCCGGTCCGCAGATGTTTCACTCACCTGGCAGGTGGCCCGCGCGTGGTCGGTGCTCGCGAGCTACTACGAGAGTCGAGTCGGCTCGTGGACGCCACTGGTCGTGACCTCGCCGCTGGCGCCGCCGACTCCAGCCGTAATTGCGGCGGTCGGTGAGCGTGGGGTGTTTCTGACCGTGCGCTACCAGGAGGCGCGCGGCGCGCACTTCGTGCCGTTGGGTGGTGTGCCAGGCTCAGGATCCGGCCGCCTGAGCGGTGTCGTGTACCTGGACGCGAACGAGAACCGCCGCTACGACGCCGGTGAATCCGGCGCTGCGAACGTCACGGTAGTCCTTGACGGCCGTTTCTCGGTGCGCAGCGACTCCAATGGGCGCTTTGACTTCCCGGCGGTCGCGGCCGGGCACCACGTGCTCACCGTGCAGGCGGACAATCTGCCACTGCCCTGGACGCTCACGAACTCCGGCCGCACCGAGGTCGAGGTGGCCACGCGCGACCGCACCGCAGTCAACATCGGTGCGCTGCGACTGAAATGATTGTGCGGCCGCGTCAGAGCGACTCCAGGTGAAGCTCGCTGAGCAACTGCTCGCGCTCCTCTTGCCACTTGCGGCGCGTTCCAGCGAGTATCGGATTGTCAGGCGTCGCATTGATCCATTCCTCCAGCTCCAACACCCGCCTGAGCTTCTCGCAGTGGCTGATGGCGCTGTCCACCAGCAGCGAACTGCTGTCGCCACCGCGCGCAACGCCGGGTGGAAGGGCGCCGCCCCAAACCGGAAGTGTCGCTCGATTGTTCATCAGATCCCTCCAGGAACCTACGTGCCCATCCGCTTACGGTAACGATCCACCCGAGTGCTTCACACTGCGCACCATAGATACCCGGCAGAATCGTCGTGGTGCGTGAGCGCCCTCACAAAAACAGGGTGAGCGCGCGCCGCGTTGTGCTGTAGGAGACGTCCGACAGCGATTCGACGCGTCCTGGCAGCTTCCCAGACGACGCTGTCGTTGATCCGGGCATCGCTCGCAATTTGAGCTCGCTGTTGCTCCCGAAAAATCGCTGAGTTATGTAAATTGCGCTCCTGACAGCCCGGGCCTGGCATCAGTTCTGGTGCACCCACGGCCGGAGAACCACGGTATGCGTGCGGAAAATGCGTCTCGCGTTACGAAATGGAAGCTGCTCGTCTGGCTGTTGGTTCTAACCGCAGTCGTGCAGGGAGCGCTGCCTGGAGTATCCAGGGCTGGGGAGGACTCCAGCCGGCGCCCGCAGGTGGATGCCGACGGCGTGGCACAGCTACCGGCGATGACCGTCCCTCCATCGAGGTTCATGAGTCCGGAAGCCCGCAGGAAGTTCGTCAGGCAATTCTCAAGTCCCGAGGCCGCGCCCCCTCCAGGTGCTGATGTTCGTCTATTGCGAGAATATGACGAGCGAAAGAATGCTCCGTTCGTGGCTCGAGCCGAGACGCTCTACCCGGTCAATATCGAACGGAAGCTGATCGGCGGCGTCCGCGCGGAAGTCATTACTCCAAAAGCCGGCATCGCGCCCAAGAATCGCGGTCGGGTGCTCATCAATCTGCATGGCGGCGGGTTCCTGTGGGGGGAGGGGAACGGCGCCAAGACAGAGTCAATACCAATTGCCGGCGTTGGGAAAATCACCGTCATCACAGTTGCGTACCGGATGGCGCCGGAATTCAAGTTTCCTGCCGCAAGCGAGGATGTGGCGTCGGTCTACCGGGAGTTGCTCAAAGAGCACCGGGCCGCCGACATCGGCATCTATGGCTGTTCTGCCGGCGGCATCCTGACGGCGGAGGCCATAGCCTGGTTCCAGCAGGAAAAACTGCCCATGCCCGGTGCTATCGGGACATTCTGCGGGTCCGCGGATGCGCTAGGCGGTGACTCGAGTCACCTGGCGTCCCTGCTCGTGGGAGAGTTGCCGTTTGCAGCTGCCGACACCGGCTCGCTGAGCGCCTTGCCCTACTTCAGCGACGCCTCATCCTCGGACCCGCTGGTGCTGCCGATCGGCTCAGAACGGGTGCTCGCCAGGTTTCCTCCCACTCTGCTGATCGCCGGATCGCGCGATTTCACGGTGAGCTCCTTATTTCATACTCAAGCTGCCTTGAGCAACGTGGGCGTGGAGGCTGAGCTGCACGTCTGGGATGGAATGTGGCATGCGTTCTTCATGGATCCAGATCTGCCCGAGTCGCAACAGGTCTACCGCGTGGTGGTGAAGTTCTTCGATCGATACCTGGGCGCTCATCGGGCTGCGGTTCGCGACGATCCGTGAAGCCTGGTTGGTGCGCTGCACGGATGCGATCCGGCGCGATTCTCGCCTATCATGAAATGCGGTCGATAAGAACCTCGTCGGGAGCTCACCATGAGAACATCTGTCGCCGGGCTGACCACGCTCGCGTTGGTCTTGGCTGTTGCCCGTCCGGGCCACACGCAACCGGGAAGCGGCTCCGAAGCCAACGCGCCCGCCTCACGCGCATCGAAACACTATCTTCTGCGCGCGACGCCGGAGAACGTGCAATGGGGCTGGTACGACCCTGGTGAGAAGCCCAGGCTGGTCATCAACTCGGGTGACACCGTGTCCATCGAAACGATCTCGCACTCACTCGGGCAGATCAAGCCGGGCGTGGACATGGATGGCATCGTGAAGCTGCGGAAGGAAAACGACGGCGGCGGCCCGCACTCGATTACCGGCCCCATTTACGTCTCAGGGGCGGAGCCCGGCGATACGCTGGAGGTCCACATACTCAAGATCGTTCCCAAGCCCGACGCTTTCAACTTCAACCTGCCGGGCAGGGAGTTTCCGACCGTGGGTCTGCTGGCGCCGGAATTTCCCGAGGGGTTCGTTCGCTACTACAAGCTCGATCTGGTCAAGATGCAGACGCAGTTCAAGCCGGGAATCGTGATCGATCTGCAGCCCTTCCCCGGAACGTTCGCGGTCGGGGTCGACCCGAACGAACCGGACGCCAAGGCCGGGCCGCCGATTCACGATGCGAAAGGGCGCACGAGTACGCTGCGGCCCTGGAAGAACGGCTCGAACATGGATCTGAACGAGCTGCAGGCCGGTTCGACGTTGTATCTGCCGGTGTTTCTCAGGGGCGGCCTGATCTGGACGGGCGATTCCCACTGCCGGCAGGGGAACGGTGAGGTAAACCTGACGGCGCTCGAGTGCGCCTACAAGGAAATCGAGATTCGGCCGATCGTGCGCAAGGACCTGAAGACCGACTGGCCATGGGCGGAAACGAAGACCGACTGGATATTCATGGGTTACGACGAGGATCTGAATCAGGCGATGAAGATCGCGGTCGAGCAGACCGTCCATTGGCTCGCCAGTCAGCAGATCGTCCCGATGAGTCGCGAGGAGGCGTACGCGCTCGCCTCGATCGTGGGGGACTGTCGTGTGACGCAGGTCGTCGATATCCGCAAGGGCGTGCATTGCATGATTCCCAAGCGGGTTTTTGTCGGCCACCGGCAAGTCGCGCACCGGGGAGGCTGAAGCGCTGCGCTTGTCCCCAATGAGCGCAGATTCGCGCGCCTCGGGGCGGCGCGACGCTGCCCGATTTACCGGCGCACAGCCCACGCGATGATCGAAATCACCGCACTGATGAGCAGCATCGTCGTGATCGGAAAGAAAAACTTGAATCCGGGCCGGTCGATGACGATATCGCCCGGCAGGCGAAACAGCGGCAGCCGCTTGACCCAGGACCAGGCCAGGCCTAGAAAAATCAGGCTCGCACCCAGAGTGATGAGCAGGCGGTTCATCGATTAGGAGTCTACGACATCCGGACGGCAGGGCCGTCCCCGGTCAGGTGCTACGAGATGCGGTCCGGACGCGCGGCGGATTCGAGGGCAGCGCGTGCGGTGCTGTCAGCTCCCCGTCGCAGGGTCGCCGCCCTGCGGCGAGTGCGGGTGGACTTCCAGCGCTACCGCCAATCCCAGTCGGCCGAGCAGCCCGAGGGTTTGGGGCGTCAGATCCAGTCGGAAGGTCTCGCGGACGAACACACTGACGTGAAGCTCGGCTACGCCGCCGTCGCTGCTGAGCTGCTGCAGGAATGCGTGTGATCTGCGCAGCTGCGCGAGCGTTTGCAGCAGCACGCTCTCCACCGAAAGCCGGCCGGAGGACAGTTGCGGCTCCGGCATCAGTCGGCCCATCCAGTAACTCTCCCGATAGGCGCCCTCGCGTGCCTCACCTGCGGGGCTGCGGCGCGGATCGCCGGCTTTCCAGGTGTGTTGTGGTTCGATGCCGAGCGTTTCCGTGATCGTGCGCGGCTCGACGCTGGGGTGGCGGATGCGAAGCGAAATGGTGAATTCGTATTCGCTCATGTGATCGCCCGTCGAATTTCAGGAGCGCGCCGCCGAGGCTCTCCGCGCCTGCATCGGGTCGACCGGGACCTGGATGCCCAGCAAAACACCGCTCCCGGCCGCAGTGCACGGCCGAGAGCGGTGTGGATAGAAGCTGCGTTTCAGTAGCGGCGTGGCCCGCCGCGGTTGCCGCCCGAGCGCTCGCGATCCTGCGCTTCGTTGACT
>VBNP01000154.1 GCA_005877965.1 Gammaproteobacteria bacterium | reverse complement strand
TCCTCAACACGCGGGAGTCGTACCCGGACACCGCCGACCTCATGATTTTCACAGTTGGCAACCGCCGCACGCTCGAAAGGCAGCTCGCCGAATGTGACGTCGACGTCGATCCCGGAGGTCGTATGCCGCATGAGCAGTACGCGGCTTCGCTTCGCAAACTGCAGTGCGTCCTCAACGCGTGGGAGGATCTGGTATTGAGAGGCAAGCCGGATGGCGTCTGCCCAGTCCGCTTCCGGCAGCACCGCCAGGGCATCGACATCCTGAGTGAGCCGCGGTCGGCCCAGAACCGACGCCGCCACGCCGCCAATGATCATCGAAGGAACGTGGGCTGCGTCCAGCCACCTCATCAGGTCCGCGAGCGCAGACTGAAGGACGCTGGGAGGCGATCAACCACTCAGTACCCGCCGCAGACGAGCCCATCGCTCGCGCACGGCCTGGATCTCCGCCTCGCGATCGGGTTCCGGCCCAAAGACATGACGCGAAGCCATCAGCGCCGCGAGCTGCTGAAGCTTGGTTTCCATCGGCGCACGCCTCAGTTCCCTCGCTTCCGCGTCTCGCACCAGCTCCCACCGCCTGAAATAGGCAAGAGCTTCTTGGGGCGTGATGACGGCCATTCGCTATTGTACTACCGCCGGGCCGGTTCCCTTCGGGCGCGCTGCAGGGGGACTTACCGGTATACGTCCTTGCGATGACCGACCTTGAAAATGGTCACCTCCGAGCGTCCATCGTCTACGAGATAAACGATTCTGAAGTTGCCCTGACGGACCCGATACCGATCGTTGTATCCCGCAAGCTTTTCCGAGCCGTGAGGACGCGGATCTTTGCCCAGGGCTGCGATCCGTTCGACCATTCGGCGCCTATCAGCTTGGGAGTCTATCGCCTGGATTTCCTTTGCAGCCGAGGCCTTCAGTAAAAGCTTATATTTGGCCACGGCGCTTGAGGCCGTTTACGAAGGACTCGAAGGAAACGTTTTTTTCGGCGCGTCGTGTAGCGAAGGACTCCAGGTCAATCGCGTCTTCGGCCAGTGCGGCCCGCACCGCATCATTCACCATGTCCGAGACAGAGCGGTCGGATGCGGCAGCGCGGAGCCGAAGTGCTTTATGGATGTCCGCCGAAAAGTAGACAGTAGCGCGCTTAGAGTTTTCCATGTCGCCAGTATGGCCTGGAAACGTTAAAACGTCAAGACGCTATAAGTCTTCTAACGACAAGGCACCTGCAAGCGGCTGCTCGAGACGCAGCTCTGCACGCGAACAACTGAGCTACCGCTCCCCGCGCTCCCGCGAGGTTCGGTCCGCATGCGGCCCGGAATCGCGCTCGGGTTTCGCCTCCTGTGGCCGCGACGGCGGCGACGCGGGACGCTCCTGCGGGCGGTTGGCCGGCGGTGAGCTCGGCGCTTCACGCGCCGGAGGCGGTGCCGCCGCGGGCGCGGCTGGGCGATATCGCTCCTGATACTGCGGTTCCTGCGGACGCGGGTTTGGGCTGACCGGCGGTGCAGCGGCCGCGGGCGGGCGAGATCGCTGCTCCTGATACTGAGGCTGCGGACGCGGGTTAGGGTTAACCGGCGCAGCGGCGGCGGGCGGCGGGTGATTGACCGGCGCGGACGGCGGACGGCCGTAGGCGCGGGTCGGGTCGTCGGATGAATAAGCGCGCTGTTGGGTCGGCGGCAAATGCTGCTGCGCCGATGGCGGCCGATCGGTACGCGATTGCGGCGCGGGCGCCTGCGATGGCGTGATCGGCGTGGTGGAGGAATCGCGGGCCGCGGCCGGCGGTCTGTAGGAGTCGCGCGGTGAGGGCGTCGCGCGGCTGTTCTGCAGCACGCGCTCGCGATCGGCAAAGCTCGGCGCCCGCCCGGCTGCGGCGGCCGGAGCTGCCGATGAGCCCGGCCGCGTCGGGGTCGCGGAACTGCCCGGGCGGGCGCCTGCGCCGTGGGATATTGCACCCGCCCGCGCCACCGCTCCGCCGCCGGTGATCGTCCGCACGGGTGTGACCGGCGCCGCGCTCTGCAGCCGGGCCAGCTCGGCGCGCGCGAGCGGCCGGCCGCCGTTTTGCTGGAGCGCCGCCACCTGTCTGTCGAACGGCACCGGTGCGCGCGGCGGCGGGGTGCGCGCCACGACCTGCCGGCTCACCAGCGCCGCGGGCGGCCGAGCGACACGGCGGCCCGCATTCGCGCCCAGCACGCTCTGGCGGCTGGGGACCAGGGCCGGCGGCGCCGGCGTGACGGCCGCGCCCGCCAGGGCCGCCGCCGGCAGGCGCACGGCGTGCCCGCCGACACGCCGTCCGGAGGTGAAGACATCCTGCGGCACGGCGGTGACCGCACCGGCGGTGTTGTTCACGTAGTGAATGTTGGTGACGTTGTTCTGATAGACGTTGGTGATATAGGTGTTGTTCACGATCGTCGTGTTGGTGATGTTGACGTTGCGCACGTAAGTGGGGCTCACGTGATAGCCCGGCACGTAGACCTCGCGCGGCGCCAGCGGGAACCAGCCGACGTTGGCGCCTATACCTACGGAAACGCCGCCCGCGGGTCCGCCCACCCAGGCCACCAGCGCGGGCGCGTACACCGGGCGCACGTGCCGCGGGCCCGGCACCCAGCACCAGGCGCTGTTCCACTGGACCCAGCGCCCGTAGTGAAACGGCGCATAGCCCCAGGGAGCGTCATCGACCCAGGTCCAGCCCCACGGGGCGATCCATAGCCACTGACCGAAACGGTACGGCGCCCAGCCGGCCACGACTACGGTCGGCGCCCAGACGGTACCGTAGTCGGGCGTCTCCTCCCAACGACCGTTGCTGTCCAGATCCTGCGTGCCGGCGACCTCGTCCGCGACGTACTGGCGCGAGGGCGAGTCCTGGCGCTGACGCTCACGCCCCGCGGACCAGCTGTCCAGATCATCCGGAGCCCCGAGCGAGGCGCTCTCATAGCGGAGTGTGTCCGTGCCGGTGAATGTGACCCGCTGCTGAGTGCCGATGGCGACCGACTGTCCTGCGCCTGCGGCCTGCGCCTGCCCTTCACTCACCTTGACGACGGTGGTGTCACCGGCGTCGTCGACCTCCACGCGATACTCGCCCGGCTGCTGCAGCGACAGCGCGATATTCGGGGTATCGACCTCGTAGGTCTGATTACCCTGCAGGTCCCGCACCCGCACGATGAGTGTTCCCGCGGTGACCTGCATCTGCGCGGTGTTGTCATCGAGATTGAGGAATGAGAATCCCGTGGTGGCACCCAGGCGGATGGCGGCGGCGCCGATGTCGAGCTCGGCACGCGAGTTCTGATCCGTCCACAGCCTGTCGCCCGTGGTGAGGGGACGATTGAGGGTCGCCGCGGCCCATTCCTGCACGCCCGCCGGCTGCAGCGAGACCGAGCCCTCGAGATCGCTCGCGCGCGCCACGCGCCCCGGCGGATCCCCCTCCTCAGCCCGGGCGGCGCCGAGCGCGAACCAGGCCAGGAGCGCGAGGACTGCGAGCCGGCCCGGTACACTCAACAAGCGTGTCTTCATACGATTTGCTCCACCCTGGGAAGAAGAACGCTCCGGACGCCCGGCGGATTACCTGCCCCGGACGGTTCGCCACCGTAGGGGCTCGGAACTGCCTCAGGACGCCGGCGTTCACACTCACTTATATGACGGCGGCGCACTGAACCGCCAGTGAACCACAACCGGGAACACCGTGCGCTCCAGGCGGGCGCTCGGGGGCGCAAGACAGTGGCGGTCAGGGGCGGATCCGCCACCAGTGCGCGAGGGCTGCGAGAAGCGAACCCGCTCCCAGCCACTCGTGCGTCCGGGAAGCCACCTCGTGCAGCGCTCCGGTGCTGTAATACAGGGCGTAGCCGCTCGCCACCAGCAGCGCCACACTGCCGACGAGTGCGAGCCCGGAGAGGCGATTGCGCGCACTCCCCCAGCGCTCGATCGTGTGGCCCCCGACGATCCACCCCAGCAGAAACACGCCGCCGACCGCGAGCACGCCGTGCACGCGCATCAGCAGCGCTTCCCAGGGGTTTGGCAGCGGACCGAACGGGCTCTGCTGCGCAAAGGCGAAATGCAGCACGAGCCACGCGGCACCCGACAGCCACAAGAGTGCACCGAGGGTGAGAATCGCGGCGCGCAGCGCCGGGGACATCGGCGCCCGAGCACCATTGCGCGGCGACAGCGAGGCGCCGGGGCCCGCTTCGGAACCCTTCACCTCAGGACGACGCACGGCAAAGTGCTGCATGGAGCTCAGCCGCCGGAAGCCGCCGCGGGCCGCAACGCCACCCGCCACAGCGCCACCAGCCAGCGCACCCCCGCGGTCACGTGCTCGCACGACAGCGTCGCTCCGGCGATGTTCTTGATGTCGGTTTGCACGCGTAGCTGTTCGAGGCCCTGGCGGCCCGCGAATTGACGCCGCCACCCATCGCTGCGGATCTCCCCGCCGTGACTCTCCCGGTAAGCGAGCACCTCCAGCGAGCTCAGACGGCCGGCGGCATCGATCCCCGCCGCGTACGTGATGAAGTCTTCCCGTCCGATCACCTCATCGACGAACACGTAGCCGGCGAGCTCGCCGCGACGCATCGCCTTCCAGGCGCGCAGGCTCCGGTGCGGGGGCTGCGGTCCCGCGAGCCTCGCCACCTGCTCGCGCTGCGCCGCGCTGAGCGACAGGACCAGCTCGCTGAACTCATCGGCCTGCGGGAAGAGCGCCCTCTGCGCGCCCTCCACCGAGAGGTACTCCGTGGCGATGACAATCTGCAGCGGCGCAGCCGTCAGCGCCGCGAGCGCCACGGCCCAACCTAACGTGCCGCGAGCCGGGTCGGTCATAGGGACGGCATCCTCCTCACCGCGTCGCTCACTCCAAATACGAATGCGAATGATTCGTAATCACTGTAGAATACCCGGTCGAGGCCCTGGGGTTCAACTCGTCCCATGCTGTCCGCCGACTCGGTGCCCTCGCCTGCCGGTCTTCAAGGGCCTGCGCCCGCGCGCCTTCGGCGGCTGCGGGTCGCGCTCGGCACGTGGGTGGCGATCGAAGCGACTGCGGATTCCGACGCAATCGCCGCGGGCGCGATCGAGGCGGCCTTCGCCGCGGTCAGCGAGGTCGAGCGATGCATGCACCCCGAGCGCGAGGGGAGCGACATCGCCCGCATCCACTCGGCGCCACCCCGGGTGCAGACACCGATTCACGCCTCCACCTGGGAGGTGTTGAGCCTGGCGCAGCGGCTGAGCGGGCTGACCGCGGGCGTGTTCGACCCCTGCCTGCCGCAAAGACCCGGGCGCCTGAAGGATCTCGAGCTCTCGGGTGCCCCGGCGGGATCGGCTCCGTGGGCGGTGCGCCGTGCGCCGCTCATGCTCGATCTCGGAGGGATCGCGAAAGGCTACGCGATCGACTGCGCGATCGCGGCCCTGCGTGCGGGCGCCTGCCAGGCGGGTGCGGTGAATGCCGGAGGGGATCTGCGCCTCTTCGGAGGGCGCCGCGAGACCCTGCTGCTGCGCCACCGCGACCGCAGTTACCAACCCCTCGTGTTGCAAGACGCCGCGCTCGCGGTGAGCGATCTCGATGAGCCGCGCCGACCCCCGGGACATCGCGGCTATTACGTGCGCACCGGGGCTGCGGGCGCCGGGCGCCGCTGGGCTGCGGTACTGGCGCCCGATGCCATGACCGCCGATGCATTGACGAAGTGCGTGCTGCTCTGTTCCGCAGCGTGTGCCGGCCGCACGGTCGCCGCGTTGGGGGGCCGCGACATCACGCCTGGCGGCGGCGCGCAGCAGTGAAGCCGTCACAGAACGCCCGGCAAGCGCTCCGCCAGAAAATCGATGAACGCCCGCACGGCGGGCAGCAGGCCGCGGCGGCTCGGAAACACGACGTGGACAATCCCCTGGGGACTGTTCCAGGCGGGCAGGACTCGCGTGAGCACACCGCGCACGAGGTCCTCGCGCACCACACTCTCGGGCAGCCGCGCGACGCCTAAGCCTGCCAGCACGGCGGCGCGCAACACCACAAAGTCATGGCAGAGCACGCGGGGCGAGAGCTCCACCCGCGCGATCTCGCCGTTCGCTCCCACGAGCTCCCAGGGACGCCGGTCGAACTCCCCGGCGTAGTCGAGCGTATCGTGCCGTGCGAGCTGCGCCGGATCGGCGGGCTCACCGGCGCGAGCGAGATACGCCGGGCCTGCCACCAGGAATTCGTCCACGCTGCGGAAACTGCGCATCACCAGGCCATCCTCGCCCGTGGGCACCGAGCGCACGCGCAGCGCCACATCGAATCCTTCGCTCACCACATCCACGCGCCGGTTGCTCACGTGCAGCTGCAGGCGCACGGCGGGGTACTTCTCCAGGAACTCGGGCAGGATCAGCGCCACCGCCGACTGTGCGAGCGCGACCGGACAGCTCGCCTTGATGGTGCCGCACGGTTTGGCGCGCGCGAACTCCACCGCCTCGAGCGCCGCGTCCGCTTCCGTGACATCGGTGACGACGAAGCGGCGCGTGGAGCGGTTCACCAGGCGCACGTTGAGTTTCGCCTCGAGCGCCACCACGTGACGTGACAGGCGCGACTTGGGGATGCCGAGGGCGCGCGCGGCGCGCGCGAACCCGCCGTGATCGACCACCTGCGTGAAGTAGTAGAGGCCTTCGAGGGGTTGTATCATCAGCCAATTACATCCAAATTCAGAACAATATGTTCCAATTTAACCGGATACTCAATCATTGTCCTACAGATTAGGCTTCCCCCAAGGCGCGAGCCAAGCGGGAGAAGGTGATGAAGCTGCTGCACATCGATTCGAGCATTCAGGGCGAGGGGTCGGCGAGTCGGGAGCTGACGCGGGAGATCGTGGCGCGCTGGAAGGCGGAGCGACCGGATACGCAGGTCACGTACCTGGACCTGGCAGCCCAGGAGCTGCCGCATCTGTCACAGAAATCGCTCCTCAGCGCCGATGAGCTCGAGGCGGCGCGCAATGCCGAGGCGCTGGAGCAGTTCCTCGCGGCCGAGGCGATCGTGATCGGTGCCCCGGTCTACAACTTCACCATTCCCTCGCAGCTCAAGGCGTGGATCGATCGCATCACGGTCGCGGGCAAGACCTTCCGCTACACCGCGAGCGGCCCGCAGGGGCTCGCCGGCGGCAAGCAGGTCGTGGTGGCGGTGTCGCGCGGCGGTGTGCGCGCCCCCGATGCGTCGGGGGAATTCGGCGAGCCGTACCTGAGGTTCCTGTTCGCCTTTCTCGGCATCGACAACGTGAGATTCGTGCGGGCCGAGGGCCTGGCGATCTCACCGCAGCAGCGCGCCGAGAGCCTGAGCGCCGCGAAGGCTATGATCGCGGCGCACGGAGCCCGTGCAGCGCTCGCGGCCTGAGCTCACCCCCATTCTTCACGAGGCGACTTCCATGAACACGCAAGTTGCAGAGCGAGCGGTGCGACGTGTCGTCACCGGGATCCCCACCTCCGACGGCGCCGGCGTCAAGCTCACGCGCGTCATCGGGCAGGAGCTGCTTCCGGACCTCGATCCGTTCCTGCTGCTCGATGAGTTCGGCACCGACAAGCCCGAGGACTACATCGCGGGCTTTCCGGATCATCCGCACCGCGGCTTTGAGACGGTGACTTACATGCTCGATGGCCGCATGCGCCACCGGGACAACCACGGCAACGAGGGCGTGCTGGTGCCGGGGAGCGTGCAGTGGATGACCGCGGGCCGCGGCCTGGTGCACTCGGAGATGCCCGAGCAGCAGCAGGGGCGCATGCGCGGCTTTCAGCTCTGGCTGAATCTGCCGGCGCGCGAGAAGATGACCGCGCCCAGATACCAGGAATT
>VBNP01000027.1:31596-36261 GCA_005877965.1 Gammaproteobacteria bacterium | reverse complement strand
TCCTCGTGAACGTGCTCGCCCTGTTGCGCCCACGGCGCCTCGCCGTGGCCAACGTGGACCTCACGGTGCTCGCGCAGGCGCCGAAGATCGCCCCCTATCGCGAAGCCATCCGACGGCAGATCGCACAGCTGCTGGAGATCGACGCGCAGCGCGTCAACATCAAGGCGACCACCACCGAGGGCCTGGGCTTTCTCGGCCGCGCGGAGGGCATCGCCGCACAGGCCGTGGTGCTGCTGACCGAGGACTAGGAGGCAGACTCACCCTAGCTCACACCGCCGACAACAGCACGTATACCGCGCCGGTTCCGCCGTCCACCTGCCGGGCGGACACATAGGCGAGCACCGCACCGGTGCGACGCAGCACTGCATTGACGGCGGCCTTGAGCACCGGCCCGCGGTGACCGGAGCGCAACCCCTTGCCGTGGATGATGCGCACACAGCGCACCTCGTGCGCGAGCGCGTCGATGAGAAACTGCCGCAAGGCCTGCTTCGCCTCGGCGACCGTGAGGCCGTGCAGGTCGATCTCACGCTGCACGCGATACTCGCCGCGGCGCAGCCTGCGCAGCACGCCGAGCTGCACCTGCGGGCGACGAAAGCTGAGTTCCTCACCGCTTGCGAGCGTCGGGTCGGCGCTGTCCCCAGCGAGGCTCTCCTGCAGCACGGCCTCGCGGTCGGCGCGCGTGAAGCGCGCGCGCGGCCGGACCTTGGGAGGACGTGGGGCCGGGGCCCGGGACCCGAGCGGCCTGACACCGCGCACGGCCTCCCGGAACAGACGCGCCTCGTCGCTTTCCTCGTCCGGTTTGTCATCGCCTGGGGAAATCACGCCAGCTCCGCCGCACGTCTTTCTTACAGTATAGTCAGCCGCACTTTCGGCGGCTCGATCCTCTCGGCAGTGAAGATCCTGGTCAGCAACGATGACGGCTTTCGTGCCGAGGGCATCCGCCGCCTGCGCGAGGCTCTCGCGACGCTCGCCGAGGTGACGGTGGTGGCGCCGGACCGCAACAAGAGCGGCGCGAGCAACTCACTCACTCTCGACGTGCCGCTGCGGGTGTTCGAGTCCGAGCCGGGGGTGTACTTCGTCCCCGGCACGCCCACCGACTGCGTGCACCTCGCGATCTCCGGCCTGTTCGACTTCGAATACGACATGGTGGTCTCGGGAGTGAACGACGGACCGAACCTGGGCGACGACGTGTTGTACTCCGGCACGGTGGCGGCGGCGGTCGAGGGCCGCTTCCTCGGCCTGCCGACCATCGCGGTCTCGCTGTGCACCGGCACCGGCGGGGGAGGCCACTTCGAAACCGGCGCCGAGGTCGCGCGCCGGCTGGTGGCGCAGCTGCTGAAGCGACCGCTGCAGTCCGCGCTCATTCTCAACGTCAACGTCCCCGACGTGCCGTTCGCACGGCTGCGAGGATTTCGCGCCAGCCGGCTCGGCTATCGCCACCGTTCCGAGCCGGTCATGCGCGCCCAGGACCCCCGCGGGCGTCCGGTGTACTGGATCGGTCCGGCCGGGGCGCAGCAGGACGCGGGTCCCGGGACCGACTTCGACACCATCGCCCAGGGATATGTCTCGGTGACTCCCCTGCAGGTCGACCTCACCCGTCACGCGGCGCTGTCCGCGGTAGGGACCTGGCTGGAAGGCGTCAATGACTGATCTGCGCCTGTCCGGCATCGGCATGACTTCCGCGCGCACCCGCGATCGGCTGGTGCAGCGTTTGCGCGAACAGGGCATTGCGAATCTCGCCGTACTCGATCGCATTCGCAATGTGCCGCGTCATATATTCGTCGACGAAGCGCTCGGCAGCCGCGCCTACGAGGACACGGCGCTGCCGATCGGCTACGGCCAGACGATCTCACAGCCCTACATCGTGGCGCGCATGACCGAGGCGCTGTTCGAGGCGGGCCCCGCCGACAACGTCCTGGAGGTGGGCACGGGGTGTGGTTACCAGACCGCGGTGCTCGCGCCGCTCGTGGTGCGCCTGTACACCATCGAGCGCATCGAACCGCTGCTGGCGCGTGCGCGCGAGCGCCTGAAGGAGCTCGGGATCAGGAACGTGCGCGTTCGCCACGGCGACGGCACGCTCGGCTGGAAGGCGCACGCGCCCTTCGATGGCATCCTGGTGGCGGCCGCACCGCTGACGGTGCCCGAGGCGCTCGTCAAGCAGCTGCGGGTCGGCGGGCGGCTGGTGGTTCCGGTCGGCCCCGAAGGCGAGCAGGAACTGGTGCGGTTCACGCGCCGCGAGCAGGGCGTGCAGCGCGAGTCCCTCGGAGCGGTGGCCTTCGTGCCCTTACTCGGCGGCACCGCCTGAGCGCGGCGCTGCACCATTGCAGGTCCGCGCGCCTCCCGGTCGAGTAGTATTCACATGATACATATGCACTAACATTTTGATTAGCGATATAAAATAGTCCCCGGGCCACCTGAGGCAATTCAACCAGCGCAGCGGAAACAGCCCGGCAAAGCACCGGCCCGATCGACGTCGGGATGCATGGAAAGCCCCAGCGGGTGGTAGGAAAAGTCTTTATCCCTCAAACAGCTTGCACGCGCTTCTGCGACATGCTTAACATGCGCTCGCTGTCTGCTAACGACGACAGGGGAGCGGAGGGTAACCGGCAGAAGGCACAGGGTGGAGGGAGTCGCAACAACAGCAATAACGGTCGGAAACAAAAAGAAGTGCAATTGTTCGAGTCTGTCAGCTTCGAATGATTGTTGGGTTGGTTGAACCTCCCCCTGTGTCTTCTGCCGATCATCGTCGCGCTTCCGAGCCCTAGCGCAGGAACAGCGCCGCGGCGACCCGCCGCTCCTCCTGAACCAGAACGTTGAATGTGCGGCAGGCCGCACCCAGCTGCATGGCCTCGAGCCCCACGCCGCGCTGTGCCAGCGCCACGCGCACCGCCGGCGGCGCAAAGCGCTGCGTCGCACCGGTGCCGAGCAGCACCACCTCCGGTGTGAGCGCGAGAATCGCCTCGAGGTGAGCGGGCGCCAGGTCGGCGAAGCTCTCGGGCTCCCAATCGGTGATCAGGCGGTCCGCCGTGACGATGCAGCTGCGCTGCACGCGCTGCTCGCCGATGCGGATCTCGGCAGCCGAGTAGCCTCGGATCAGGTTGGCGCGCGTGCCCGGTTCGAGCGTGAACTTCATCGGCGGTACGATACCGCGGGTGCGCGAGATCGTCATTGTGATCGCCGACCTGTACCTGCCGTACGGCGAGCATGGCACGGCCCTCACCGGCGCTGCCGTACCGGGGGCCGTTCCAGGAATCGAAAGCGCGGGCCGTTTCGGTGAGCGCGCGACGCTCGAGCACGGCTGGCGCGAGTGGCTCGCGCACGCGCTCGGCCGCGCGGATCTGGCGGGCGCAGCCCCCGCGTGCATCGCCGCCGCCGCCGCCGAGGTGGCGCCGGGGGCGCCGCCCGCGGGCGCGACCGGCACGCTGTGGATCGCCACCCCGCTGCGGCTGATCGCGGGCGCTGCGCGCCTGGAGCTGGATCATCGCGGCGTGCTGCGTCTGCCGCAGGCGGAGCTCGCAACGCTCGCCGCCGCTTTTCAGGACACCTTTGGGGTCTGCGGCCACACGCTCACGCCCCTGTCGTCCGGCGATTTTCTCCTCAGGACCGCCGGCATTGCTGCCGTCGCCACCACCGAGCCCGCCCGCTGCGCGGGAAACGACCTCGCCGAGGCCTTGCCCCGGGAACCGGCCGCAGCGCCGCTGCGGCGCCTGCTGGCCGAGATCGAGATGTGGCTGCACGGGCAGGCGCTGAACGAGGCACGCAGCCGCCGCGGCGAGCCGCCGGTCACGACGCTGTGGCCGTGGGGCGCCGAGGGGCGGGCGGTGCAGCCCGAGCGCCGCGAGGCGCGTGGCCTGCGCGCCTTCGGCGCCGATCCTTACCTGAGCGGCCTGTGGCACCTGCAGGCGGACGTATGCCGCGCTCTTCCCGGGCGGCTGGAGGAGGTGCTCGCAGACGGGCCCGCCTGCGGGGCGGTGTTGGTCGTGGAGGCGGGCCAGGAGTTGCACAGCGACCGCCACGACACGCTCGGGGAGTCCCTGGCCCGCCTCGATGCGCGCTTCGTGTCGCCGGCGCTCGCGGCGTTGCGCCGCGGCCAGGTCTCGAGCGTGACGCTGATCGCGAACGACACGCGTGTCACGCTGCGCCGCCGCAGCCACCTGCGGCTCTGGCGGCGCCCGCGCGCGGGCCTGCGGAGCTTCGCGTGAGGCTGCGGGTCGTGCGCCGCGCGCCTGCCGCGCAGGTCGTGCCGCTGGGCGGGGATCTGCACCCGGTGCTCGACCGGGTGTACGCGGCCCGTGGGGTCCTTTCGGCGGCGGATCTGGACACCTCGCTCGCGCGGCTGCTGCCGGTGGGCACGCTCGAGGGCGTCCCGGCGGCGGTGGAGCTGCTGCTGCGGCACCGCACGGCGGGGCGCGTGCTGATCATCGGGGATTACGATGCCGATGGCGCGACCAGCAGCGCACTGATGGTGCGCGCCCTGAGGAGCTTCGGGTTCGCGGCGGTGGACTTTCTGGTGCCCAACCGATTTCAGTTCGGCTATGGGCTCAGCCCCGGGATCGTGTCGCTCGCGGCGGCGCGCGCGCCGACGCTCATCGTCACGGTCGACAACGGCATCTCGAGCAACGCCGGTGTCGCCGCGGCGCGCTCGCGCGGGATCGAGGTGCTGAT
>VBNP01000027.1:0-31539 GCA_005877965.1 Gammaproteobacteria bacterium | reverse complement strand
CGCTTCGCCAGCCGCGCACTCGCCGGGGTCGGGGTCGCGTTCTACGTCATGGCGGCGGTCGGACGCCGGCTCGAGGAGGTGGGGCTCCCCGCCACCCCCGGGGCGGCGCAGCTGCTGGACCTGGTGGCGCTCGGCACGGTCGCCGACGTGGTGCCGCTTGATGCCAACAACCGCGTGCTGGTCGCGCAGGGGCTGAAGCGCATTCGCGCCGGACGCTGCGTGGCCGGCATCCGTGCGCTGCTCGCCATCGCCGGCCGCCCGGCGCGCGATCTCACAGCAAGCGATCTCGCCTTCGGGGTGGCGCCGCGCCTGAACGCCGCCGGCCGTATCGATGACATGACCATCGGCATCCAGTGCCTGCTCGCCGATGACCTCGCCACCGCCGAACCTCTGGCGGCGCGGCTCGATGAGCTCAACCAGGAGCGGCGCTCGATCGAAGCGCGCATGCAGCAGGTGGCACTCGGTGCGGTGCGCTGTCTGGCCGATCCGAGCCCCGGGGCCCTGCACCGCAGCGGCGTGTGCCTGTTCGATGAGACCTGGCACCAGGGGGTGGTCGGGTTGGTCGCGAGCCGGGTGAAGGAGCGCGTGCGGCGCCCCGTGATCGCCTTCGCGGTCGCCGATGAGGCGAGCCTGCGCGGCTCGGCCCGCTCGGTCGCGGGGATCCACATGCGCGACGTGCTCGACTCGATCGCGACGCGTCACCCCGATCTCATCGAGCGCTTCGGCGGTCACGCCATGGCCGCGGGACTGACGCTCGAGCGTGCCAAGCTCGATCGTTTTGCACGCGCGTTCGACGAGGAGGTTGCCCGCTGGACGGCCGGCGCTCCCCCCGCCGACACGATCGAGACCGACGGCGAGCTCGCGCCGGCGGAGATCGCGCTCGATACCGCCCAGGCCCTGCGGGCCGGCGGCCCGTGGGGCCAGGCATTCCCCGAGCCGTGTTTCGATGGCCTGTTCAGCATCCGCAGCGCGCGCCTCATTGCCGAGCGGCACGTGAAGATGTGGGTGGAGGTGCCGGCGAGCGGTCGGGCCTTCGATGCGATTGCCTTCAACCACCTCGAGGAGGGTGCGCAGTTCGTGCCGCCGTCGGGCCTGGCACAGCTCGTGTACCGGCTGGAAGTGAACGAGTACCAGGGCGAGCGGCGCCTGCAGCTGCTCATCGATCACGTGCTGCCCGCCGCTCGCTAAGTTGCGCGCCGCGGTGTTAGCATCCCACGCCTTGCTGCACGCGCACCGCGGTGCGCGCGGGTCCGGGACGTCTATGGAAGTCAATCAGCTCAAGCGCCAACTCAAGGATCTGGGTGAACGTATGACCTCGTTACGGGGGTTTCTTTGAGTATGACCGCAAGCAGGAGCGGCTGGAGGAAGTTGCGCGCGAGCTGGAGGATCCCGCCGTCTGGTCGAACCCCGCGCGGGCGCAGGAGCTCGGGCGTGAACGCGCCCGCCTGACGAGCGAGGTCGGCGAGATCGAGCGCGCCACCAAGGGCATCGTCGAGGCCACCGAGCTGCTGGAACTGGCCGAAGCCGAAGGCGATGAGAGCGCCGCGCGCGACATCGAGCGCGACGCGCAGCGCCTCGAGGCCGAAGTGCGGCATCTGGAGCTGAAACGCATGTTCCGCGGCGAGATGGACTCGCACGGCGCGTTTCTCGACATCCAGGCGGGCGCCGGCGGCACCGAGGCGCAGGACTGGGCGCAGATGCTGCTGCGTATGTACCTGCGCTGGGGCGCCGCACGCGGCTTCGCCTGCGAGGTGATCGATTCGAGTCCGGGCGAAGTGGCCGGCATCAAGAGCGCCACCGTGCAGGTGCAGGGCGAATACGCGTATGGCTGGCTGCGCACCGAGACGGGCGTGCATCGCCTGGTGCGCAAGTCGCCGTTCGATTCCGGCAACCGCCGCCACACCTCGTTCGCATCCGTGTTCGTCTCACCCGAGATCGATGACGACATCCAGATCGAGATCAATCCCGCAGACCTGAAGGTGGACGTCTACCGCTCCTCCGGAGCCGGCGGGCAGCACGTCAACAAGACCGAGTCGGCGGTGCGCATCACCCATCTGCCCACCGGCATCGTGGCCGCCTGCCAGAACGAGCGCAGCCAGCACAAGAACCGCTCCACCGCCATGAAGATGCTCAAGGCCAAGCTCTATGAGCTGGAGGTCAACAAGCGCAACGCCGCCGCCCGGGTGCTCGAGGATTCCAAGTCGGATGTGAGCTGGGGCAACCAGATCCGCTCGTACGTCCTCGACCAGTCGCGCATCAAGGACCTGCGTACCGGGGTCGAGGTGGGCAACACGACTGCGGTGCTGGACGGCGATCTCGACCAGTTCATGGAGGCATCGCTCAAGGCGGGCGTATAGAACATGACGGACGCGAAAGACAACGGCGCGGGGGCCGGCGCCGAGGAGCACAAGCTGATCGCCGAGCGGCGCGCGAAGCTCGCCGCGCTGCGCGAGCACGCTGTGGCGTTTCCGAACGATTTCCGCCGCGACGCGCTCGCCGGGGAGCTGCACGAGGCTTTCGGCGAGCGCAGCGGCGAGTGGCTGGACGCCAATCCGACACGCGTGACGGTCGGCGGGCGGCTGATGGTCAAGCGCGACATGGGCAAGGCGAGCTTCGGAAAGTTAGCCGACCGCACCGGGCTGATTCAGCTGTACCTGCAGCACGAGACGCTCGGGGCCGCCTACGAGGCCTTCAAGGGCTGGGACATCGGCGACATCGTCGGCGCGGGCGGTGTGCTGTTCCGCACCAGAAAAGGCGAGCTGTCGGTGCGCGCGGACTCACTGAGGCTGCTGGTCAAGGCGCTGCGACCGCTGCCGGACAAGTGGCATGGGCTCGCCGACACCGAGACCCGCTACCGGCGCCGTTACGTCGACCTGATCGTGAACGAGGCGAGCCGCAACGTGTTCCGCACCCGCGCCCGCATCGTGCGCTACCTGCGCGACTTTCTCGATGCGCTCGATTTCCTCGAGGTCGAGACGCCGATGATGCAGCCGATCCCGGGCGGCGCTGCCGCGCGCCCCTTCCGTACGCATCACAACGCGCTCGATCTGGACATGTACCTGCGCATCGCCCCGGAGTTGTACCTCAAGCGCCTGATCGTCGGCGGGCTCGAGCGTGTCTACGAGATCAACCGCAACTTCCGCAACGAGGGACTCTCGACGCAGCACAACCCGGAATTCACCATGCTCGAGTTGTACCTCGCGTACGCCGACTACCGGGACCTCATGGAGTGGATCGAGAAGGCGACCCGCGGCCTGGCCGGTGCGCTGCACGGCTCGCAGCGGATCAGCTACCAGGGGCGCGCCTACGATCTCGGTAAGGCCTTCCGGCGGCTGACCCTCGAGCAGGCCCTTATCGAGCACGGCCCGGGGATCGATCCGCTGTCGCTGCGCGACCCGACGTACCTGCGCAAGCGCTGCGAGCAGCTCGGCATCAAGGTCGAGCACGCAGACGGCGCCGGCAAGCTGCAGATCGCGCTGTTCGAGAAGACCGCGGAGAGCGCGCTGCTCGATCCGACCTTCGTGTACGCCTACCCGGCGGAGGTGTCACCGCTGTCGCGACCGAACGATGCCGATCCGTTCGTCGCCGATCGCTTCGAGTTCTTCCTCGCCGGGCGCGAGATCGCCAACGGCTTCTCCGAGCTCAATGATCCCGAGGAGCAGGCGGCGCGCTTCCGCGCCCAGGTCGCCCGCAAGGACAAGGGCGATGAGGAAGCGATGTTCTACGACGCCGACTACGTCCGCGCGCTCGAGTACGGCATGCCGCCCGCCGCGGGACTCGGGGCGGGCATCGACCGGCTCGTCATGTTCTTCACCGACTCGCCCTCGATCCGCGACGTCATTCTCTTCCCGCACATGCGGCCCGAGGCGCAGTGAGCGCGCCGGCACGCCCCGCACAGCCCTCACGGGGGCAGGGGGTAGGGTAGCGCGAGCTGCTGCGCGCTGATCACCGTCGCGCGCTCAGCCCCGGGCTGCGGCCTGCCCGCAGCGGAGTCGGTCCCGGCGAGCGGCGCCACGGCGAGAAATTCGCAACGCCCGTCCGCGAGCGCCACGGCGTTCACGACCTTGAATGCGCGACCGTCACTCAGCTCGCCGGCATCGCCGGGTTCGAGCCGTAGCGGGGAATGCGTAACGAAGCGTTGCAGACGGCGCTTGACGCGCCCGCGGTAGTGAGCCCGTGCGATCACTTCCTGGCCGGTGTAGCAACCCTTGTCGAAGGCGATCGCGCCCAGCACGTCGAGATTCAGCATCTGCGCCACGAACTGCTCGGACGTGGCGGCGCAGATCTGCGGTTCCCCGGCCGCCACCGCCAGCGCCCGCCACCGCTCGAAGGCCATCGGCGGGCAACCCGCGAACGCGAGGGGCGCACTGGCGGACGCGGCGCCGGCGCTCGAGAGCACCAGCCAGCGCGCAGGCCGCGCGCCGATCCGCACCGCGATCGCCTCGCCCAGGCGCGCGCTGTCGTTCAAGGCGCCTGGCAATGCGCCCGCGAACGCGGGAGCAGGATCCGCGGGCGACCCGGGCGCCACGAGACCGGTGAGCCGCCAGAGCGGCGATTCGTCCGCCAGCCGCACTTTCGCGCGCAGAATGAATTTCGCGAGCCGGCTCGCGACCGCCGCGGTGAGCTCGCGCGGCAGGATAGCCAGCACCTCGTCCGCCGAGGCCTGCACCAGATGCAGCAGTGCGATCACGCGGCCCTGAGGGTTGTGATAACCGGCAAGCAGCGAGCGCCCCGGTCCCAACAGCGCGACATCGTTCGACAGCTGTCCCTGCAGGAACGACACCACGTCCGCGCCGCGCGCGCGCAGCACGCCGAGCGAGTCGAGCGAGACTGAATTCCATCCGCGGCACATGGAGTTGACCGTTGTTTTTCCTTAACTTTTACATGGCTGCCAGCTGCGAATTCTGTCAGACTTAATGGGTATGCCGACGCCGCATCGCAAGAACCCAGGCGCAGCTTCTCTCATTCCGCCCGCTGACCCTCCGGCTTCCACTGCAGTCGCTGCGCCGGTCGCGGGCGCGGCCCGCGACGCCGGCGCCCCAAGGCCGCGCGAAGTCGCAGGCCCCGCGGGACCCGAGCCCACGCGCTTCGGGGACTGGGAAAAGAACGGCCGCTGCATCGATTTTTAGTCTATGCCGCCGCGGCCGCTATCGCCTCACCTGTCGGTGTACAAGTTCAAGTACACCCTGACGACTTCCATCCTGAACCGCTTCACCGGACTCGCACTGTCGGCGGGGTTGCTGCTGCTGGTGTACTGGCTCATGGCGGTGGCCGGCGGGGCGCACGCCCAGGCGCGCGCTGCGCGGCTGCTGTCGCTGCCGCTCGTGAGGCTGGTGTATGGCGCTCTCATCATGGCGTTCTGCTACCACCTGATCGCCGGCATCCGTCACCTGGTGTGGGACACCGGACGGGGACTGGAGCGCGCCCAGGCGCACAGGAGCGCGTGGCTGGTGGTCGGGGTCAGCATCGCCCTCATGCTGCTGGTCGGTTACTGGGCCTGGCTCGCCGGAGCACGCGCCCCGTGAGCCTGCGCAGCCCCTTGGGCAGGGTGCTGGGTGCGGGCTCCGCGAAGCGGGGCGTGCACCACTGGTGGATGCAGCGCCTCACCTCGGTGGCGCTGGTGCCGCTGTCGATCTGGTTCGTGGTGTCGCTGCTGTCGCTGCCGTCGTTCGATCATGCGACCGTGGTCGCCTGGATGGCCGGCAGCTGGACGGCGCTGCTCCTCATTCTCCTTGTGCTGACTTGCGCCTGGCACTCGCAGCTGGGTGTGCGCGTGGTGGTGGAGGACTACGTGCAGGGCGCGGGCGCCAGGACCGTGACGCTCGTCAGCCTGATGTTCGCGCATACGCTGATCGCGGCGGCGGGCGTGTTTGCCGTCCTCAAGGTGGCTTTCGGGGCGGCGCCATGAGCGCCTACGAGTTCATCGATCACAGCTACGACGTCATCGTCGTCGGGGCCGGCGGCGCGGGCCTGCGCGCCACGCTGGGACTTGCCGAAAGCGGTCTGTCGACCGCCTGCATCAGCAAGCTCTTTCCGACGCGCAGCCACACCGTGGCTGCACAGGGGGGAATCAGCGCTGCCCTGGGCAACATGGGCGAGGACGACTGGCGCTGGCACATGTACGACACCGTCAAGGGCTCGGATTGGCTCGGCGATCAGGACGCGATCGAGCTGATGTGCAAGGAGGCGTCCGCGGCGGTGATCGAGCTGGAGCATTACGGCGTGCCGTTCTCGCGCACCGAAACCGGCCTCATCTACCAGCGTCCCTTTGGCGGCATGACGACCCACTTCGGCAAGGGCGTCGCGCAGCGCACCTGCGCCGCCGCCGACCGCACCGGGCATGCGATGCTGCACGCCCTCTACCAGCAGTCGCTGCGCCACGCCGCGACCTTCTTCATCGAGTACTTCGCCATCGATCTCATCATGGAGGAGGGCGTGTGCCGCGGCGTGGTGGCGCTGGATCTTAGCGAGGGCACGTTGCACCGCTTCCGCGCGCACGTGACCATCCTCGCCACCGGCGGCTACGGGCGCACTTATTTCTCGTGCACCTCGGCGCACTCCTGCACCGGCGACGGCAACGCCATGGTGCTGCGCGCCGGGCTGCCGCTGCAGGACATGGAGTTCGTGCAATTTCACCCCACCGGCATCTACGGCGCGGGGTGCCTGATCACCGAAGGGGCGCGCGGCGAGGGCGGTTATCTCACCAACTCAAAGGGCGAGCGCTTCATGGAGCGCTATGCGCCCAACGCCAAGGATCTCGCCTCGCGCGACGTCGTGAGCCGGGCCATGACGGTGGAGATCCGCGAGGGACGCGGCGTCGGCGCCGAGCACGATCACATTGCCCTGCACCTGGAGCACCTGGGGGCCGGCGTCATTCACGAGCGCCTGCCGGGCATCGCGGAGACGGCGCGCATATTCGCCGGCGTCGACGTCACCCGCGAGCCCATTCCGGTGCAGCCGACCGTTCACTACAACATGGGGGGCATCCCCTGCAACTACCGTGGCGAGGTAGTGCGGCCCAGGGATGGGGATCCGGACAGTATCGTCCCCGGACTCATGGCGGTAGGGGAAGCGGCCTGCGTGTCGGTGCACGGCGCCAATCGCCTGGGCTCCAACTCGCTGCTCGATCTGGTGATCTTCGGGCGCGAGGCGGCGCGCCGCTGTGCCGAGACCGTCAAGCCCGGCAGCCCCCACCGCCCCTGGGCCGCGGATGCGGGACAGACGGCGGTCGCACGGCTCGATCGCCTGCGCAACGCCAACGGGGCGCGCTCGACCGCCGCGATCCGCGTGGAGATGCAAAAGGCCATGCAGCTGGACGCGGCGGTATTTCGCAGCGGCGAGAGCCTGGCGCAGGGGATCGAGAGGATCGGGGCGACCTTCGCATCCTTTGCCGACGTACGCATCACCGACCGCTCGCTAGTCTGGAACACCGATCTCATCGAGACGCTCGAGCTCGAGAACCTGCTGCTGCAGGCCACGGCCACCATCCACTCGGCGGCGAACCGCGCCGAGAGCCGCGGCGCGCACGCCCGCGAGGATTTCCCGCAGCGCGACGACCGCAACTGGCTCAAGCACACGCTCGTGTGGGTCGAGGGCCCGCAGCGTGCCCGCTTCGACTACCGCCCGGTGCATCTGAACACCCTGACGGGCGATGTCGAGTCGATTCCGCCCAGGGCGCGCACCTACTGAAGGACTGTGATGACCGGATTCCGCCTGCCTGCCAACTCGCGCATCGTGAAGGGAATCACGCACGCAGCGCCCCGCGGTACGCGCGAGCTGCGCACCGTGCGCATCTACCGCTTCAATCCCGACGCAGGCGTGAATCCGCGCCTGGACAGCTTCGAGCTCGACGCCCGAAGCTGCGGTCCGATGGTGCTCGATGTGCTGATCCAGATCAAAGCCGCCATCGATTCCTCGCTCACGTTCCGCCGCTCGTGCCGCGAGGGCATCTGCGGCTCGTGCGCCATGAACATCAACGGCGTCAACCGCCTCGCCTGCACCACTGCCACGCGGGACCTGGCGGCCGAGATCCGCATCTATCCGCTTCCCGCTCTGCCGGTGGTGAAGGACCTGGTTGCGGACCTCACCAACTTCTACGCGCAGTACGCTTCGGTGAAGCCCTGGCTGCAGACGCGCACGCCCGTGCCTGCCGATCGGGAGCGGCTGCAATCAAAAGAGGAGCAGGAGCGGATCGACCGCCCGGCGGCCTGCATCCTGTGCGCGTGCTGCTCGACCGCCTGCCCGAGCTACTGGTGGAACAGCGAGCGCTTCCTGGGTCCGGCGGCGCTGCTCGCCGCTTACCGCTGGATCATCGACAGCCGCGACGAGGCGACCGGCGAGCGGCTGGATGAGCTCGAAGACCCCTTCCGGCTCTACCGCTGCCACACGATCATGAACTGCACCGACGTATGCCCGAAGGATCTGAATCCGGCCCGGGCGATTGCCGAGATCAAGAAGATGCTGCTCGAGCGGCAGAGCTGATGCGTGTCGCGCCGAACCGCTCAGTGAAGGCCGGCCCTGCCGCGGCGCTGGATGCCCACGCGCGGCGCCTGCTGTGGCGCTGCCGCCGGGGAATGAAGGAGCTGGATGTGATGCTCGAGCGCTTCGCTCATGAGGCTCTTGCACACGCCTCGCAGGAGCAGCGCCGGGTACTCGAGGAGCTGCTCTCGCTCCCAGACCCCCTGCTTGCAGGGTACCTGCTGGGTGAAAGCACCCCACCGGAGCCCCAATTGGCGCGTCTGGCGGGGGCGATTCGGACTTATGTCGCCATGCAACGCGGGTCGGCGCTATTCTCGTCACAGCAACCGGCAATCCCGCCGACGCATGCTGAACTTTCAGGTGAGGTCACAGTCTACTCAGCGCACGGCACGGCGGCCCTCTGATCGGGGGTAGGGGGGCGCATGAGCGCCGATGCAAGTGATCTGAGCCTGGTACGCCGCGTGCAGCGCGGGGACAAGGGGGCATTCGATGCGCTGGTGCTCAAGTACCAGCACAAACTGGTCAAGCTGGTCATGCGCTACGTCCGTAACCCGGCGGAAGCAGAGGATATCGCCCAGGAAGCCTTCATCAAGGCTTATCGAGCTCTGCCGCAGTTTCGCGGCGACAGCGCCTTCTACACCTGGCTGTATCGCATAGCTATCAACACCGCCAAGAACGCCGTGGTTTCCCGTGACCGTAGCCCCATCGAATATGACCTCGACCGCAACAGCGAAGAGTCTTACGACATGCAAGGCCGGATGAAAGATTCCGAGACCCCCGAGGGTCTCGTGCTGACGGAGGAGATCCGCTCGACCGTCAATGCAGCGATTGACGCCCTGCCCGAGGACCTGCGCACCGCCATCGTGCTGCGCGAGCTCGAGGGGCTTTCTTACGAGGAGATCGCCGTGGCCATGGCCTGCCCCGTGGGAACCGTGCGCTCGCGCATCTTCAGAGCGCGCGAGGCCATCGACCGGCGCCTGCGGGAGGTGTTCGAGGGTGGCCTGGGACGTGCGGAGGAGCTCGGATGAACGAGGAACTCGACAGCCAGTTATCGGCCATGTTCGACGACGAGCTGGCGCCGGGGGAGTGCGAGCTGCTCGCCCGGCGCCTGTCGCGCGATGAGCAGCTGAAGGCTCGCTGGGGTCGTTATGCAGTGGTCGGGGCGGCGATCCGCTCCGAGCGGGGCGTGCGGCTCAACGCCCCGCTGGCGGGCCGCGTCAGTGCCGTCATCCTGACCGAGCCGGCGCTCGCCCCGGCGCACGGCGCACGCCGCGCCGGTGTGCGCTGGTGGCAGCCGCTCACCGGGGTCGCGGTCGCCGTGGGCGTCGCCGTGATCTCGGTTCTGTGGTTGCGTGCCCAGGCCCCGCTAGCCGGGGGTCCGCTCGGCGCGCACCTGACTGGCGTGACGGCGGGCGTGCCGAGCGCACCGGTGGTCCCCGCCGCTGCCGCGGGCGTCCCCGACAGCTATGTGGTGCCGCGCGCGCCCGCGGTGCGCGCCATGGTGCCGAGCACGGAGCTCGCCAACTACGTCGTGGCGCACAGCGTGTTTTCCTCCCCCGTCCCGCGCCGTAATCTGCTGTCGGCATTCATGACCAGCGAATCGGGCAGGGCCGCCGACGAACCGCCGGACGAGCCCGAAGGCAATGTCCGCTAGCGAGCGGTTCGTCGCCCTGACGCTCGCCTGGGCGGTCGCGGGGGCCGCGCTGGCGGAGGCGCCGGCGCAGAAGACGTCGCCCGAACAGGCCCCGGCGCATAAGACATCACTCGACCAGGCGCCAGCGCAGTGGCTCGAGCGCATGAACCAGGCACTCACCACGCGCAACTACGACGGTACGTTCTCGCACTGGCACGGCGGTCAGGTGGAGATGCTGCGCATCATCCACCGCATGCAGGATGGCACGGTTTCGGAGCGGCTGGCCTCGCTCGACGGCTCGGGCCGGGAGTTCATCCGCAGCGGCGCGAGCCTCACCTGCTACCTGCCGGACAAACGCACGGTGCTGGTCGAGCAGCGCCCGCCGCAGGAATCCCTGGTGGGCTTTCCCGCGGTCAATGATCAGACCGCCAGCTTCTACGACATCCGCGAAGTCACCCGCACGCGCCTGAACCGCCGCGCCACCCACGTCATCACGGTGTCGCCCAGGGATGAGTATCGCTACGGCTACCGGCTGTGGATCGACGATTCCACCGCCATGCCGCTCAAGACTCAGCTGTGCGACAGGCGTGGGCACGTCATCGAGCAGATCGTGTTCGCGAGCCTGACGCTCCCCTCGCATATCCCCGACTCGGCGTTCAAGCCCGAAGTCTCGACCGCGGGCTTCCAGTGGCTTCGCAACGAATCGGCGCCCCCGGCGCCTGCGGCGGCCACGCTGGCCTGGAATGCGATGCGCCTGCCGCCGGGCTTCCGGATAGCGGCGCGCTCGGCCCAGACCCTGCCCGGCTCGGCCGACCCCGTGGACCACCTGGTATTCACCGACGGGCTTGCGTCGGTCTCGGTATTCGTCGAAGCGCAGCGGCGCGAGCCGGCCGATCAGCCTGCGGTGCCGGAGTCGGCCGCGGTGGGCTCATCGTCCGCGTTCTCGACCGTGATCGACGGCCACAAGATCACGGCGGTGGGCGAGGTTCCGCCGGACACGGTGCGCTTGATCGCCAGCCACTTCAAGGCCGAAGAAGCGCCCTCGGTCAGCTCACGGCGCCACTGACACCATGGCGGCGCCGCGCCTGACGCTCGTGCACCGCCACGACTGCGCACTGTGCGAGGAGATGTTGGCGCAGCTCGAAGCCCTCGGCAGGAGCATCGCGCTCCCCCCCCTCGAGGTGGTCGACGTCGACTCGGACCCGCTGCTTCGCCGCCGCCACGGGCTCGAGGTCCCGGTGCTGTTACTCGAGGGCGCGGTGGTCTGTCGCCAGCGCCTCGATCGGCGCGAGCTCGAGCGGCTGCTGCGCCCCGGCCGGGGCGCGCACGGCTAGAGCCGGCGCGCGACTCAAGAGGCCAAACTTCCCTATAATCCGCCGGCCGCTTGGCTCTGGCGCGGCAGCACGCGACAGCATCTTGGCGGTTCATGCGGCACATACGTAACTTTTCCATCATCGCGCACGTTGACCACGGCAAATCGACCCTCGCTGACCGGTTCATCCAGTTGTGCGGCGGTCTGGCCGACCGCGAAATGCAGGAGCAGGTGCTCGACTCCATGGAGCTCGAGCGCGAACGCGGGATCACGATCAAGGCGCAGAGCGTCACGCTCTACTACGCGGCGCGCGACGGCGAGCGCTACCAGCTGAACATGATCGACACGCCGGGGCACGTGGATTTCTCCTACGAGGTGTCGCGCTCGCTGGCCGCCTGCGACGGGGCACTGCTGGTGGTGGATGCGTCCCAGGGTGTCGAGGCGCAGAGTGTCGCCAACTGCTACACCGCCACCGAACAGGGCCTGGAGGTGCTGCCGGTCATCAACAAGATCGACCTGCCCTCGGCCGATGCCGACCGCGTGGCCCGCGAAATCGAGGAGATCATCGGCATCCAGGCCACCGATGCCGCGCGGGTGAGCGCCAAGACCGGCGAGGGGGTGCCGGAGCTGCTGGAGACTCTCATCCGGCGCATTCCCGCGCCGCGCGGCTCGGAGGAGGCGCCGCTGCAGGCGTTGATCATCGACTCCTGGTTCGACAACTACGTCGGCGTCGTGTCGCTGGTGCGGGTGATGAATGGCCGCCTCAAAAGCGGCGACCGGATCCGCGTGGTATCCACCGGCCGCAGTCACCTCGTCGACCGGCTCGGGCGCTTTACGCCCAAGTCGGTGGTGGAGCGCGAGCTCCCCGCCGGCGACGTGGGCTTCGTGGTCGCGGGCATCAAGGAGATCGACGGGGCGCCCGTCGGCGACACCATAACGCTGGAGAACCGGCCGGCGGCGGCACCGCTGCCCGGATTCAAGCAGATCAAGCCGCGGGTGTTCGCCGGGCTGTTTCCGGTCAACTCGGAGGATTACGAGAAATTCCGTGACGCGCTCGGCAAACTGCGCCTCAACGACTCGGCCTTGCACTACGAGCCGGAGGTGTCCGGGGCGCTGGGCTTCGGCTTTCGCTGCGGGTTCCTGGGACTGCTGCACATGGACATCGTGCAGGAGCGTCTCGAGCGCGAGTACGAGCTGACGCTCGTGACCAGCGCACCCACGGTGGTGTACGAGGTGGCGCGCCGCGACGCACGGGTCGTGTACGTCGACAACCCGGCCAAGCTCCCCCCCGCCAACGACGTCGACGAGATCCGCGAGCCGATCATCGTGGCGAACATCCTGGTGCCGCCGGATCACGTGGGCGCGGTGCTGAAGCTGTGCAACGACAAGCGCGGCACGCAGAACAAGCTGCAGTACCTGGGGACCCAGGTGTCGCTGCAGTATCAGCTGCCGCTCGGGGAAGTGGTGCTGGATTTCTTCGATCGCCTGAAGTCGGCGAGCCGCGGCTACGCCTCGTTCGACTACGAGTTCAGCCACTTCCAGGCCGCGCCGCTGGTGAAGCTGGACATCCTCATCAACGGCGACAAGGTGGATGCGCTGTCGATCATTGTGCACCGCGACAGCGCCTACCAGCGCGGCCGCGAGCTGGTGGACAAGATGCACGAGCTGATCCCGCGGCAGATGTTCGAGGTGGCGGTGCAGGCGGCCATCGGCAGCGCCGTCATCGCCCGCGCCACGGTCAAGGCGCTGCGCAAGAACGTGCTCGCGAAATGCTATGGGGGCGATGTGACCCGCAAACGCAAGCTGCTCGAGAAACAGAAAGCAGGCAAGAAACGCATGAAACAGCTGGGCCACGTCGAGATTCCGCAGGAAGCGTTCCTGGCGGTTCTGCAGGTCGGCCGCAAACACTAGCGGGGCATATTGAACGAAGGGTTGCCATGTTACAGACGCTCATGCCGTTCATCGTTCTTCTGTCCTGGCTGGCGCTGCCGGTGACGCTGATCTGTATCCTCGATGACTGGCTGCTGCGCCCGCGACGCGTGATCGGCTCAGGCCTGCGGACCGTGGGCGACGCGCCGCTGATGAGAGTGCTGTACGGCGCGTTGCCGGTGCTGATCGCCTGTGCGGTGCTGCGCCTGCTGCTCGCCGAGCGGCTGGACTTCAGCGCCGTGCTGCTGGCGATCACGGTGCTGACGGGCCTGGTGTGGGCGCTGGACGCGGCCTGGCTGGCGCCGCGGCGCACCGCCGCCGCGCGCGCCGCCGCCAGGGAGCCGATGTTGACGCCCGAGCCGGGAACCGTCGACTACGCGCGCAGTTTCTTTCCGGTCGCCCTGGTGGTGCTGCTGTTGCGCTCCTTCATCTTCGAGCCGTTCCGGATTCCCTCCGATTCCATGATGCCCACGCTCCTCGACGGCGACTTCATCATCGTCAACAAGTACGCCTACGGGCTGCGCCTGCCGGTGATCAATCGCAAGATCCTCGACGTCGGCGAGCCGCGGCGCGGCGACGTGGTGGTGTTCCGCTGGCCGGTGGACCCTTCGACCAACTTCATCAAGCGCCTGGTGGGCCTGCCGGGCGATCACGTCGAAGTGCGCGACAACCGCATCCGCATCAACGGCAAGCCGGTGGACTTCACCCTCGGGAAGGACCGGTACACCGACGGTTGTTATGTGAACCTGGCGCGGGCCGAGGAGCGTCTCGGCAGCCATGAGCACGAGACCATATTCTGTCCGGTGGCGCTGGATCGTCAGCCGGTGCTGCCGGCGTGCAACCGCCGCGGCGTGCGCGGCTACGTCTGCGGGGACGAGGACGCCCCCGGCAGCAGCCGCATGGACCCGTTTGTCGGCGACGTGCCGCCGGGGCATTATCTGATGATGGGCGACAACCGTGACAACAGCGACGACGGGCGCCGCTGGGGCTATGTGCCCGAGGAGAACCTGGTCGGCAGGGCGACCCGGATCTGGTTCAATTGGGATCTGCGCCGCTCCGGCGGTCCCATGTGGAGCCGCATCGGTTCCGTCATTCCGTAGACCTGGGCGGGGCGCACGCTTGCGGGTCGGCAGGCAACAGTTGGGGGGGTTAGCATCGATGCGTAACAGGCAGCAGGGTATCACCGCAATCGGCTGGCTGGTTCTGCTCACGCCGTTTGCGACCGTGCTCTACGCGGGCATCCGCCTGGCGCCGCTGTATCTGAACTACATGAAGGTGGTGCGGGCGATCGACCAGGCGGCGAGCAACGCCAAGAGCGGCGCCGGCGATGCGCAGGCGATCCGTACCGCGATCGACAGGCATTTTGAGATCGACATGGTCGAGTATCCCAACATCAAGGACATCCAGGTGAGGCGCGACGGCGGGGCGTGGGTGATCGAGGCCAAGTACGACGATGAAGCGCCGCTGCTGGCAAACGTCTCGCTGCACGTGACCTTCGACAAGATCGTGCGCACCGGCGGCGGCGACTAGCGGCGCACCCCATCTTCAAGGACATGCCGATCGGCGGGACATGAGCAGTGTTGACTGGCCGGGGCGCTGGATGCAGGACCGCCTGGGCTATGAGCCGCGCGACCTGTCGCTGTTTCGCGCGGCCCTGACCCACCGCAGCGCCTCAGGTCCCAACAACGAGCGGCTCGAGTTTCTCGGCGACGCCGTCCTCAATCTCGTCATCGCGCATCATCTGTATGCGGCCTTCCCGCAGGCAGCCGAAGGGGACCTGAGCCGTCTGCGTGCCAGGCTGGTGAGCCGCGAGCCGCTCGCCGACGTGGCCCTCACGCTGGGCCTCGGTGAAGCCCTGCAACTCGGGCCCGGCGAGCTCAGGAGCGGGGGTTTTCGCCGCCAGTCGATCCTTGCCGACGCGCTGGAAGCGGTCTGCGGGGCGCTGTTTCTCGACGGCGGACTCGCCGCCGTGGAGGCGGTGATCGAGCGGCTGTTCGCGCCGCGCATCGCAGCGCTCCCCGAGCCCGAGGCGCTCAAGGACGCCAAGACCCGCTTGCAGGAGTACCTGCAGTCGCGCAATCTTGCGCTGCCGCGCTACGCGGTCCTCAACATAGAAGGCGAGGACCACGCGCAGACCTTCCAGGTGAGCTGCGAGGTGCCCGACCTCGGGCGTCGCGTCCTGGGGCGCGGCTTGAGCCGCCGCCGCGCGGAGCAGGAAGCCGCCGAGCGCATGCTCACCGAGATCGAGACCCACCCCGCACCGGAGAGGCCCGCTTGACTGTCGCTGCCTCATCGCCACGATTCCGCTGCGGGTACGCTGCGCTGGTGGGACGGCCGAACGTCGGCAAGTCGACGCTTCTCAATGCGCTCGTCGGACACAAGCTCAGCATCGTCACGCCGCGTCCGCAGACCACGCGCCACCGCATTCTGGGCGTGCTCACCTCGCCCCAGGCGCAGATCGCGTTCCTGGACACGCCGGGGCTCCATGCCCGGGCGAGTCGCGCACTCAACAAGGCGATGAACCGTACCGCGACCGCCGCACTCGAGGCCGCGGACCTCGCGGTGCTGGTGGTGGAAGCGGCGAAGTGGATGCCGGACGATGAGCTGGCGCTCGAGCGCGTTGCGCTCACCGCGCACCCGGCGATTGTGGCCGTCAACAAGATCGATCGCGTGCGCCCGCGCGAACGGCTGCTGCCGTATCTGGGCGAGATCGCCGCGCGGCATGCGTTTCTCGCCATCGTGCCGGTCTCGGCGCTCAAGGCCGAGAACATCGAGGCTCTCAGGGACGCCATCGCGGCGCACCTGCCGCTGTCGCCGGCACTGTTCCCGGAGGGCGAACTGACGGACCGCGGTCTGCCTTTCCGGATTGCGGAAATGATCCGCGAGAAGCTGACGCTCGAACTGAACCAGGAGGTGCCCTACGGTATCGCCGTGGAGGTTGAGCGTCTGACGGTAGAAGGGCATCAGCTTATGGTTGACGCAGCGATATGGGTGGATCGCGAGGGCCAGAAGCCGATCGTCATCGGCGCCCGCGGCGAACGGCTGAAGCGCGTGGGTCGATCGGCGCGGCTGGCGCTGAACCAGATGCTCCAGCAGCGTCTGCACCTGAACCTGTGGGTGAAGGTGCGGGAGAACTGGGCGGACAACGCCCGCGCCCTGCGGGAGCTGGGATTGGAATGACCCGCAGCACCCGCCGCATCGATCTCACTCCCGGCTACCTGCTGCACCACCGGCCGTGGCGCGATACCAGCCGCATCCTTGAGGTACTCACGCGCGAGCACGGGCGCCTCACGCTGTTCGCGCGCGCCGTGCGCGGGCCGGGTGCGAAACTCGCTCCGGTGCTGCAGCCCTTCCAGCTGCTGCTGCTGTCATGGAGCGGGCGGGGCGAGGCGCCGCAGCTCACCGGTGCGGAGCGCGCGCAGCACGGCCCGGGGCTGCCGCCCGAGCGTCTGCTGGCCGCGTTCTACCTGAACGAGCTCCTCATCAGGCTCACGACGCGCCACGATCCGCTCCCCGAACTGTTCGATCACTATCACCGCACGCTCACCCGGCTGCGCGCCGGGGCGCCGCTCGAGCCGGCGCTGCGCATCTTCGAGAAGCGGCTCCTCGAGGTACTCGGTTACGGCCTGGATCTGGCCACCGAGGCGCACACCGGCAAGCGCATCGAACCGCAGGGGTACTATCATTTCCGTGCCGGGCAGGGGCTGGTTCCCGCGGCTGCGCAGCAAAGCCCTGGCGCGCTCGCCGGCCGCTCGCTCCTGAGCCTCTCGCGCGAGAGCCTGGGCAGCGCGCGTGCGCTCGAGGATGCGCGGCGGGTGTTGCGGGCGGCGCTCGGCGCCTGCCTCGAGGGCCGCCCGCTCGCCACCCGCGTCGTGGCAAAGTCGATGGCCCGAAAGGCGGCGCGATGACGAGCGGCGGTATTTCACTGGGGGTCAACGTCGATCACGTGGCGACGCTGCGCCAGGCGCGTCGCGGCCGCTATCCGGACCCGGTGCACGCGGCGCTCGCCGCCGAGACCGCGGGCGCCGACAGCATCACGCTGCACTTGCGCGAGGACCGCCGCCACATCCAGGATCACGACGTGCGCTCGCTCCGCGGCCTGCTGCAGACGCGCATGAATCTCGAGCTGGCGGTGACCGATGAAATGCTCGCCATCGCCGCCGAGGTCCGCCCGGCGGACTGCTGCTTCGTGCCCGAACGGCGCCAGGAGATCACCACCGAGGGGGGACTGGACGTGGCTGCCCGGGCCGCGCGCGTGCGCGACGCCACCGCTCACCTGCGCCAGGCAGGGGTGCGCGTGGCGTTGTTCATCGATCCCGACGCGAGGCAGGTCGAGGCGGCGGCGCACGCCGGCGCCCCGGTTATCGAGCTGCACACCGGAGCCTATGCGGAGGCCGCCGGCTCCCACCAGGCCACCGAGCTCGAGCGGCTGCGCGCGGCCGCACGCCTGGGCGCGAGTCTCGGGCTCGAAGTCCATGCCGGCCACGGCCTGAACTACCGCAATGTGCGCCCCGTGGCGGCGCTCCCCGAGATCGTCGAGCTCAACATCGGTCACGCCCTGATCGCGCACGCCCTGTACGTGGGCCTGGCCGCCGCGGTGCGTGAAATGAAGGCGCTGATGGCGGCGGCGCGCGCATGATCTTTGGCATCGGCGTCGACGTGCTGGAGAGCGGGCGCATCGTGCGCACGCTCGAGCGCTTCGGTACGCGCTTCATCGAGCACCTGCTCATGCCCGAGGAGCATGCGCAGCTCGCGCGCACGCAGCGCCGCGAGCGCTTCCTCGCCATGCGTTTCGCCGCCAAGGAGGCCATCGTCAAAGCCATGGGGACCGGCTTTGCGCACGGCATGTGGATCCGCGACGTGGGCGTGGTGCAGAACGCGTGGGGCAAGCCCGAAGTGATCTTCTCGGCGCGCGGCGAGCGTGTGCGCCGGGCATTACGGATCGGGGAAGCACACGTGACGCTCACCGACGAGGCCGGCCTGGTGGTGGCGGTGGCGGTGCTCATGAGAGCCCCTTGAACACCCTGGTATTCGATATCGAGACCGTGCCGGACGTCGCCCTCGGACGGCGGCTCTACGGCCTGGAGGGTCTCGCGGACGGGCAGGTGGCGAAGGCCATGTTTGCACTGCGCCGCCAGGACACGGGCGGGGATTTCCTGTCCCTGGAGCAGCACCGCGTGGTGGCGATCTCGTGCGCGCTGCGCACGGCCGAGGGTTTGCGGCTGTGGAGTGTCGGCGACTGCGAGACCCCCGAAGGCGAGCTGGTGCAGCGCTTCTTCGATGGCATCGAGAAATTCTCGCCTGCTCTGGTGTCCTGGAACGGCTCGGCATTCGATCTGCCGGTGCTGACCTACCGCGCGCTGCTCGCCGGGGTCCAGGCGCCGCGCTTCTGGGAGACCGGCGCGGAGGATCCCGCGTTCCGCTACAACAACTACCTCAGCCGCTACCACTGGCGGCACACCGATCTCATGGACGTGCTGTCGGGCTTCCAGAACCGCGGCCGGGTATCGCTCGCCACCATGGCATGCCTGCTGGGGCTGCCCGGCAAGCTCGGCTTCGAGGGCAGCCAGGTGTGGGACGCCTGGCAGGACGGCAACCTCGCGGGCATCCGGCGCTACTGCGAGACCGACGTGCTCAACACCTGGCTCATTTACCTGCGCTTCGGGCAGTTGCGCGGGCAGCTCTCGCGCGAGCAGTACGCCGAGGAAGTCGAGCGCGTGAAGACGCTGTTGCAGGCCGCGAAGGAACCCCACCTGGCGGAGTTCCTGCGCGCCTGGGAGGGGCCTTAAGTGAGCGCCGCCGCGGCAGAGACCGCGCTCGTCACCGGGCTCACCCACGAGGGCGAGGGGGTGGTGCGCGGCGGCAAGACCGTATTCGTCGCGGGGGCGCTGCCGGGCGAGCGGATCCGCCTGCGCCGTACGCGCCGCCACCGTCAGCACGATGACGCCGAGCTGCTCGAGGTCCTGGAGCCGTCCGCGGCGCGGGTCGCGCCGCGCTGCGCGCACTTCGGCGTGTGCGGGGGCTGCGCCCTGCAGCACCTCTCGCCCGCGGCCCAGCGGGAGGCGAAACAGACCGAGCTCGCCGAAACGCTCGCGCGGGTGGCCCGCGTCCAGCCCGCCAGGTGGCTGGCGCCGCTCGCCGGACCGGTCTGGGCTTACCGCCGCCGGGCGCGCCTGGGCGTGAAGTTCGTGCGCAAGAAGGGCACCGTGGTGGTTGGATTTCGCGAGCGCGCCGCGCCCTACGTGGCGCAGCTCGCGCGCTGCGAGGTGCTGGCGGCGCCGGTGGGAGAGCTGATCGCGCCGCTCGCGGCCATGCTGACCGAGCTCAGCATCCGCGAGCAGGTGCCGCAGATCGAGGTGGCGGTCGCCGACCACGCCACGGCGCTGGTGCTGCGGGTGCTGAGCGCGCCCTCGCAGGCGGATGCGGCGCGGCTGCGACAGTTCGCCGCCGCATACGCGGTGCGGCTGTACCTGCAGCCTGCCGGCCTGGAATCCGTGGTGCCGCTGGACCCGCCGGTCGAGCCGTTGCGCTACAGACTGGCGCGCTCCGGGGTGGAGCTGGAATTCGCGCCCGTCGACTTCATCCAGGTGAACGGCGCGGTCAACGAGGCCCTGGTGGAGCGGGCGGCGGAACTGCTGGAGCTCGATTGCGCCTCAAGGCTGCTCGATCTGTACTGCGGCCTGGGAAACTTCACCCTGGCACTCGCGCGCTCGGCGGGGCGTGCGGTGGGAGTGGACGGCGAAGGCGCGCTCATCGAGCGTGCCCGCGGCAACGCCGGTCGCAACGGCATCGCCAACGCCGAATTCCACCTCGCCAACCTCGCGACACCGCCCGACGCGGCGCTCGCCTGGATGCGCCAGCGCTATACACACGTGCTGCTCGACCCCCCGCGCACCGGGGCGGCCGCGGTGTTGGCGGCGGTGGCGGCGCTGGCGCCGCAGCGGGTGTTGTATATTTCCTGTCACCCGGGGAGTCTGGCGCGCGATCTTTCGGTACTGGTGCACGAGCACGGCTTCGCGCTCCAGGCGGCGGGTATAGTCGACATGTTTCCGCATACCACGCACGTTGAATCGCTGGCGCTGCTGACGGCCGGCGGCCGGCCGGCCCAACGCACGGCGCCGCCGGCATGAGTCTCGGCCCCCTGATGATCGATCTCGTGGGCAGCTCAGTCACCGCGGAGGAGCGCGAGTTGCTGCGCCATCCGCTGGTGGGCGGCGTCATCCTCTTCACGCGCAACTACACCGATCCCGAGCAGCTCACCGCACTGGTCGGCGCGATTCATGCCGAGCGCACGCCGCCGCTGATCGTGGCCGTGGATCACGAGGGCGGGCGGGTGCAGCGGTTCCGCCAGGGATTCTCACTCCTGCCCCCCGCGCGGCGTATCGGTCACGAATTCGACCTGGACGCGCGCGCGGGACTTGCGCTCTCGCGCAACATGGGCTGGCTGATGGCGGCGGAGCTGCGCGCGCACGGGGTCGACATCTCCTTTGCGCCGTGCGTGGACCTCGATCATGGCGTGAGCATCATCGGGGACCGGGCGTTCCATGCGCTGTCGGATGCCGTGGGTCAGCTGGCCGTCGCCTGGATGCATGGGATGCGGGATGCGGGCATGGCGGCCACGGCCAAGCACTTCCCCGGACACGGGGCGGTGGTGGCCGACTCCCACCTCACCCTGCCGGTCGACCGCCGCGCCCTCCCGGACCTGGCCCCGGACCTCGCCCCCTACCGGCGGCTGACGGCCAACGGGCTGCCGGCGGTCATGGTGGCCCACGTGCTGTTTCCGGCGGTGGATTCCGCCCCGGCAAGCCTCTCGAGCCGCTGGATTCGCGACGTGCTGCGCGGAGAGCTCAGGTTCCAGGGGGTAGTGTTTGCCGATGATCTGTCCATGGGAGGGGCCGCCGCGGCCTACGGGGACGTTGTGACCCGGGCACGGCAGGCGCTGTCGGCGGGTTGCGACATGTTACCGGTCTGTAACAACCGTGCGAGCGTCATCGAGCTGCTCGAACACCTGGATGCCGAGCCGCAGCCGGCATCGAGCCTGCGCCTGGTGCGCCTGCACGGGCGCGCCGGCACCGTGCGTTCCGGGCTCCAGGCCTCGGCTGAATGGATGCGCGCGCGCGAGTTGCTGGCGCGCGCCGCAGCCGCCCCGGCTCTGACGCTGGACGCCGGGCGCGACTCATGAACAACTGGTCGGCGGAGGCCTGGCGGCGCGTGGTCGAGAGCTCGCCCGAAGGCATCGTGATCTGCGACGCCGCCGCCCGCGACTGCCCGGTGCTGTTCGTCAACTCGGCGTTCGCGGACATGTGCGGCTTCCCGGCGGCGGCGCTGCTGGGCACCAACCTGCGCATGCTGCAGGGCACGGACCGCGACCAGGAGGCGCGCACGCGCCTGCGCGAGGCGCTGGAACGGGGCGAGCCGGCGCGCGTGCTGGTGCGCAACTACCGTCCCGACGGCACGCTGTTCTGGAACGAGATGGTGGTGCAGCCGGTGCGCAGCCCCGCCGGCCAGCTCACTCACTTCATCGGCTACCACCGCGATGCCAGCGAGCGCCTGAAGGCGGCGGAGCGCATGCCGGCAGGACTGCCGACCTGGCTGCGGGAGGACCGCCTCACGGGCCTGCACTCACGCGCATACTTCGAGGAGCTGCTGCAGCGTGACTGGGTGCTCGCGCAGCGCGACTCGCACGAGATCGGCCTGACCCTGTTCGACATCGACGATCTCGGCGCCTACAACGACAAGTTCGACCGCTCGGCGGGTGATGCCTGCATCCGGCGCGTCGCGCGCGTGGTCGGCGCCGCGTACAAGCGGCGCGGGGATCTCGTCGGCCGCTGGGAGGGCGGAACCTTCGCCGTGTTGACCCAGGGAGAGGCTGCGGACAAGGCCACGCAGTACGCCGAGGTGGTGTCGCGGCGCGTGCGCGACCTGCTCATGCATCACCCGACGGCCGGCGCCGGGCGCTACGTCACCATGAGCGCCGGCATCGCGAGTCTCGTGCCGCCGCGCGCGCTGCCGCTCGAGGGACTCCTGAAGGCCTGCCGGACAGCCCTGAAGCGAGCCAAGAAGAACGGCAAGGACGGGATCGTGAACGCTGAGGCGGGGGACTTTCACTGACCGCCCGTGCCGTTTTGCTGTAGAAAGAAATCAGTGGTAATATTGCCACTGAAATGAGCACCCCCGCCGTCAAAACCCGCCCGGCGCCCGATCCCGGCGTCATCCTGTCGCGCGCCACGGTGCGTGCGGCGCGCTTCCTCGCCGTGGCGCAGGCGGACCTGGCGCAGGTCATCGGAGTGAGCGGGGCGACGTTATCGCGCATCGCCCATGGCCGCAAGGCACTCGAGCCCGGCTCCAAGCCCTGGCAGCTCGCGGCGCTGTTCGTGCGGCTGTTCCGCTCCCTGGACGCCATCGTCGGCTCGGATGATGCCGCCGCGCGTGCCTGGCTGCGCAGCGATAACCATGCCCTGGGCGGGGCGCCCCTGGCGCTCATCCGCGAACCCGCGGGCCTGGTGCGCACGGTTGACTACCTGGACGCCGCCCGCGCTCGTATCTGAGGCGCGCCCTTACAGCCACGAGCTGTGGCGTGTAGTCGAGGCGCAGCACACCGCCTCGACCATGCGGCTGGTCGACTCGCTCGAGGAGCAGGCGAGCCTCGAGCACCTGCTCGAGGAGAGCAAGCCGCCGCTGCCGCCGGCGGCGCGCAGGCTCCACTATCTGCTCGCCACGCCGTTTCGCTACCGCCCGCACTTCAGCTCCCGTTTCCGCGCGCCGCTGGAGGCCGGAGTCTGGTACGGCGCGGAGGTGCTGCGCACGGCGTTGGCGGAGAAGAGCTACTGGCGACTGCGCTTTCTGCTCGACTCTCCCGCAACGCCCGACCTGAAGCCCGTGCCGCACACGGCGTTTCGCGCCGCGGTGCGCACCGCAGCGGCGGTGGATTTGACGCTTGAGCCGCTGGTGCGCGACGCCTCAGTCTGGACGCACCGCGTGAGCTACCAGGGCACGCAGGCGTTCGGTGCCACGGCGCGCGCGGCGCACATCCAGCTCTTCCGCTACGAATCCGTGCGCGACCCCGAACATGCCGCGTGCGCGGCGGTGCTCGACCCCGCGGCGTTCGGCCGCGGCAAGCCCCATTCCCAGCACACCTGGTTCATCGCCGCCTCGCGCGCGCGGGTGCGCTGCGCGAAGGATGAGGGCGGGGCGAGCTGGGAATTCACCCGCGAGCAACTCGTGTGAGGGTCGCCGCCAGCGCCGGCAGGCCCGCCGCGGCCGTGGGCTGCCCCTAACGCCCCGGGGCTCTCGCGCCCTGCGACTGAACGCGAAATCAGTTCTTATCGAGCGACGATACCGGGAGGCCTATGCGGCGGACCAAGTCGCGGAAACGGGGTGAGGAACGCAGGGAATCCATTGCGGGGTCGACCTGCACATTCAGCAGCCAGGGATTGCGTTGGTCGTAGGCGCGTTCGAGGCAGGACAAGGCATGAGCTTCGTCGTTGAGCACGGCATACATGTGTGCGAGGAATAGGACGGTGAACACGTCGGATTTTGGTGCGTGTTGCAGGGACTCTTCCAGGGACTGAATCCTCTTCCCCAGATAGCCTCTATACCCGGAACGCTGGTAGGCCTGTTCGAGCGCCGCGGCGGTTTGAGTCTCTTTGTTCAGGCTTAGTGCCTGCTGGCGCTCCGCGAATGCCTCGGCAAACATCTTCTTCTGCTCGTAAACATTGGCGATGCCCTCGTGGAACTCGACCCGGTCCGGATGCATTTCCAAACCCCGGTGGAACTGGCGCACCGCATCATCGTAGCGGCGGGCATAGTACAGCGTCATCCCCAGGAAATCGTTAATAGGAATGGAGAAAGGGTCGAGGTCACGGGCGCGCTCGAGTTCGTTCAGCGCCTCGTCGAGCCTCCCCATCGCGACCAGATAGTGCGAATACCAATGGTGAGCGGTGGCGTAGTTCGGATTGAGGGCAATGGCTTCCTTGAACTCCCTTTCGGCCCCCGACCAGTCCCAATCGTAACTCTGCTTGACGATTGCCAGAGAAGTGTGAGCCTCGGCGAGCGACGGATCGAGCTCGAGCGCCTTCATGGCGGCTTCCTTGGCATTCGGAAGCGCTTCCTGGGGAGGAAGATGGCCGTGATGGCCCAGCACCACGAACGAATCCGCGACGCCGCCAGTGCGTAGTCCGGATCTTTGGCGACGGCCCGTTGGAAGTAGTCCAGTCCCTTCCATTCCCCTTCCGCATCCCGTTTGCTCCACCAATAGCGGCCCCGCAGATATGCGTCGTGCGCTTCGGGATCGATAGCGTGGGCCTCGGTCAGCAAGGTGCGCTCTTTGGGAGTGAGCTTGATGCGGATTTGCTCGGCGATGTCCCGGGCGACTTCATCCTGCAAGGCCAGAACGTCCTTCAGGTCGCGCTCATAGCTCCTGGCCCACAAGTGTCGGTCACTGCTCGCTTCGATCAACTGCGCGGTGATGCGCACTCGGTTGCCCGAGCGGAGGATCGTCCCTTCGACCACCGCATCCACGTTCAGCTTGGGGGCGATATCGCTCAGCGGCTTCCGCGTGCCCTTGTACTGCATCACCGAGGTGCGCGAGATCACGCGCAGCGCCCCAACCTTGCCCAGTTCGGTGATCACCTCGTCGGTCATCCCGTCGGCGAAGTACTCCTGCTCCTTGTCGCCGGAGAGGTTTTCGAGCGGCAGCACCGCCAGCGAGTGAATCGCAGGAAGAACTCCCGCAGCTCTTTGGCCAGTGCGCGGTAGGTAAACGTACGCAGCAACGCCCGCAACCAGCGCAAGTACGGCCGCGAACATCGCCAGGATCGTCGGCCGAGACCACTGGGCGTGCCGCACGGCTGAAGGCGCCACACCACTGCCGGCCGGAGACGCTGCTCGCGGCGCTGGCTCACCTAGCTCCCGCACCGCGGCGATAAACCGGTAACCCCGCTTGGGCACCGTCTCGATGAACTTCGGGTCCTCGGCAGGGTCTCCGAGAGCCTTGCGCAACTGGGAGACGTTATGCGCGAGGGCTACTTCTTCGACAACGGTGTCCGGCCAGAGCGCCTTGAGAAGTTCCTCTTTTTGGATCAGCCGCCCCTGGTTCTCGACCAGCAGCACCAGCGTATCGAACACCTTCGGGGGCAGCGGGACCATCTTACCGTCACACAGGATTCGCTTCTCGCTCGGAACCAGGGTGAACCGACCGAATGCGTAAGTGGCCTGCGGGTCGTTGGCCATCGCAGATCCTTGGCGGGTGAGCCTCAATTCTAAGCGCCGGTCAAGTTTCCGTCAGAAAATTTCAAGGTTTTCTCAAGATTTCCTGGCCACAACCGCCTAGCGTGAAGCGGACCCTGGATGACTCACAAAACCATTTGCGTAACTTCCGGGGGATGCCCTGCGGGTTGTTGTTACGAATCGCCAACAAGGGAGACTGCTTATGAAAACGACAGTCAAGAAGTTCGTGTCTGGTGCAGCTGCCACGCTGCTTCTGGCGGGAGTAGGACTGGGGGAAAACTCGTACGCGGCGCCTCATTGCCAGCCCATCGGCGGCACGGTCATGACCAACTTCGCAGTCGTGAACGCTTCCACGACGCTGGGCGTGGTTGATGGGGACCTCAAGGGCGCGGTCGCCGCCACGATCTTAAATATCACCCAAGGTTCCAACGGAACGGTTGTTTTCACCGTCCAGCATCATTTCGTCACACAGTCCGGCGACGTGATCCTGACGGATGTCGCAACCGCCACCAGTACCGTGGTCGCACCCGGGCTTTACGCCATCCTCAATTATCCGGTGCATATCACAGGTGGCACCGGCAGGTTTGCCGGCGCAACGGGCGACTTCAACAACATCGGCGCTGCCGACCTCAGTACCGGCAGGACGGTCTTCCGTTATTCCGGGCAAGTCTGTTTTGCTCCGTCCGACTAATAGCCGTTAGCGCGCCAACGGTCTGCAAGGAGCTGTCGGGCCGGTGCTCCCTAACGGCCGGGAGCCCGCGCGCCCTGCAACGGCGTCACCAGCGCGATCACGCCGAACGCCGGATGGTCGAAGTAGTTGCGTTCGTAGAAGTGCACGCGGCGGCTCTGGTTGAGCGTGAAGGGCGTGTCGGGCGCTGCGCCCAGGCCCGGCGGCGGGGAGGGCAGGGCGTAGGTCAGCGACATCCCCAGGTGCAGGAACTGGCCGCGCTCGAGAAACACCGTACCGGTGAGACCCGGGACACTGATCCCGAGGCGCTGCAGGGCAAAGCCGGCGCGCGTCCCCCAGGAGCTCGCCGTCTGCGACCAGGCCGCATGCGCCACCGGCACGTAGCTGCCGCTCGCGCGCAGGCGGTTCTCCAGTTCCGTCAGCTGCCACACGGAAGCCGGCAGCATGGCGACGAAATGCCCCACCTGCGCCGAGCCGCTCGCGGATTCATCGCCGGCGACGATGCTGCGGGTGCCGGCGCCGGCCTCCGCGCTCCAGTTCTCGGCGCCACCGAGCGCGGCGGTGGCCTGAAACACGATGATCTCGATGTTGTACACCGGGCCGGCGGCGCTCACCGGCGCCGGGGTCTCCTGCGCCGCCGCCAGCGCGCCGGCGATGAGCGCGCTCGCGGCGAGCAGCGCGCTCGCGGCCAGGCCGAATCTCGTGTGTAACGGCGCGAGGCGGGCGTCCATGCGCGGCATTCTAATGGAGCCGGGGCGGTTCGCCGAGGCGCCGCAGCAGATCCGCGGCAAACTCGAACCTGGCGTTCTCGGTGGGAAGCTGTCGCGACACGCGCAGCTTCAGTGGTCCCTCGAGGCGGTACGCCCGTGCGCCGGTCTGGATCATGCGCACCACGGTCGCCGGATCTATCGCTGAGCGCTCCTCGAACAGCACCGAGCCACCCTGTGGGCCCAGGTCAAGCCGGCGCACCCCCAGGGTGCGCGCCGTGAGCTTGAGTCTGGCGAGGCGCAGCAGGCTTTGCGCCACGGGCGGCAGCGGGCCGAAACGATCGTGGATTTCCGCCGTGAGCTCATCGAGCGCCGCGTCGCTGTCGGCGGCGGCGATGCGCTTGTAGAGCGACAGGCGCACGTGCACGTCGCCGACGTAGACCTCCGGCAGGAACGCCGGCAGGCGCAGCTCGACTTCGGTGGCGGCGGCCAGCGGCTGGTCGAGCAGCGGCTCGCGGCCGGCCTTGAGGGCCCGCACCGCGTGCTCGAGCATGTCCAGATACAAGGACAGGCCGATCTCGGTCACCTGGCCGCTTTGCTGCTCACCGAGCAATTCACCGGCGCCGCGGATCTCGAGGTCATGGGTCGCGAGGACGAATCCGGCTCCCAGCTCCTCCATCGACTCGATCGCCTCGAGACGCTTGACGGCGTCGCGCGCCAGCGCCGGGCGCGGCGGCGCGATCAGGTACGCGTAGGCGCGGTGGTGCGAGCGTCCGACGCGGCCGCGCAGCTGGTGCAGCTGCGCCAGCCCGAATGTGTCGGCGCGATTGATCATGATGGTGTTGGCGGTGGGCACGTCGATGCCGCTCTCGATGATGGTGGTGCACACCAGCACGCTGAAGCGGCGGTGGTAGAAATCGACCATCAACTGCTCGAGCTCGCGCTCGCGCATCTGCCCGTGGCCGATGCGCAGGCTCGCTTCCGGCACCAGCGCCCGTACTTCGGCGGCGATCTTTTCGATGGTGCGTACTTCGTTGTGTACGAAATAGATCTGCCCGCCGCGGCGCAGCTCGCGCAGTGCCGCCTCGCGCAGCGTCGGCGCGTGCCACTCGATGAGGAAGGTCTTGATCGCCAGCCGCGCCGCCGGGGCGGTGGTGATCAGCGACAGGTCGCGCAGGCCGCCGAGCGCCATGTTCAGGGTGCGCGGAATGGGGGTCGCGGTGAGGGTGAGCACGTGCACGTTGGCGCGCAGCGCCTGCAGGCGCTGCTTGTCGCGCACTCCGAAGCGGTGTTCCTCATCGATGATGAGCAGGCCCAGGTCCCGGAAGCGCGCGTGCGCATGCAGCAGGCGGTGGGTGGCGATGACGATGTCGACCTTGCCCTGCTCGAGCCCCTCGAGCACCGCCTGCGTCTCCGTCGAGGTGCCGAAACGCGACAGCGGCTCGACCCGCACCGGCCAGTCGGCGAAACGGTCGCGAAAGTTCGTCAGGTGCTGCTGCACCAGCAGTGTGGTCGGGGCTAGCACGGCGACCTGCTTGCCCGCCTGCGCGGCGACGAACGCCGCGCGCATGGCGACTTCGGTCTTGCCGAAGCCGACATCGCCGCACACGATGCGATCCATGGGACGCTCGCTCCTCAGGTCGGCGAGCACCTGCTCGATCGCCTGCGCCTGGTCCTCGGTCTCCTCGAACGGAAAGGCGTTGGCGAAGGACTGGTAGTCGGGCTCGCTCACCGCCAATGCCAGTCCCTGCTGGGCCTTGCGCCGCGCGTACAGATCGAGCAGCTCGGCCGCGACGTCGCGGATCTGCTCGGCGGCGCGCCGGCGGGCCCTGGCCCATTGATCGGTGCCGAGTTTGTGGAGCGGGGCGCTCTCGGGCGCGGCGCCGGTGTAGCGGCTCACCAGGTGCAGCGCGTGAACCGGCACATAGATACGGTCGCCGTCCTGATACTCGAGGACCAGGAACTCCCCGGGCTGCCCGCCGATGTCCATAGGCCTGAGCCCCGCGTAGCGGCCGACGCCGTACTCCTCGTGCACCACCGGTGCGCCCGGATTGAGGTCCTTGAGATCGCGCAGGATCGCTTCCGGATCCGCGGCGCGCTTGCGCCGCCGCTCCTGGCGCGCGCGCGCCCCGAACAGCTGCGCCTCCGCGATCACCGCAATCGGCGGCGCGGTGAGGGTGAGGCCCTCGAGGTCGGGCGCCACGGTCAGTGCGAGCCGCGCCGTGCCCGCGGCAAACGCATCCCAGCCGGGCACGATGGTCACCTCGTGCCGCTGCGCGCGCAGCATCTCCAGCAGCACCTCCCGCCGCCCGGCCGAGTCGGCCGCCAGCAGCACGCGGCCCTCGAATTCAGTCAGGAATGCATCGAGCGGCGCGAACGGCCGCTCGGCGCGCACGTCGACGCGCAGCTCGCGCGGGGCGGCGGTGGGGAAATTGCGCACCTCGGCCGGGGCACCGTGCAGCTCGGGCTCGAGAAACAACTCCGCCGGCCTGAGCACCGGACGCTCGATGTCGTGGCGGCGATCCTCGTAGCGGGCTTCGATGTCCTGCCAGGCCTTGACGAGAGCCCGGGGGAGCGCCGCGTCGTGCACGATCACCGCATCCGCGGGCAGGTAGTCGAACAAGGTCGCGGTCGAGTCGAAGAACAGCGGCTGATAGAACTCCACCCCCGCGGGCGCGAGGCCCTCGCTCACGCCGCGATAAATGCTGGTCCGGGTCGGATCCCCCTCGAAGCGCGTGCGGAAGCGGCGGCGGAAATCCTTCACCGCTTGCGGATCCAGCGGCACCTCGCGCGCCGGCAGCAACCGCACGCCCGGCAGCGCATCGAGCGAGCGCTGCGTCTCCGGATCAAAGCGGCGGATCGCCTCGATCTCCTCATCGAACAGGTCGATGCGCAGCGGCGCCGCGGCGCCCATGGGGAACACGTCCAGGAGCGAGCCGCGCACCGCGAACTCTCCGGGACTCACCACCTGGCTGACACTCGCATAGCCTGCTTCGGTGAGTCGTTGCCGGAACGGCTCGAGGGCGAGCGCCTGCCCCTTGCTGAGCTCGAACGCACGGCCCTGCACGTAACTGCGCGGCGCGAGGCGCTGCATCAGCGTGTCGGCCGACACGATCAGGCAGCCGCGCTGCAGCTGCGGCAGCTCGAACAGAGTCTTCAGCCGCTCGGAGATGATGTCCGGATGGGGAGAGAAGAGCTCGTACGGCAGCACCTCCCAGTCCGGCAGCCGCAGCAGCGGCAGCGCCTGCGCGGCGAAGAAGCGCAGCTCCGCCGTGAGCCGCTCCAGCTCGCGCGCCGCGTCCACGATGACCACGTACAGCCGCCGGTCGGCGCGCGTGGCTTCGGCGAGCAGCGGCGCCGCGGCGCCCATGGGGAACACGTCCAGGAGCGAGCCGCGCACCGCGAACTCTCCGGGACTCACCACCTGGCTGACACTCGCATAGCCTGCTTCGGTGAGTCGTTGCCGGAACGGCTCGAGGGCGAGCGCCTGCCCCTTGCTGAGCTCGAACGCACGGCCCTGCACGTAACTGCGCGGCGCGAGGCGCTGCATCAGCGTGTCGGCCGACACGATCAGGCAGCCGCGCTGCAGCTGCGGCAGCTCGAACAGAGTCTTCAGCCGCTCGGAGATGATGTCCGGATGGGGAGAGAAGAGCTCGTACGGCAGCACCTCCCAGTCCGGCAGCCGCAGCAGCGGCAGCGCCTGCGCGGCGAAGAAGCGCAGCTCCGCCGTGAGCCGCTCCAGCTCGCGCGCCGCGTCCACGATGACCACGTACAGCCGCCGGTCGGCGCGCGTGGCTTCGGCGAGCGCCAGCGCCGCGGCGCTGCCGTACAGCTGATGCCAGCGCAGGTGCCGGTGGGCCCCGGCCGGCAGCGGCGGATTGAGCAAGGCGGGCATCTTCGGTGCGCGCTGAGGCGAAAGCCCGGCAGCTTACCTAAGCCTTAAGGCCGCGAGGGGACTGTCGGGAGAGACGGGCGCGCGCGGGTGCGTGCCGGTGGGGTGCTCAGGGGCTGACCGGCCCCGCACTCACCTGCACGCGCACCTCAAGCGGCACGCAGAAGATGTCGATGGGGTGGGTGCGCCCGCGCAGCTGCAGGGACGGCAGCGGGGTCGCTCCGACGTCCATCCCGTGGGCGTCGAGCGACTGCTTGAGGGCGCCGGAGAACAGCATCTCGCCGGCGCGCGCCCTCTTGCACAGACGCGCAGCGATGTTCACCGTGTCGCCGATGATGGTGTAGTTCATATAGGAGGAGGAACCGATGTTGCCGGCCACCACGTCCCCCTCGTTGATGCCGATGCCGAGCCCGGCGTCGACCTGGTAGCGCTCCTTCCAGGAGCACGCCAGGGCGCCGAAGCGGGCGAGCATCTCGCGGGCGGCGCGCACGGCGCGCTCGGGGCTGTCGGGTTGCTCCAGCGGCACGCCGAAGCCGAGCATGAGGCAGTCACCCGCCATGTGAAACACGGTGCCCTCGTGGCGGAAGGTGATCTCCGTCAGGAGGGAGAAGAACTCGTTGAGCAGCGGCACGACACAGTGCGGCTCGAGGCGCTCGGAAATGCTGGTGAAGC
>VBNP01000153.1 GCA_005877965.1 Gammaproteobacteria bacterium | reverse complement strand
CTCAAGCCCGAGGACCAGCAGGGCCCGGGACCGCTGCCAGGCCTGTACGTCGCGGCCGTGAACGGCAACGAGATCCCGCTCGCGAGCGTCGCCCGCATCCGCGAGGGAACCGCGCCGCTGGCGATCAATCACCTGGGGCAGTTCCCGGCCGCCACCATCTCCTTCAACCTCGCCCCCGGGGCCTCGCTCGGCGGCGCCGTCGGCGCCATCAAGGCCGCGCAGCAGGAGCTCGGGATCCCGGCGAGCGTGCAGATGAGCTTCCAGGGTGCGGCGCTCGCGTTCCAGGGCACGCTCGGCAGCACGCTGTGGCTGATCCTGGCGGCGATCGTGACCGTGTACATCGTGCTGGGTGTGCTCTACGAGAGCTACATCCACCCGGTGACCATTCTCTCCACGCTCCCCTCGGCCGGTGTCGGCGCGCTGCTCGCGCTCATGATCGCAGGCCAGGACCTCTCGGTCGTGGCCATCATCGGCATCATTCTCCTCATCGGCATCGTGAAGAAGAACGCGATCATGATGATCGACTTCGCACTGCAGGCCGAGCGCCTCGAGGGCAAGCCGCCGCGCGAGGCGATCTACCAGGCGGCACTGCTGCGGCTGCGGCCGATCCTCATGACCACCCTGGCCGACATGCTCGGCGCGCTGCCACTGATGCTCGCCAGCGGCATGGGCTCGGAGCTGCGCCGCCCGCTCGGCATCGCCATGGTGGGAGGGCTCGCGATGAGCCAGGTGCTGACGCTGTTCACCACGCCGGTGATCTACCTGTACTTCGATCGCCTGGCGCTGCGGCTCGCGAGCTGGCGCACGCGGCGGCGCGGTGCGGCGGCGCCCGATGCCGGCTCGCCGGCGACGCAGGGCACGTGAACCCATGATCCTCTCGGGCGCAGCATGAATCTCTCGCGGCCCTTCATCGAGCGCCCGGTCGCCACCACGCTCCTGACCCTCGGGGTGGTGCTGGCGGGCATCGCCGCATTCGTACACCTGCCGGTGGCACCGCTGCCGCAGGTGGATTTCCCCACCATCTCGGTCAATGCGGGACTGCCCGGCGCGAGCCCCGAGACCATGGCCGCCACCGTCGCCGCGCCGCTCGAACGCTCGCTCGGGCGCATCGCCGCGGTCACCGAAATGACCTCCTCGAGCTCGCTCGGCTCGACGCACATCACGCTGCAGTTTGACCTCAGCCGTGACATCGACGGCGCGGCGCGCGACGTGCAGGCGGCGCTCAACGCGGCGCGCGCGCTGCTGCCGAGCGGACTGCCGAGCAATCCCAACTACCGCAAGGTGAACCCAGCGGACGCGCCCATCATGATCCTCGGGCTCACATCGAAAGCCCTCACGCGCGGCCAGATGTACGACTCGGCCTCCACCGTGCTGGCGCAGAAGCTGCTGCAGGTGAACGGCATCGGGGATGTCACGGTCGGCGGCAGCTCGCTCCCCGCGGTGCGCGTGGAGCTGAATCTGCCCTCGATGAACGGTCATGGCATCAACCCGGAGGCGGTGCGCGCCGCGATCGCCGCCAGCAACGCCAACCGCCCCAAGGGCGCGCTCGAGAACGGTGAGCAGCGCTGGCAGATCCTCGCCAACGATCAGTCGATGTACGCGCAGGATTACATTCCGCTCATCGTCGGCTACCACAACGGCGCGGCCGTGCGCCTCGGCGATATCGCGCAGGTGAGCGACTCGGTGCAGGACCTGCGCAACGACGGACTCGCCAACGGCGATCCGGCCGTCATGCTGATCCTGTTCCGCCAGCCCGGCGCCAACATCATCGATACCGTGGACCGGGTGCGCGCGCTCCTGCCGCACCTGCGCGCCACCATCCCGGCCAGCATCTCCCTCGAGGTGTACATGGACCGCACCCCGACGATCCGCGCCTCGCTGCGCGACGTCGAGCGGGCGCTGGTGATCTCGGTGGCGCTCGTGGTGCTGTCGGTGTTCATGTTCCTGCGCAGCGCGCGCGCTGCCATGGTGCCGCTGGTCGCGGTACCGGTGTCCCTCATCGGCACCTTCGGGGTCATGTATCTCGCCGGGTTCAGTCTCGACAACCTCTCGCTCATGGCGCTCACCATCGCGACCGGCTTCGTCGTGGACGACGCGGTGGTGGTGCTGGAGAACGTGTCGCGCCACGTGGAAGCCGGCATGCCGCGGGTGCAGGCGGCACTGCAGGGTGCGCGTGAGGTGGGCTTCACGGTGCTGTCGATGAGCCTGTCGCTGATCGCCGTGTTCATCCCGATCCTGCTGATGGGTGGGGTGGTCGGGCGGCTGTTCCGTGAATTCGCGATCACACTCTCGGCTGCGATCCTGGTATCGCTCCTCGTGTCGCTGACGACCACACCCATGATGTGCTCGCGGGTGACCGAGGAGCACCGCGGCGCGCGCCCGCACGGCCGCCTGTACCGCGCGAGCGAGCGCGCCTTCAACGCCGTGCAGGACGGCTACCGCGGGTCCCTCGACTGGGCGCTCGCCAACGGTCCCACCGTGATGCTGATCCTCGCGGTCACCGTGGCCCTGAACGTGTATCTGTACATCCGCGTGCCGAAGGGGTTTTTCCCGCAGCAGGACACGGGCCTGATGATGGGCAACATCCAGGCCGATCAGGCCATCTCCTTCCAGGCGATGCGCGAGAAACTGCGCCATTTCGTCGACGTCGTGCTGCACGATCCGGCCGTGAGCACCGTCGTCGGCTTCACCGGCGGCGGCCAGCGCAACGGCGGCAACATGTTCATCTCCCTCAAGCCGCGAGCGCAGCGCCAGATGAGCGCAGACGCCGTGATCGCGCGCCTGCGCGGCAAGCTCGGGCAGGAGCCGGGCGCGAACCTGTACCTGCAGCCGGTGCAGGACATCCGCGTCGGGGGCCGCTCCGCCGGCGCCCAGTACCAGTTCACGCTGCAGGCGGACACCATCACCGACCTGCGCGCCTGGGAACCGCGGGTGCGGCGCATGATGAGCTCGCTCCCCGAGCTCGCCGACGTCAACACCGACGCACAGGACAAGGGACTGCAGACGAGTCTCGTGATCGACCACGACGCGGTCGCGCGCCTGGGCCTGAACCAGGCCGAGATCGACGGCACGCTGAACGACCTCTTCGGCCAGCGCCAGGTGTCGACCATCTACCATCCGCTCAACCAGTACCACGTGGTCATGGAGGCGGCGCCCGAGTACTGGCAGAGCCCGGACACGCTGCGCAATGTGTATGTGACGAGCCCTGCGACGACCCTCGCCAAGGGGACCAGCACTGCGGCAACGGGCACTACCGGCCAGCGCGTGCCGTTGAGCGATTTCTCGCACTACGAGCCGACCTCCACACCGCTCGCGGTCAACCACCAGGGCCTGTCGGCCGCCTCGACCGTCTCTTTCAACCTGCCGCTCGGGGTGTCTCTGTCGCAGGCCACCCAGGCCATCAACAACGGGTTCGCCAGGCTCGGCGCGCCCATCACGGTGCGCGGCACCTTCCAGGGCACCGCCAAGGCCTTCCAGGACGCGCTCAGCAATCAACCGCTGCTCATCCTGTCGGCCCTCGTCGCGGTGTACCTGGTGCTGGGCATTCTCTATGAGAGTCTGGTGCACCCGCTGACCATTCTGTCCACGCTGCCGTCTGCGGGCGTGGGGGCGCTGCTGGCGCTGCTCGCCACCGGCCAGGACTTCACCATCATCGCGCTCATCGGGGTGATCCTGCTCATCGGCATCGTCAAGAAAAACGCCATCATGATGATCGACTTCGCGCTGCAGATCGAACGCGAGCGCAACTGCACCGCGCGCGAAGCCATCTACGAGGCGTGCCTGCTGCGCCTGCGCCCGATTCTCATGACCACCATGGCGGCGATGTTCGGCGCGCTGCCGCTCGCCATCGGCAATGGCGATGGGGCGGAGCTGCGCCGCCCGCTCGGCATCGCCGTGGTCGGGGGCCTGTTCCTCAGCCAGCTGTTGACTCTGTATACGACTCCGGTCATGTACCTGTACCTCGACCGCTTCCGGCTGTGGGCGAAATCGCGCCTGCGGCGCTTCTCGAACCCGCTTGGGTCTGCGCACCCGCGCGACCCCGGCGGGGCGCGCGGGGCTGAAGAGGGGGCCTCGTGAGCCGTGCTCCCCCGCGGCGCGCTGCGCGGCGCGTCCCGCCCCTGCTCGCTCTCGCCGCCGTGGCCGGCTGCCAGTACCTCTCGGTCGGCCCCGTCTACCACCGCCCGAGCATCGAGGTGCCGGAAAGTTACCAGGAGGCGAGGGACTGGAAGCCGGCCGAGCCCCAGGACACGAAGCCGCGTGGCAACTGGTGGGACCTCTACGGCGATGCGGACCTCGACGCCCTCATGCGCCAGGTGGCGGTGTCGAATCAGAACGTGCGCCTCGCGGCGGCACGCTACGACCAGGCGGTGGCGCTGCTCGGCAACGCGCGCTCGGGCTACTTCCCCACCATCACCGCCGATGTCTCCGCCACGCACAGCCAGAACGCGCTGACCGTCGGCGGCGGTGGCACCACCTCCGCGAGCCCCGCGGGGGGCAGCGGTACCCGCACCCAGGACCGCGTCAGCGCCACCATGAGCTGGGAGCTCGACCTCTGGGGCCGGGTCCGCCGCACCGTCGAATCCAACCGCGAGTCCGCCCAGGCGAGCGCCGGCGATCTGGCGGGGGCGCTGCTCTCGGCGCAGGCGACGCTCGCCCAGGCTTACTTCCAGCTGCGCGTGACGGATCTGGATCTCGCGCTGCTCGAGCGCTCGATGGACGGTTACAGCAAGGCGCTCGAGGTCACGCAGAATCGCTACCAGGCCGGCGTCGCGCAGCGCTCGGACGTGACGCAGGCGCAGACGCAGCTCGAGACCGCGCGCGCCCAGTGGCTTGACCTCGGGATCACCCGTGCGACCCTCGAGCACGCCCTCGCGGTGCTCATCGGCAAGCCTCCGGCGGCGCTGTCGATCGCCCGCAAGGACGAGACGCCGGCGATCCCGCCGATCCCGCTGACGCTGCCCTCGCAGCTGCTCGAGCGGCGCCCGGACATCGCCGCTGCGGAACGGCGCACCGCGGCCGCCAACGCGCAGATCGGCGTGGCGCGCGCGGCATGGTTTCCGACCCTGTCACTCGGCGCCGCCGGCGGCTACGCGAGCAACAGCTTCTCCAAGCTGTTCGAGGTGCCGAACCGCTTCTGGTCCCTCGGACCGGATCTCGCCGGCACCCTGGTCGATTTCGGCGCCCGTCACTACCAGGTGCGCGCCGCGATCGCGAACTACGATCAGAGCGTCGCGACCTACCGGCAGACCGTCCTCAGCGCCTTCCAGGACGTGGAAGACAATCTCGCGACGCTCGCGGTGCTCGCCAGGGAATCGATCGCCGAGCGCGCCGCCGCGGATGCGGCCGCCGAGACCCTCACCATCGCGCAGAACCAGTACAAGGCGGGCACGGTGGACTATCTGAACGTGGTGTCCGCGCAGAACGCCTCCCTGAGCGCGGAGCGCGCCTGGCGCGATATCACCAACCGCTCCCTCGCCGCCAGTGTGAACCTCCTCAAGGCCCTCGGCGGGGGCTGGAGCGCCGACACCCTGCCCTACCGGTAGCGGCGAGGCACCGCGCGGTAGACCTGTACTGGGTCTGTGCCGAGCTTGGCTTAAGCCGGATTCTCCAGGCTGAACGCCTGGCGGTGGTCGTCGTAGGCAAACACTTCCCCGTACCGGCCCCAGCTGATGATGGTGCGCAGAGTCTGCTCGGCCGCCTCCTCCGCCATGTAATCCTCGAGCTCGTCGAAGAAGCGGCTCTTGGGCGCCGAGTGACTGGCGCGCTCGTCCAGCACCCGGCGCACGTGCGCGGCGAGCGGCACGTAGGTAATGAGGTGGCGGGCGAAGAGCTTCTTGCGATCGTCGGTGTCGTCGCGGGCGAACTGCAGTCCCGCTTCCGTGAGGCGGATGTCGCCGCCCTCGATCTCGGCAAAGCGCAGCAGCTGCAGCGCTTCCGCCGCCGGGAACAGGTCGTCGACCTCCATGTGCAGCGCCTGCGCGATCGCCGGCAGATCCGCCTGTCCGTTGTACGGCGCCTCGCTCACCGCCTCCATGAGACCCGCAAGAACGTTGGAGGACACGTGCGTCAGGGTGGTGCCGATGCCGGTGCCGGGAAAGCGCTCGGTCTTGGGACCGACGCGCTCACCGCGCGGCTTGGCCGTCATCTCCACGTACACCCGGTCCACCAGCGCGCGAAAGCGCGGGTCGAGCGCACTGCGCGGCTGTGGCAGATCGATGGGGATCTCGCCCACTACGCGCCCCGGCTTGGTGGAGAAGATCAGCAGCCGGTCGCACATCTCCACCGCCTCCTCGATGTTGTGCGTCACCAGCAGCACCGACCTGATCGGCAACTGCCCCTCGCCCCACAGGTTGAGGAAGTCGTTGCGCAGGGTCTCGGCGGTCAGC
>VBNP01000150.1:6600-17152 GCA_005877965.1 Gammaproteobacteria bacterium | reverse complement strand
GCTCTCATCCTGCTGCTGCAGGAGCAGGGCCACGACACACCCTTCGCGACCGCGTGGGCGCAGATGGGCGCCCAGCAGATCGCGCTCGAGCTGGGCTGGCTCGAAGTGCGTTGCGGCGCGATGGTACCGGACTCGGACGAGCTCACTCAGTGAGCGGCGCGTGCGCTGAGAGCTTCGAGGTCTTTCAGCAGCAGTGGGTTGAAGCGCGCCGGCGCTTCCAGCATGAGGAAGTGGCCGCTGTGGTCGAGCACGTCGAGGGTGAAGTCCGGAAGGGACTTGCGGATGCGCGCGGCGTCCGTCGGCAGCAGATCGGAGTTGATGGCGAACACCGGCACGTGAACGCCCGGCAGCACCGCCGCGAAATCCATCGACAGAAGCGCGCGCATGCTCGCGATGGCGATCGCGGGGGGCTCGAGTGACATGTCGTAGGCCACCTTCTGCACCAGTGCCGGGTTGGCGTCCCGGGTGAACAGCGAGCCGGCGACCAGCTTGCGCGTCTCGGCTACGAAGTCGGCGCGAAACGGTGCGACGCGCTGCTCGATCTCGGCGGAGCTAAGCGGCGGCAGCCCGACCGAGCGCAGCGCCTCGACCGCGACCACGCCGATCACGCGTGTACCGATCAACGGAGTCGCCGCGAGCGACACCGCGGCTCCCATGGAGTGCCCGACCAGCACCAGGCGTGAGTTGGGGATCTGGCGCGCCACCGCCGCGACGTCCTGCGCGTAGTTGGCAATCGACCAGTCGCTGCGGTTGCTGCCGGATGCGCCGTGGCCGGCGAGGTTCAGCGCCACCACCGTGTAGCGCCCCTCGAGAGCCTCCAGCTGTGCGTTCCAGTAGTTGGCATCGCTCGCCCAGCCGTGCACCAGCACCACGGCGGGGTCGCCGTGTCCGTAGATGCGGTAGTCGATGTGCACGTTGTCGGCGGACATGGCGATACGCGGACCCTGGTCCGCGCCGGCGGCCGCGGGCGCCGCGCCTGCGGGGCCGTGCCGGCTGCAGGCCGCCAGGCCGCCGAGCAGCAACGCGCAGCCTGCCACCCGAGCGTAGACCATCCGTGGCGCCTTCATTGGTCGCGCAGGACCTTGCCCGGATTCATGATGCCGTGCGGGTCGAACGCGCGCTTCACGGCGCGCATGAGCGCGAGCTCGACCGGGGACGTGTAGCGCTCGAGCTCGCCCACCTTGAGTCGCCCGATGCCGTGCTCGGCGCTGAAGCTGCCGCCGAACTCGCTCACCAGGTCGTGGATCGCGCGCCGTACCGGCTCCTCGCGCGCCAGGAAGCGTTCGCGCTGCGCCCCGGGCGCGGCGCTCAGGTTGAAGTGCAGGTTGCCGTCGCCCGCATGGCCGTAGGCGATGAGCAGCCCGTCCGGAACGTTGGTGCTCACCCACTGCGAGGCGCGCGTCACGAACTCCGCCAGCGCCGCGACCGGAACCGAGACGTCGTGCTTCAGGCCCGCGCCGTGCAGGCGCTGCGCCTCGGGGATGCTCTCGCGCAGCTTCCACAGCGCGGCGCGCTCGCGCTCGCTGCGTGCCACCGCCGCGTCCAGCACCACGCCCTCGGTGAGGGCGCTGCCGAGCGCTTCCTCCAGCAGCGCATCGAGCGGGTCCGCGGCCCGGCTGGCAGCGAGCTCGCACAGCGCGTACCACGGGTACGGCCGGTCGAGCGGGTCGCTCACGCCCGCGATGTGCCGCGTGGTGAGCTCGATGCCGATGCGGGGAATGAGCTCGAAGGAGCTCACGCGATCGCTGCTGGCGTCGCGCAGCCGCGCCAGCAGCTCAACCGCCGCACGCACCTCGGGGACGGCGGCGAGCGCCGTGGCGCGGGCGCGGATCTTCGGGAAGAGCCTGAGGCTTGCGGCGGTGATGACTCCCAGGGTGCCTTCCGCGCCCAGGAACAGCGAGCGCACGTCGTAGCCGGTGTTGTCCTTGCGCAGCCCCGACAGCGCCGGCAGTACGCGGCCGTCGGCCAGCACCACCTCGAGCCCGAGAACCAGGTCGCGCATCATGCCGTAACGCAGCACGCTCAGGCCGCCGGCGTTGGTCGAGAGATTGCCGCCGATCTGGCAGCTGCCCTCCGAGCCGAGGCTGAGCGGGAAGCAGCGGTCGGCTTCGTCCGCCGCGCGTTGCACCTGCGCGAGCACACAGCCGGCCTCGGCAATGAGCGAGTAGTTCGCGGCATCGAGACTGCGGATGCGGTTCAGGCGCTGGAGCGACAGCACCAGCTGTCGCCCGGACTCATCCGCGGTCGCGCCGCCGCAGTAGCCGGTGTTGCCGCCGTGCGGCACGACGCCCACGCGCTGCGCGTGGCACAACGCCAGCAGCTGCGAGACCTGCGCGACCGAGCGCGGCAGCGCCACGGCCAGCGCCGCGCCCTGATAGAGCCGGCGATGATCGGTGAGGAAGGGCGCGCAGTCCGCCGCCGCAGTGAGCACTGCGTCGGCGCCGAGGAGCTCGCGCACTTGAGCGCTGAAGCCCGCGGCGTCGGCCGTCAATGGGTGCCCAACGGACTGCCGAGGGCGCGCAGCGCGGCGATGCGCTCATCGAGCGGCGGGTGGCTCATGAACAGGCGCGTGAGGCCGCCCCCGCCGCCGGCGATTCCGAAGGCCGAGAACTGCTGCGAGGGCAGCGGCTCGTGCACCCGCTTCAGCCCCTCGAGCGCGGCGATCATGTTGCCGGTCCCGGCGAGCTGCGCGCCGCCGCGGTCGGCACGGAACTCGCGCCGCCTTGAGAACCACATGACGATCATGTTGGCGAGGATCCCGAGCAACAGCTGCAGGACGATGATGGTGACGAAGGAGGCGACGCCCCGGCCATCGTCGGAGCGGAACACGGCGCGGTCGATGATGTTGCCGATGACGCGCGACAGGAAGATCACGAAGGTGTTGACCACGCCCTGCACGAGCGTCAGGGTCACCATGTCGCCGTTGGCGACGTGCGTCATCTCGTGGCCGAGCACCGCCTCGATCTCCTGGCGGTTCATGCGCTGCAGCAGCCCGCTGCTCACCGCGACCAGCGCGGCGTTACGGCTGGCGCCGGTGGCGAAGGCGTTCGGTTCCGGGGAGTCGAAGATCCCGACTTCGGGCATGCCGACGCCCACGGCGCGGGCGTGATGCTCCACCACGGAGAGCAGCCATTGCTCGGTGGCATCGCCCGGGGGCTCAATGACTCGCACCCCCATGGTCATCTTCGCCATCCACTTGGACATGGCGAGCGAGATGAACGAGCCGGCGAAGCCGAAGAACGCCGCGAACACCAGCAGGCCCCCGAGACTGCTGCCGTGCACGGCCAGCCAGGCGTCGAGCCCGAGCAGGTGGGCTACGACCGACAGCACCAGGACCACCGCGAGGTTGGTCGCGAGGAACAACACGATGCGCTTCATGGCGGTTATGAACCTTGGGTGAAGGTAAGGGGTTCAGGCTAAAGCGATTCGGCCACGGCACTGTACCGTTACGGCCTACACCTCGCCAGCGTGGGGCCGTGGCACAGGTTTTCAAGCCCTAAGCGAGGTGAGCCCGTCAGCCGATCACGACCCCGAGGGCCCGCCCGACGAGGAAGCTCAGCGCCCCCGCGCCGCCGCCGATCAGCACCATGCGCAGCGCGCCGCGCAGCGCATCGCGCCCGGTGAACAGCGACAGTCCCAGGCCGACGGCGAAGAGAGCCGTGAGCGTGACCCCGGCCACGGTGGCGATGGCGCGCACGCCGGCGAGGCCTGCGAGGAAGGGGATGAGAGGCAGGGCGGCGCCGGCGGCGAACGCGACGAACGAGGCGCTGGCCGCGCGCCACGGGGAGCCCAGGTCATCGGGATTGAGGCCGAGCTCCTCGCGCGCGAGTACCTCGAGCGCCTGCTGCGGGCGCGCCAGCAACGCCTGGCTCACCTCGCGGGCCCGGGTGAGATCCACGCCACGCGCCTGGTAAATGAGCGCGAGCTCTTCGGCCTCTTCCTGCGGGTACTCGGCGAGCTCCTCGCGCTCGAGCGCAATCTGGTATTCGTACATCTCGCGCTGCGAACGCACCGAGACATACTCCCCCGCCGCCATGGAGAGCGCGCCGGCGAGCAGTCCCGCCACACCGGTGGTCAGTACGTAGCCGCCGGCCGCGCCCGCACCCGCGACACCGAGCACCAGACTGGCGTTCGACACCAGCCCGTCGTTCACCCCGAACACGCCGGCCCGCAGACTCCCGCCGAGGGCGCTGCGATGGCGCGCACCGACTTCCGCGAGCGTGGTCGGCATCGGGTGCCCGGCCACGCTCGCCGGGGCGCTGTAGACCGACAGGCCGCGCAGCTTCATGGCCGCGAGCACCGCACGCAGGGAGCGCGGATCGAAGCGTGACAGCAGACGCGCCACGATGCGCGCGCGCAGCGCGGGCACGAACACGCGCTCGCCGGCGTGTGCGCCCGGGTCCGCGCGCCGCGCGGCCAGCTGCCATTTCCCCGCCTGCTCTTCCGCGGCCGCGGCGAGCTTCAGGAACAGTTCGCGTCTTGTGGGATCGGGCTCTGCGGCGGCGACCCGCCGGTACAGCCAGGCCGATTCTTTCTCGTGGTACCAGCTATCGACGCCGGAGGCGGTCAATACTCGTCCCGTTCTTCGTCGACGTCGTCCTCGTCCTCGTCGTCGTCCCAGTCGTCCTCATCCTCGTCGTCTTCCTCGTCGTACTCCTCGTCCTCGTCCGCATCCTCCTCGTCGGACTCCGACCAGCCCTCGGGCTGGGCAATCTTCTCGAGGTCCATCTCGTGCCAGGCCTCGAGGTCGAGTTCCTCGATGTCGCCGTCGAGGTACTCGATCTCTACGAGCTCCGAGTCCTCGTCGACCGACAGCACGCGGAACGATTCTTCTTCTTCGACGTTTTCGTACCACTGGGAGGGCACGGGCTCGTAATCTCTGCTCACCGCGAAAGCCACCCTTGTCATCCTTTCGGCGCCGATAAGTGTAGGGGCTGCGGTCGGGTTGGGCAACGCAGCTCGATTGCGTATAGTTTTCCTCCATGAACACCCGGCGTCCGGACTCGGCAGCGCCCCTCACGCAGGCACGACGAATCGTCGTGAAGGTGGGCTCGGCGCTGCTGGTGGACGGCGACAGCGGGCGCGTCAACCGCGCCTGGCTGGAGACCCTGGTCGAGGACCTGCTGCGGCTGCGCAAGCGCGGCCAGCGTGTCATCCTGGTGTCATCGGGCGCCATCGCGCTCGGCCGGCGCCGCCTCGGGCTGAAGCCGGGCGTCCTGCGGCTGGAGGAGAGTCAGGCCGCCGCCGCAGTGGGACAGATCCGGCTCGCGCATGCCTACAAGGAGTTGCTCGAGGGGTGTGATGTGACGGTGGCGCAGGTGCTGCTCACTCTCGAGGACAGCGAGCGCCGCCGCCGCTACCTGAACGCGCGCGCCACCCTCGAATCGCTCCTCGCGCTCGGCGCGCTGCCGGTGATCAACGAGAACGACACGGTGGCCACTGCCGAGATCCGCTACGGCGACAATGATCGCCTGGCCGCGCGTGTCGCGCAGATGGCGGGCGCGGATTGCCTGGTGTTGCTGTCGGACGTCGAGGGGCTGTACAGCGCCGATCCGAACCGCGAGCCCGGTGCGCGCTTCATTCACGAGGTACCCCAGATCACGCCCGAGATCGAGGCCATGGCCGGGCGCTCCGCCTCCCAGGTGGGTTCCGGCGGCATGGCGGCCAAGATTGCCGCGGCGCGCATCGCGATGGCAGCCGGCTGCCACATGTGCATCGCCGCCGGTGTGCACCGCCACCCCCTGCGGCGCATCGAAGAGGGAGCGGACTGCACCTGGTTCGTTCCGAGCGCGACGCCGGCCGCCGCGCGCAAGCAGTGGATCGCCGGCACGCTGCGCCCCGCCGGCGCCATCACCATCGATGCGGGAGCGCTGCGCGCGCTGCTCGAAGGCCGCAGCCTCCTGCCCGCGGGCGTCACCGCGGCGCGCGGACGCTTCGACCGCGGCGACACCGTCAGCGTACTCGCCGGGGACGGTGCCGAGATCGCCCGCGGCATCGTCGCCTACTCCGACGTGGATGCCGCCCGCATCATCGGACGCAAATCTTCGGAGATCGCGGGGATCCTTGGGTTTCGCGGCCGTGACGAGATGATCCATCGCGATGACCTGGTGCTCATGCGCCAGGAAGCCGCCGGCGCCGCGGAAGCCGTGCCCGCCCCGCAACCGGTACCTTAGAGGCGCCGTGGACGCGGATCACATCGGTGAGTTGATGGAAGGGCTTGGCAAGGCCGCCATCGACGCTGCGGCCGTGCTGGCGCTCGCCCCCGCGCAGCAGAAGAACGACGCACTGGCGGCGGCCGCGGCCGCGGTGCGCGCGCGGGGTGCGGCGATTCTGGCGGCCAACGAGCGCGACATGTCGGGGGCGCGCGCCGTGCACCTGAGCGGACCGCGGCTCGAGCGGCTGCGCCTGGATGAGCGGCGCATCGAAGCGATCGCCACCAGCATCGACGCGGTGATCGCGCTGCCCGATCCGATCGGCAGCACCATCGCGGAGTGGGACCGGCCCAATGGACTGAAGATCCAGCGCGTGGTCGTGCCGCTCGGTGTCATCGGCATCATCTACGAGAGCCGCCCCAACGTCACCGCTGACGCCGGCGCGCTGTGCCTGAAGTCAGGCAACGCGGCGATCCTGCGCGGGGGCTCCGAGAGCCAGTACTCCAGCCACTCGCTGCACGAGTGCCTCGCGCACGGGCTGCAGAGCGCAGGGCTGCCGGAGCAATGCATTCAACTGGTGCCGGTCACCGATCGCGCGGCGGTCGGCTACATGCTCGCCGGCATGAGCGAGTACCTCGACGTGATAGTGCCGCGCGGCGGCAAGACCCTGGTGGAACGCGTGCAGAAGGAAGCGCGCGTTCCGGTGATCGGACACCTGGAGGGCAACTGCCACGTGTACATCGACCGTGACGCCGACGTGCGCATGGCGCGCACCATCGCGCTCAACGCCAAGATGCGGCGCACCGGCATCTGCGGTGCCGCCGAAACGCTGCTGGTCGACCGCGCCTGCGCGGGCACGCACCTGGGTCCGATCGTGTGCGACCTGCTCGATGCCGGCTGCGAGGTGCGCGGCGATGCCACGGTGCTCGAGGTGGATCCGCGCGTGCGCCCGGCGAGCGAGGACGACTGGTACACCGAGTACCTCGACGCGATCATCGCCGCGCGCGTGGTCGAGGGCGTGGACGCGGCCATTGCGCACATCGCGCGCTACGGCTCGGCGCACACCGAATCGATCGTGACCGAGAACCGCGCCACCGCCGAGCGCTTCCTGCAGCGCGTCGACAGCGCGATCGTGCTGCATAACGCCTCCACTCAGTTCGCGGACGGCGCCGAGTTCGGCATGGGCGCGGAGATCGGCATTTCCACCGACCGGTTTCACGCCCGCGGACCGGTCGGGGTCGAGCAACTCACGAGTTACAAGTACATCGTGCGCGGCGCGGGACAGGTGCGGCCCTGAGCCGCGCGCGCGGCCGGGCTCAGCTGCGATGCTCGTGCGCCTGCGCCGCGTGCGCGGGCGGGGCGGCGCAGCGTTCGCAATTCACCCAGCCCGAATCACCGCTCTCGTAGTGCTCTTTCTTCCAGATCGGCACGCGCTGCTTGACCTCGTCAATGACGTAGCGGCAGGCGAGAAACGCCTCGTGGCGATGCGGCGCGCTCACACCCACCCACACCGCCAGCTCGCCGACCGCAAGCTCTCCGACGCGGTGCAGGCACGCGACGTGCGCCACGCCAAAGCGTGCGATCGCCTCGGCGAGGATGCGCTCAGCTTCGCGCACGGCGAGCGCCTCGAAGGCCTCGTACTCCAGGCGCCGCACGCGCTTGCCCTCGTGGGAATCACGCACCCAGCCTTCGAACGCCGCGTATCCGCCGCAGCAGGGGTCGGCGAGCTGCGCGCGCAGCGCCTGCGGCTCGATGGGCGTGCGGGTGAAGCGGAACACGGGGCTTGGGCTTGCGGCGCGCGCCTGGTCAACCACCGGCGACCGGCGGAATGAACACCACCGCATCGCCCTCCGCGAGCGGTGTCGACCACTCGCCGAACTCGGCGTTGATCGCGACTCGCAGCACCTCCGGAGCCAGCGTGAACGGATAGCGTGCCGCCAGCTCCTCATACAGCTCGCGCGGCGTGCGCGCGGCGCTCACCAGCGCCTCCTCGCGCCGTCCGGCCTGCTCGCGCAGCAGCGCGTAGTACTGCACGGTGATGTGCCGGGTGGTCGCGGAGCCTTGAGCAGTCAACGTCGCCATGGCGGATCCATACTCCTCGGGTGTGTTGATGTTGTCGAGCGCGCGGGGGTTGGGCTCATCGAGCAGCAGCGTGTCGGCGCCGGCCAGGAACTTGCGCGGGCACTGCTTGCCGGCGGCCACGTACGCGGCCAGGGGTTCGCGGCTGCGCGGCTCGTAAATCGCGCACAGGGGCTCGGGCAGTCCGTCGTGGCTCGAGCGGTAGGCGGTGGCCGTGCGTGCGGGGTCCCGTGCGCGCAGCAGGTGCGCGAGCGTCGCCTCATCCAGAAGCGGCAGATCGCACGCCAGCACCAGCCATGCGGCCTCGGGGTGCTGCGCCTGGGCGGCGAGCAGGCCGGCGAGCGGACCGATGTTCTCGTGCGCATCCTGGATCTGCGCAAACCGCGCGCGCACCGCATCGCTCCCTTGGTCGGCCCGCACCGACACGAAGGCCCGCGCCACGTGCGCAGTGAGCAGCGCCATGGCCCGCTCGAGCTGCGTGCGCCCCTGGTAGGCGAGCGCGGCCTTGTCGCGACGCATGCGGGTGCTGCGCCCGCCGGCGAGCACCAGGCCGTAGAGCGGCGGGGGAGCGAGGCGCCCGCAGGCAAGCGGATCCATCGCACTACCGGCCGGCGGCGCGGGCGAAGCGCCGGCGGCCGCCGGACTTCTCCAGCAGGCGCACGCCGCTGATCTCGATGTCGTGGGAAAGCGCCTTGCACATGTCGTAGATCGTCAGTGCCGCGACCGCAGCGCCGGTCAGTGCCTCCATCTCCACCCCGGTGCGGTGATGAACCGAGACCCGGCAACGTACCGCGATCTGCGCGCGTCCGACGGGGGCGATCTCGATCTGACAGTCATCGAGCCCGAGCGGGTGGCAAAACGGGATCAGCTCGTGCGTGCGCTTCGCCGCCATGACGCCCGCGACGATGGCGGTGTCGAACACCGGCCCCTTGCTGGTGCGGTGGCCGCCGGCGCGCAGCGCGAGCGCCACGGTGCGCGGCAGGCGAATCCGCGCCTCGGCGACCGCCATGCGCTGCGTCACCTCCTTCGCGCCAACGTCGACCATGGCGGGGCGGTTACGGGCGTCCAGATGCGTGAGGCGGCGGCGCGCCATCAGCCACCGATGTAGAACATCTCGACCTTGCGCTGCTCGTGCGGCGCCGGTCGCCGGCTCGCGCGCAAGTCGCTGTAGCGGTCGGAACGCTTCAACCACACGCCGCGGATCAGCTCGAGCAGCGCATCATCGCTCGCGCCACCGCGCAGGGCATCGCGCAGGCTGGTGCCGTGGGTGGCGAACAGACAGGTGTACAGCGCGCCGTCCGACGACAGGCGCGCACGCGAGCAGTCGCCGCAGAACGGCTGCGACACCGACGAGATGAATCCCACCTCACCCTGGCCGTCGGTGAACGCGTAGCGTTGCGCCACTTCACCGCGATAGCCGGGCTCGAGCGCGCTGAGCGGCCAGCGCCGGCCGATATGCTCGGCCAGCTCCTTCGAGGGCACCACGAGCTCCGAGCGCCAATGGTTGCGGTTGCCGACGTCCATGTACTCGATGAAACGTACGATCACGCCGGTGCCGCGGAAGCGCTCCACCAGCTCGAGCACCGTGTGATCGTTCACGCCGCGCTGCACGACGGCGTTGATCTTCACGGGAGTCAGTTCCGCGCGGCGCGCCTGCTCGATGCCGGCGAGCACCTCATCGACACCGCCGAAACCACCGCTCATGCGCGCGAACACCCCGGCATCCAGGCTGTCGAGACTCACGGTGACGCGCTTCAGGCCCGCCGCCTTGAGCTCGCTCGCGTAGCGCGCCAGCAGCACCCCGTTGGTCGTGAGCGCGACGTCCTCGACGCCGGGGATGGTGGTCAGGTCGCCGACCAGGTCCGGGAGGTTGGCGCGCAGCAGCGGCTCTCCCCCCGTCAGGCGGAGCTTGCGCACTCCGAGCTGCACGAACAGCCGCGCCAGGCGCACGATCTCATCGAACGACAGCCGTTCGTGCGATCCGAGGAAGCGGTACCGCTCGTGGTAGGTCTCGCGCGGCATGCAGTACGGGCAACGGAAGTTGCACCGGTCCATGACCGAGATGCGCAGGTCGCGCATCGGGCGGGCGAGCGTGTCCCGCGGCGCGGGCAGCGCGTTCAGCGGGACGATGACCTCGCGGCTGGACATGGCCATCGAGAGTATGCGCACCGCGGGGGCCAAATGGCTATCGGTCGAAGGGGAGGGGCCCGGCGGGCTTCCGCCGGACGTTCAAGGCGTTACGACCAGCGATAGACCCGCGTCACGAACCCCTTGGCGTAGGTGTTGGGGCCCGGTGGCAACTCCACGAAGCCACCCGTTCC
>VBNP01000150.1:0-6592 GCA_005877965.1 Gammaproteobacteria bacterium | reverse complement strand
CTCGAAGCGCACCGGCAGGAAGTACGTGAGCGGGGGCGTCACGCTCACGGGCGCACCGAGCGCGACGCGCTCCGCCGGCTGCGGATTCTGACCGAGGCTGCCGCACAGCGCCGGCAGGACGTAGCGCGTCAGGCACACCAGCGTCGAGACCGGGTTGCCGGGCAGACCAAACACCGCCGCTCCCGAGGGCGCGACGCCGAACCACAGCGGTTTCCCGGGCCGTTGCGCCACCTTGTGAAAAATCGCGCGCACGCCGAGCTCTTCCAGCACCTTGGGCACGAGGTCGAACCTGCCCATGGACACACCCCCCGACAGCACCAGCACGTCGTGGGTCTCGAGGTGAAACTTAAGCCGCTCGCGCAGCTCCCGGGGATCGTCCTGGATGTGATCGTCGGCGACGCGTTGAAAGCCACGCTCGCGCAGCGCACTCACGATCGCGTAGGCGTTTGAGCGCCGCACCTGGTGAGCGAGCACCGGCTCCCCGGGTTCGACCAGCTCGTTACCGGTGGAGATGACGGCGAGCATCGGCTGACTGCTCACGCGGATGCGTGCCATGCCGGCGGACGCGGCGATGGCGATCTCCGGGGCGCGCAGCCGCACACCCGACGACAGCAGCAGCGTCCCCTGGCGCGTGTCGCTGCCGCGCCGGTGAACGTGCTGCCAGGGTTCGACACGCGCGCCCGGCGCGAGCGCCACCTGTCCGCGCGCGACCGTGAGTTCCTCGACAGGCACCACGCTGTTGCAGCCCACCGGCAGCACCGCGCCGGTCATGACCTCGATACAGTCGCCGGCGGCGGCGAGCGTCAGCGGCGGGTCGCCGGCGGCCTGCGTCGCCTGCACGCGGAACGAGCGCTTGCCGGCGCCGACCGTCTGGCTGTCGATCGCAACTCCATCCATGGCGACGCGGTCGAAGGGCGGTTGGTCGCGCTCGGCGTAGATGTTCTCGCGCAGCACCGTGCCGGCGCACTGCGCGAGCGGCAGCGACTCGATCGGCAGGCACTGCAGGTGCTGCCCGATCAGCAGGTCCGCCTCAGCCGGTGTGAGCACTCAGCTCTTCTTGTCGGTCCTCGCCTTGAAGACCTTCACTTGCTCGTTGAAGCGGTCGGCAATGCTCTGCAGCTGATCGATCGCGGCGTTGTGTTTCTGGGCCTCGACATGCTGCATGTCCGCCTTCTGCTGCGGCTTGAGCTGGTCGCCCCCTTTGGCGATGGCTGCCTCGAGCTCGTGGTCGATGCAGCTCACGTAGTCGTTGATCGCCTTGTCGTATGCCCGGACCGCCTTCTGTCCCGCGACCATCTCCTCGAGGGTCGCGGAGGAGCCGTTGGGGAGCTTGTCCGGAGCCGCCGGGTAGGGGCAGTCGGCGCGCACCGGCGCCGCCGTGAGCGCCGTGGTGAGCGCCATCGCAAAGAGTGCCTTCATGAGCTGATCCTAAGAAAACCGATGAATCGGACCGCTATCTTAAGAGGCGCTTGCCGCTCAAGGCTACTTCTGCCTGCGCCGTTGCGCGGTGCGCCCGGGCCTGCGCCGCGGCGGACACCGAAAGCAATCCCGGGCGTGATCGTTGACGACCCCGACCGCCTGCAGGAACGCATACACGATGGTCGTGCCCACGAAGCGAAAGCCGCGTTGCACGAGGTCCCGGGAAACCTGGTCGCTGAGCGGCGTGCGCGTGGGTAACGCGCCGGCGCGCGGGTGGTTCACGATCGGCTTACCCGCGACGAACGACCACAGGTAGCGGTCAAAGGAGCCGAACTCGCGCTGCACAGCGAGGAACGCCCGCGCGTTGCTCACGGTGGACTCGATCTTCAAGCGGTTACGCACGATGCCGGCATCGCGCCGCAGGGCCGCGCGGCGGCGTGCATCGAAGCGCGCCACCTTGCGCGGCTCGAAGTCGGCGAACGCGCGGCGGTAGCCGGCGCGCTTGCGCAGGATGGTCGACCACGACAGGCCCGCCTGCGCGCCCTCGAGGGTCAGCATCTCGAAGAGCAGTCGATCGTCGTGCACCGGCCGCCCCCATTCCTCATCGTGATAGCGGACATAGTCCGGGTCGGCGCTGCCCGCCCACCGGCAGCGGCGTTTGCCGGCGTGGCGGGCGCTGGCGGGGGGCGCTGCGCGGCGGTCGAAAGAGCGCACTGGGGATTTCGCTGTCAATGTTCGCGTGGCAAGCGCAGACTGGGCAGGTTGTCGAGGGCACGCGGTGCTCAAAGCCGACAGCCGCTCGCGCGACCCGTGGTCGCGCCAAATCGGAGAACTAGTGAGCCCAACGTCTCTGCCTTTTGCGAACGATACCGCCCCGCACCGCACCGCCGGGGATCTGAGCAACGATTACCGCGCACGTCGCGCCCTCGAGGAAGAGGAGCGTGCCCAGCGAAGGCGCATCGACCTGGAAGAACAGCGCTCGAGTCTGAATCCACCCAAGGTGCGCATCCGGGCGTGGGAGAAGGTGCACGGATTGCGTCTGCCAGCCGACTCAACCCACCCCATCCTCGAGGTCATTGCCGGCGACACCCGATTGACGCTCGCTGAGGTACAGGAAGAGCAGCAGGCGCGCGCTGCCGAGGCGACGTCGCGACGGCAGCAGCAGCCGAACGGGCCGACAACCGCGGCTAAGTAAGTCTTCGGTACCTGCGCGCCGCTGAGGCCATGGACTGGAGGTCAGCGGCCTCACGCAGTGCTGGATTGCGCGCGTCCTGGACGACTGGGGAAAGGACCAGGGCGTGCCGCATCCATGATCTCGTCGTACAAAGCGAGAATCTGGCGAACCGCCTCTGCGACCTCATCGTCACTCATCGCTTCGATGGCAATTTCCGGATCGAGCTGCTCCCCGTGTGTCAGGGTGTCACGCAGCCGCACGAATTTGGCTTGTTGCGATGCTGGCAATTCCGCGGCCTGGAGATCGTTCAGGTGATCCAGGTACGCGTTCTCCAGTCGTTTCCTCTGAGAAGCGGCGCCAACCAGTGCACGTAGCGCCTCATGGAATTTTTCTTCGGCGGGGTACGGGCCGGCCATGACAGTCTCCGATTACGTCCGTCCTGGGACATGGGCATTTTGCGCCAAACTGACCAGAGATCCAACAACGTACCAGTCATCCGCGGATGGGCTCGCGGAAATTTGCCGCAGGAGCGGGGGCTGCAAGCCGCTGGCCGAGAAATCCTTGTGAATCAGCGCGTCTGGAGAGATTACTCGGCGCGCCTCGTCCCTGCGGGGCCGCCCTTACGGGCGTTCGCCGCCACGGCGGCGTGCTCGCGGGCTGCGCCGGCTCGTCCCTCGCTCACCGCTCGGGCGTCCAACTTGGCTCGGGGACTCGCCAAGTTGTCGAACTCCCGCGCCGCCTGCGGCGGCGGTCGGGAGTTCGAACCCGCCCGACCGCAGGGGATGCGTCGCGGACATGATCCGGGCTGCTAATTTCGCGCGCCCGGAGAGATTCGAACTCCCGACCCTCAGGTTCGAAGCCTGATGCTCTATCCAACTGAGCTACGGGCGCGGCGCGCGGATTCTACTGCGAACCCGGGGCTTGAGTAATGGCGGGCGCATTCGCCAAGCGCTGGTGCTCCCGGCAGAATGCACGGCAAATCTGCCGGAGAGGGCGCTGCACATGAGCATGTTCGACCTGTCGGGCAAGGTGGCCGTCATTACGGGCTCGAGCCGCGGTATCGGCAAGGCGATCGCCATGCAGATGGCGCTGCACGGCGCGCGCGTCGTCATTTCGAGCCGCAAGCCCGAGAGTTGCGAGGCGACCGCGGCGGAGATCACCGCCGCCGGCGGCACGGCGCTCGCGCACGCCTGTCACGTGGGGCACAAGGCCGAGCTGCAGGCACTCGTCGATGCCAGCATCGCGAAATGGGGCCGGATCGACATTATTGTGTGCAATGCGGCCGCCAACCCGCACTTCGGGCCTTCCGCGAAGACTCCCGACGAGGTGTTCGACAAGATCATCCACACCAACCTGCACAGCACCGTGTGGTTGTGCAACATGACGCTGCCGGCGATGGCGCAGCGCAAGGACGGAGCGGTGATCATCATCTCATCCGTGGGCGGCTTCGTTGGCAGCGCGCTGCTCGGTGCCTACTGCATTTCCAAGGCGGCCGACATGCAGCTGGCGCGCAATCTTGCGGTCGAATGGGGGCCGCACAACATCCGCGTCAACTGCATCGCGCCCGGCATCATCCGCACCCATTTCTCCAAGGCGCTGTGGGCGGATCCGGGGCGCGCGGCGGCTTTCGCACGCGCCAATCCGTTGCGGCGCCTCGGGGACCCGGATGATGTCGCCGGCACGGCGGTGCTGCTCGCCTCGCGCGCCGGCAACTTCATCACCGGGCAGACTCTGGTGGTGGACGGCGGCGGTCTCATCGGTGGCGGCGAGCCGCTGATGTAGCCCGGGCGTAACCGATCCCGAGTACCGCGAACCACACGGGTGCCACGTACAGCGCCACCCGGGTGCCCGGATCGAGCGCCAGCAGGGCGCTCACCACGACCAGGAACGCCAGCACCGCCCAGTTCGCGAACGGTGCGCCCGGCATGCGAAACGGCGCCGCCGCCGCCCGTCCGGCCTGAACGGCGCGCCGGTAGTTGCGATGCGACACCATGATGATTCCCCAGGTCCACAGCGTCCCGATGAGCGTGATGCTCGTGACCCAGGTGAACACCTCCTTGGGCACGAGGTAGTTGAGGATCACCGTCAGGAGCATGAAAGCGGCGGACACATGGATGCCGGCGGCGGGCACGTGTCGCGCGTTGAGCACGCTGAAGCCGCGCGGCGCCTGGCCACGCTGCGCCAGCGACCACAGCATCCGCCCGGTACTGAACAGACCGCTGTTGCAGGAGGAGGAGGCCGCGGTAATGACGACCACGGTGATGATGCTGGCCGCGGCGGGCACGCCGAGTTTGTCGAACACGAAAACGAACGGGCTCACGCTGGGGCTTAGCTGGTCCCACGGCACCACCGCCATGATGACCAGCAGCGCCCCCAGATAAAAAATGAGAATCCGCGCGATGATGCCATTGGTCGCCCGGGGCAGCGCCACCGCCGGATCCTGCGCCTCGCCGGCGGTGACCCCGATCAGCTCGACACCCGCGTAGGCGAACATGACGATCTGCAGTGTCAGCAGCACACCCGTGATGCCGAACGGCAGGAACCCCCCATGCGTCCAGAGGTTGGCGAAGCCGGCCGTGGCGCCGAAGTTGCCGACGTGCAGCACGATGACGGCAAGACCGGCGACGATCAGTGCCACGATGGTCGCGACCTTGATGAGGGCGAACCAGAACTCCAGCTCCCCGAACACGCGCACCGCCAGCAGGTTCGAGCCGTAGAGCGCAAGGAGCGCGATCAACGGCGGCAACCACTGCGGCACCTCCGGAAACCAGTAGCGCACGTAGATTCCGATCGCCGTCAGCTCCGCCATGGCCATGACGACCCACATGAACCAGTAGGACCAGCCGGTGACGAAGCCGGCGAACGGCCCGCAGAACTCGTCGGCGTAGGTGGCGAACGAGCCGGCCACGGGGCGATAGGTCAGCAGCTCTCCGAGCGCGCGCATGATGAAGAAGATCGCCACGCCGCCCAGGGCGTAAGCGAGCAGCAGCCCGGGCCCGGCGTTGTGGATCGCCCGGGCGGAGCCGAGAAACAAGCCGACGCCGATCGTGCCGCCGATGGCGATGAGCTGGATGTGCCGGTTGCGCAGGTTGCGCGAGAGGTCAGACCCTGGTTGCGACATAGGTGCTCCGCAGTGTTCGTGACAACAGTGGTGTGATGCCGGCGCGCTGCTCACGGCACCGGCGAGGGTCCCAGCAGGGCGTAACGCCGTCCCTGCGGCAACTCGTAGCGCCGCAGGAGCGTGGCGGTTCCGGATGCCGCGAGGCTCCCCGCGATGCCGTCGCCGTCGGGGTCGTGCGCGTGCAAGCGCTCGAGCCAGCGCGTGAGGGGGCCGGGCGCGTGACCGGGCATGAGCACCAGCACCCGCGCTTCGCGGCCGTGGGCGCGGAACCAGCCGCTCACGGCGCCGCGCGGCACGTCCGCACCGGTGGTGAGGATGGTAAAGCCGTCGTCGAAACCGTGGTCGAGCATCGCGATGGTGGTCTCGTCCGGATCAAGGAGTGCGAGCGGCCGCCGCGCGCAGTCGGCGTGGATGCGCCGCGCCAGCCCGGGCAGATCCTGCCAGCGATCGACGACCGGCAGCGCTGCGAGCGCCGTGAGACACAGCGCGGCGGCGTAGCCGGTGTACGTCCAGACGAGGCTGCGCTGCAGATCCCCGCGGTGCTGTGATTGTGTGGCGAGGGTCAGCGCCGTGAGCGTCGCGACGGCGGCGGCGAGCGCCGCCGCCAGGCAGGCGAGCGGCGCACCTGCGCCCGAGGCGAACAGCAGGGCGAGCGCCGCCACCAGCGCGCCGCCGAGCGCGCCGGCGAGGACGCGGGTTGCGGTCACGGCCAGCTGGTCGAGCCGGGTCGGCGCGCGCTGCGCGCCGCACACCCACAGCCCGGTGAGGACGGCGAGCCCGAGGAGTGCGGGTGCTGCGTAAATGTCGCGCGCCGTGACCGCCACCGACAGCAGCGCGAGGAACGGCAGACTCGATGCGATCGCGAACCGCCACGCCGT
>VBNP01000026.1 GCA_005877965.1 Gammaproteobacteria bacterium | reverse complement strand
ATCTGCACCTCCAGCGTGCGGGTGCCGTCCTCGTTCTGCGTCACGTCGCAGGCGTACACCAGACCCAGGTCGACGATGTTGATCGGGATCTCCGGGTCGTAGCAGGCGCGCATCTGCTCCCAGGCGAGCTTGCGTACATCCTCTTCGCTGGCATTGGGCGGCAACTCGGGCGCTTTGACCGTCTCCTGGCCGATGGCGTCGGCATCCTCGCCGGCGATGCGGAACAGGTTGCCCTCGAGGTACACGGTGAAGCTGCCGCCGAGGGCCTGGGTGATATAGCCGGCCTGGCCGGGCTTGAGTTTCACCTCCTGGCCGGCCGGGACGATCACCGCACGCACCTCGCGGTTGACGACAAAGGGCTCGTTCTCGTGTCTGCGCATCGCCGCCGCTACTCGGTGGAGATCGTCGCCGCGCCGTGCTCGAGCGCCGCATTGAGCGTGTGCCAGCACAGGCTGGCGCACTTCACGCGCACCGGAAATTCCCGCACTCCGGACAACGCCGCCAGCTTGCCGAGCGCGCCGTCGGCTGCCGTCTCGGGGCGGGTCAGCAGTGCGTGCACCTTATCGAACAGCTCGCGGATCGCGGTGCGGTCCTTGCCCTTGACCGCCTCCGTCATGAGGGAGGCCGAGGCGGTGGAAATGGCGCAGCCCCTGCCCTCGAAGCGGATGTCCGCGACGCGTTCGCCGTCCAGCACCACGAACACCGACAGTCGGTCGCCGCACAGCGGGTTGTGCCCGTCGGCGCGGCTGTCGGCCGCCTCGATACGGCCGAAGTTCCGCGGGTGGCGGTTGTGATCCAGGATCACGTCGCGGTACAGCTCCTTGAGGTCCATCAGGCGAACACCTCACGCGCCTTGCCCAGTGCCTGCACCAGCCTCGCCACGTCGCGCTCGGTGTTGTAACAGCCGAACGAGGCGCGCGCCGTCGCCGGCAGCCCGAAGAACGTCATGACCGGCATGGCGCAGTGATGGCCGGTGCGCACCGCGACGCCCTCGGCGTCGAGGATCGTGCCGAGGTCATGCGGGTGCACGCCCTTCATGGTGAACGACAGCACGGAGGCCTTGTGCGCCGCGGTGCCGATGATTTCGATCTGCGGCAGGCGTGCGAGTTCCGCCGTGGCGAGCTGCAGCAGGCGCTGCTCGTGCGCGGCGATCGCCTCGACACCTAAGCCCTCGAGGTAGTCCATGGCGGCGGCCAGCCCGACGGCGCCGGACATGTTGGGCGTGCCGGCCTCGAACTTCCACGGCAGCTCGTTGTAGGTAGTCTTCTCGAAGGAGACCGTCAGGATCATGTCACCGCCCCCCTGCCACGGCGGCATGGCCGCGAGCAGCTCCTCGCGCCCGTACAGCACCCCGATCCCGGTGGGCCCGTAGAGCTTGTGGCCGGAGAAGGCGTAGAAATCGGCGCCGAGCGCACGCACGTCGAGGCGCGAGTGCGGCACCGCCTGCGCCCCGTCGATCAGCACCAGCGCGCCGTGCGCGTGGGCAGCCTCGATGATGCCCTTCACCGGCAGCACCGTGCCGAGCGCGTTGGACACGTGCGCCACCGCCACCAGGCGCGTGCGCGGGCCGAGGAGTGTGTGGAACTCCTCCAGCCGCAGTTCGCCGCGGCGGTTGATCGGCGCCACCTTCAGCGTGCAGCCGGTCTGCTCGCACACCATCTGCCAGGGGACGATGTTGGCGTGATGCTCGAGCGCGCTGATGAGGATCTCGTCCCCGCCCCGCAGGCGCGGACGGGCCCAGGCCTGCGCCACCAGGTTGATCGCCTCGGTGGTGCCGCGGACAAAAATGATTTCGCGCGTGCTGCGGGCATTGATGAAGCGCCGTACGCGCTCGCGCGCGCCTTCGTACGCGGCGGTGGCCGCCTGGCTGAGCGCATGCACGCCGCGATGCACGTTGGCGTGCGAGTGCGTCTCGTAGTCCTCGACCGCGCGCAGCACCGCGAGCGGGCGCTGCGAGGATGCGGCGCTGTCGAGATACACCAGCGCGTGGCCGTTCACCCGGGTGTCGAGGATCGGAAAGTCGCGGCGCACGCGCTCGGCATCGAACGGTGGCGGGGCGGCGAGCGAGACATTGGCGGCCATCAGGTTGACTCCGCGCGCGCCGCGGGCTCGGGTAGCTGCTGCGCCAGGCGCTCCTCGATCTGGCGCCGCAGCTCCGCAACCCCGATCCTCGCCACCACGTCCTCGAGGAACGCCCACTTCAGCAGCCGTTGCGCGACCTCGGGCTCGAGGCCGCGCGACAGCAGGTAGAACAGCATGTTCTCATCGAGCTTGCCGGCGGTGGCGCCGTGGCTGCAGCGCACCTCGTCGGTGTAGATCTCCAGCTGCGGCCGCACGTCGATTTCCGCTTCCGGGCCGGCGAGCAGTCCGCGCAACGACTGGCGCGAATCCGTGCCGAGCGCCTCGCTCCCCACCACGACCTTGCCGTTGAACGCGACGCGCGCGCGTCCGGCGGAGATTCCGCGAAAGACCTGTTCGGTGCGCGCGCGGGGCGCGGCGTGCTCGACCCGCGCATAGGTATCCTGCACCTGCTGCCGCTCGCCCAGCGCCACGACCGCGAGCGTGAGGTCGGCGCGCTCCCCGGCCAGTCGCACCGCGAGGGTGGAGCGGGCCGACTGCGCGCCGATATTGATGCCGTGCAGCCGGTAGCAGGCGTCGCGGCCGACTACCGCGCTCAGGGTGTCGAACACGATGGCGCGCGCCGCCAGCTCCTGCAGCCGGTAGTGGTGCAGCGTGGCGCCGCAGCCGAGATCGACGGTCACGGCGCTGTTCACGAAGCTCGCGTGGGGGCCGGCGCTGACGTGCCGCTCGATGAGCAGCAGGTGGGCCTGGCTGTCGAGCTGCAGTTCCACGCGCGGGTACGATGCCCCGGTCAGCGCATCCGCGCTCGCCACGAACACCAGCTCGAGGCGCACCGGCTCCCCGCTGTGCGCGGCCACGCGGATGGCCGCGCCGTCGGTGGCGAACGCTTCGTTCAGCAGCGCAAAGCGCTCATCTGCCGGCGCGCCCGGAGCCGGGGTCTGCACCGCCATGGCGGCGGATGCCTGGCCGGCATCAGGCGCAGCAGCCAGGGGTGTGACCGCGGCGGCGGTTGAATCGAGCGGCGCCGAAAGTGCCGGTGCAAACGCACCATCCACGAACACGTAGCGGGCAAAGCCGGGTATCGCAGCGGGCAAATCCGTGGCAGCCAGCGCCGGTGTGGCCGTCGCGGGAATGAATCGCAGGCGCTCGAGCGGGCGCAGGTTCGCGTACTTCCAGTTCTCGTCGCGGGAGGTCGGCAAGCCGCTCGCCGTCAGCGCCGCGATCGCCGTGCGCCGGCGTGCAGCCGTGGGTCCGGCAGGCGGCAACGCGGCTGCGGCGTTCGCGTGTTCCTCGACGATGCGGGCGGTGAGTGGCGTGCTCATGGAAACCTCAGGCCGCCTCCCCGCTGACCCAGTCGTAGCCGCGCCGCTCGAGCTCCAGTGCCAGGGTGCGATCGCCGCTGCGGGCGATGCGCCCGCGCACCAGCACGTGCACGATGTCCGGCACCACGTATTCGAGCAGACGCTGATAGTGTGTGACCAGCACGCACGCGCGCTCGGGCGAGCGCTGGGAGTTCACGCCCGCCGCGACCACCTTGAGGGCGTCGATGTCGAGACCGGAGTCGGTTTCGTCGAGAATCGCCAGCCGCGGCTCGAGCACCAGCATCTGCAGCACTTCGTTGCGCTTCTTCTCGCCGCCCGAGAAGCCCTCGTTCACGCCGCGGGAGAGGAAGCTGTCCTCGATGTGCATGAGTTTCATCTTGTCGCGCACCAGCCCCAGGAATTCGAAGGCGTCGACTTCGGGCAGGCCACGCTGCTTGCGCACGGCGTTGACGGCCGCCTTCAGCAGATAGACGTTGTTGACTCCGGGGATCTCGACCGGGTACTGAAAGCCGAGAAACACCCCCTGGCGGGCACGCTCCTCCGGAGCGAGCGCCAGCAGATCGCGGCCCTCGTAGCTCACGGTGCCGGCGGTGATCTGGTACCCGGGACGGCCCGCCAGCACGTGCGCGAGCGTACTCTTGCCCGAGCCGTTCGGTCCCATGATGGCGTGCACTTCGCCCGCCCTCACCTGCAGCGTGAGCCCGTTCAGGATCTGCTTGCCCTCGACGGTGACGTGCAGACCGTTGATGGCGAGGAGGGGGGTCCGGGACGCTGTCATGTCAGCCCACCGCGCCTTCCAGGCTCACGGCCAGCAGGGCTTGCGCTTCGACCGCGAATTCCATCGGCAGCTCCTTGAACACCGACTTGCAGAAGCCGCTGACGATCATGTTGACCGCGTCCTCCTCCGTGATGCCGCGCGCCAGGCAGTAGAACAGCTGATCCTCGCTGATCTTGGAGGTGCTGGCCTCGTGCTCGACCGTGGCGCTGGGATTCTTGACTTCCACGTACGGAAACGTGTGCGCGCCGCACTGGCCGCCCATGAGGAGCGAATCGCACTGGGTGAAATTGCGCGCACCATGCGCGCTCGGCAGCATCTTCACCAGTCCGCGGTAGGTGTTCTGGCCATGGCCGGCGGAGATGCCCTTGGAGATGATGGTGCTGCGAGTGTCGGGGCCGATGTGGATCATCTTGGTGCCGGTGTCTGCCTGCTGGTAATGATTCACGGTCGCGACCGAGTAGAACTCGCCGATCGAGCCCTCGCCGCGCAGCACGCAGCTCGGGTACTTCCAGGTGATCGCCGAGCCGGTCTCCACCTGGGTCCAGGAAATATGCGCGCGGCGTCCGCGGCACTCGCCGCGCTTGGTCACAAAGTTGTAGATGCCGCCGACGCCGTGGGCATCACCCGGGTACCAGTTCTGCACGGTCGAGTACTTGATGTAGGCGTCATCGAGCGCAATGAGCTCCACGACCGCGGCATGGAGTTGGTTTTCGTCGCGCTGAGGTGCCGAACACCCCTCGAGGTAGCTGACATAACTTCCAACATCCGCGATGATGAGCGTGCGCTCGAACTGTCCGGTATTCATCGCGTTGATGCGGAAGTACGTCGACAGCTCCATCGGGCAGCGCACGCCCTTGGGCACGTACACGAACGAGCCATCCGAGAACACCGCGGAGTTGAGCGTCGCGAAGAAGTTGTCGGTGTAGGGCACGACGCTGCCGAGGTACTGCTCGAGCAGCTGCGGATGCGTGCGCACGGCTTCCGAGAACGGACAGAACACCACCCCCGCGGCGGCGAGCCGCTCCTTGAACGTCGTGGCCACGGAAACGCTGTCGAATACCGCGTCCACCGCGACACCGGCGAGCCGCGCACGCTCGTGCAGCGGCACGCCGAGCTTCTCGTAGGTCTCGAGCAGCTTCGGATCGACCTCGTCGAGACTCTTCGGCCCGTCCTTCCTGGCCTTGGGCGCGGAGTAGTAGGAAATGCTCTGGTAGTCGATCGGCGCGAACTTCACGTGCGCCCAGTGCGGCTCGCGCATGGTCAGCCAGTGACGCAGCGCCTTGAGCCGCCACTCGGTGAGGAAGGCCGGCTCCTGCTTCTTGCGCGAGATCAGGCGCACCACGTCCTCGTCCAGGCCAGGCGCGACCGTGTCGGCATCGATCTCGGTCACGAAGCCGTGCTGGTAGCCTCGCGCGATGAGGGTCTCGAGTTGGCGCGCATTCCCGCTCATGGGCTCACTCACGATCGCACCGGCGCGCGCGCCCCCGCCGCCTTCATCTCACGCTCGAGCGCCGGCAGTCGTGCGGGAGCGGCCTCGAGTCCTGCGAGCTGCGCCAGACTCACCTCATAGAGCGAGCGGCGGAAGGCAAGGTTCAGGCGCTGCCACACGCGCCCGACGCGGCAGCTATCCTCGATCTCGCAGTTACCGTGTCCCGCGGAGCAGTCGGTGAGCGCCACCGGACCCTCGAGGGCATCCAGTATCGCCGCCGCGCTGATCTGCGCCGCCGGGCGCGAGAGCTGGTAGCCGCCGTGCAGACCGCGGGTCGAGAGCACCAGTCCCGCGCGCTGCAGCTGCTTGAGGAGCTTGCACACGGTGGGGGCGGCGATGCGCGTCTGCTCGGCGAGCGAGGCCGCGGTCTGCACCCGCCCGGGCTCGCCCGCGAGCGCGGCGAGCAGCACGGTGGCGTAGTCGGTAAGCCGGCTCATACGCAGCATGGGAGTGTCCTCTTAAACTAGGACTAGTTTAGTACTAATTACCGATGGAACCAAGCCGGGCCGGTGCAGCCGGGCGGACGCGGCAGCGTGGCATCGGCGCCTCAGGAGTGCGGTCGGCCGGCGGGCTGATTTGCTATCCTTGGCGCCCCGATTTCCAGGGGTAGTCATCAGGACGGCTGCCCCCGCGCGATTCGTGCGCTCCTGAAGGCGCACGCCCACGATAATGGAGGATTCGACGATGAACTCGAGTGAGCTGATGCGTATTGCCGGCGCAATGGTCGCCCGAGGCAAGGGGATCCTGGCCGCGGACGAGAGCGGCGGCACCATCAAGAAGCGCTTCGATGGCATCAAGCTGGAGTCGACCGAGGAGCACCGCCGCAGCTATCGCGAAATGTTGTTCACGGCGCCCGGCGCCGCCGAGTCGGTCAGCGGCGTCATCCTGTACGACGAGACCATCCGCCAGAAGACCCGGGACGGCACGCCGTTTCCGCAGTACCTGGCGAAGCAGGGGATCATCCCGGGTATCAAGGTGGACCTGGGCGCGAAGCCGCTCGCCGGTTTCAGCGGCGAGACCATCACCGAGGGACTCGACGGCTTGCGCGAGCGGCTCAGCGAATACCGCGGGCTCGGTGCGCGCTTCGCCAAATGGCGCGCCGTCATCGATATTGCCGACGGCATTCCCAGCGCGTTCGCCATCGCGGCGAACGCGCACGCGCTGGCGCGCTATGCGGCGCTGTGCCAGGAGAACGACATCGTGCCGATCGTCGAGCCGGAAGTGCTCATGGACGGCGCACACTCGATCGAGCGCTGTGAGCAGGTGACCGAGGCCGTGCTCGAGCGCGTGTTCCGGGAGCTGTTCGAACACCGTGTGCTGCTGGAGGGCATGGTGCTGAAGCCCAACATGGTGATCTCGGGCAAGAAGGCCGCGAATCGGGCGCCGCCGCAGGCCGTGGCCGAGGCCACGCTGCGCGTGCTGCGGCGCCATGTCCCGCCGGCGGTGCCGGGCATCGCGTTTCTGTCCGGCGGGCAGTCCCCGACGGAGGCGACGCTGCACCTGTCGCTCATGAACAAGCTCGGGCCGCTGCCATGGTCGCTGACCTTCAGCTACGGCCGCGCACTGCAGGACACCGCGCTCAAGGCATGGGGCGGAGTCGCCTCGAATCTGGCCGCCGGGCAGAAAGAGTATGCCAGGCGCGCCAGGCTCAATGGCCTGGCGACCACCGGGCGCTACGCGCCCGACATGGAGAGCCAGGCCGCCTGAGCTTCAAGGCGGCCACCGCGATCGCGTGACAAGCCCGGCATCCTCGCAACCCGCGTCAGGCGCCGCAGCGGCTGAGGTGGTGGTCGACGTGCGCGGCGTGCACTACGCCGTGGGCGGGCGGCCGATTTTCGCAGGGCTCGACCTGCAGGCCCGGCGCGGCCGCATCACCGCCATCATGGGGCCGAGCGGTACCGGCAAGACCACGCTCCTCAAGCTCATCACGGCGCAGATGGCCGCCGATCGTGGCGAGGTGCGGGTGTTCGGCGAGGATCTGGCGGCTTTGAGCCGCGGCCGGATCTACGCCCTGCGCAAGCGCATGGGCATGTTGTTCCAGAACGGCGCGCTGCTCACCGACATGGACGTGTTCGAGAACGTCGCCTTCCCGGTGCGAGAGCACAGCGATCTGCCCGAAGCGCTGATCCACAAGCTGGTGCTCACCAAGCTGCAGGCCGTGGGGCTTCGGGGTGCCGCCGGGCTCATGCCGGGGGAGCTGTCGGGCGGCATGGCGCGGCGCGTGGCACTGGCGCGCGCCATTGTCATGGACCCGGAGGTGCTGATTTACGACGAGCCGTTCGTCGGGCTCGATCCGATCTCGCTCGGCGTCATCCTGCGCCTCATCAAGCATATGAACGCGGCGCTCGGGATTACCAGCATCGTGGTCTCGCACGACGTGCGCGAGCTCGCGACCATCGCCGACGACAGTTATCTGTTGTCGGGCGGGCGGGTCGCGGCCGCGGGCGCCCCGGCGCAGCTGCGTGCCAGCGATTCGGCGGCGGTGCGGCAATTCATGACCGGCAGCGCCGACGGTCCGGTGGCGTTCCACTACCCGGCGCCCGATTACGCCGCGCAGCTGTTCGCGGCGGACGAGTCATGAACCCCCGCGGCGGCAACGGCTTCATCCTCGAAGGCGTGCGCCGGCTCGGGGCCGTGACGATCTTCCTCGTGTGGTTGCTCCTCGCGAGCGTACCGGCGCTGGGCCGGCCGCGCCTGCTGGTGCACCAGGTCTACAACGCCGGCGCCCGTTCGCTCATCATCATCATGCTGTCGGGACTGTTTGTCGGCATGGTGCTCGGCCTGCAGGCCTTCAATCTGCTGCAGCGCTTCGGATCCGAGGAGGCGCTCGGCACGGCCGCGGCGCTCGGGCTGCTGAAGGAGCTCAGCCCGGTCATCACCGCGTTGCTGTTCGCCGGCCGCGCCGGCACGGCGCTGACCTCGGAAATCGGCCTGATGCGCGCCACCGATCAGCTGACGGCAATGGAGATCATGGCGGTCGATCCGCTGCGCCACGTCGCGGCGCCGCGGTTTCTCGGCGGGGTGGTTGCGATGCCGCTGCTGACGGTCATCTTCAGCGTGATCGGGCTGTACGGCGCGCAGCTCATCGGCGTACAGCTCATGGGGGTCGACAAGGGCGTGTTCTGGTCGCAGATGCAGGGCTCGGTCGGGCTGCACGACGTCAGCGAGGGCGTGGTCAAGAGCCTGGTGTTCGGCGTCGCCTGCAGCCTGATCGCGGTGCACGAGGGCTATCACGCCGAACCGACCGCGGAAGGAGTCGGGCTCGCGACCACGCGCACCGTGGTAGCCTCCTCGGTGATCACGCTGCTGTTGGACTATGTGTTGACTGCGGTATTCCTGTAACGGGAGACTTGAAGCCATGCGCGCCAATCGCACTCTCGAGATCGGAACCGGCCTGTTCGTGCTGCTGGGTTTCGCCGCGCTGCTGTTTCTCACCACGCAGCTGCCGGCGAGCGGTGTGAAGTTCGGCGCCCCGAGGGCCGGCTATCACGTGAGCGCCGAGTTCGACAACATCGGTGACCTCAAGGTGGGCGCCCCGGTGACCATGGCGGGGGTGCACGTGGGCGAGGTGGAGGGCATCCGCTTCGATTCCAAGAACTACAAGGCCGTGGTCAGCCTGCGCGTCGACCCCCAGTACAAGCAGATTCCCGAGGACAGCTACGCCAGCATCCAGACCCAGGGGCTGCTCGGCGGCAAATACATCGGCATCAGCCCCGGAGGACTCGACAGCTACCTCAAGGACGGCAGCCGCATTGAGCAGACTCAGTCCGCCATCGTGCTCGAGAGTCTGATCAACAAGTTCTTCGCGAACTACTCGAGCAAGGGTAGCGGCGACAGCCAGGGCCAGGGCGCGGACAACCAGAGCAAGGTGGAGTCCAGGAAATGAGATACACGACAGTGCTATCGACCAGCCTGTGGCTGGCGTGCGGGCTGGCAGCCATGGCAGGAGCCTGCGCGCCGGCAGGGTTTGCCAACGCGCAACCGCAGAGCCCGCCCGCAGCGCAGGCGCAGACCCCGCCCGCATCGAACGCGCCCTCCGGCGAGGGACCAACCGAGGTCGTGCAGGGCGCCGCCCAGGGCATGCTCGGGGATCTGGACAAGGATCGCGATGCCTACCACCGCGATCCGGCCAAGGTCGGGCAGCTGGTCGACAAGTACCTGCTGCCGCACTTCGACACCGAGGCTTCGGCGCGCCTGGTGCTCGGTGTGCACTGGCGCACGGCGACTGCCGAGCAGCGCAAGCACTTCGTCGATGCCTTCTATCACTCGCTGCTCACCAACTACGGCACCGCGCTGGTCGACTTCACCGCCGACCGACTCAAGATCTTCCCCACCAAGGTCGATCCGGACGCGACACGGGCCACGGTGCGCACCGAGGTGAAGCGCGCCAACGGCGACCGCGTCGCCGTCAACTATTACCTGCACCGGACGCCGCAGGGCTGGAAGGCGTGGGACGTGGTGATCGACGGCATCAGCTACGTCAACAGCTACCGCACGGACTTTGGCGAACAGATCGAGGCCCAGGGGATCGACGCGGTCATCAAGCGTCTCGAGGCGGGCGAGAAGCCCGGAGCGATCGGTAAGCAGACCGGCGACAAGAGCGGATGAAGACCGCGGCGCCCGGGGCGAGCGGGCCGTTCCAGCTGGTGGCGTCGGCGAATGGACGGTTCGCGGCCCGGGGGCCGCTGACGTTTGCAACCGCGCGCCAGGCGAGGGAGGAGGGTCTGCGCTGCCTCACGGGCGCCCCCGGGCGTGAGCTCGAGGTCGATTGCGGCGGCATCACCGCCGCCGACAGCGCGGGTCTCGCGGTAGTGCTGGACTGGCTGGGCGCCGCCAAACGCGCCGGCTGCGGGCTGCGCTACACGCAGCTGCCCGAGGGTCTGATGGCGCTGGGCCGGATCAGTGAAGTCGGGGAGCTGCTCGAGCGCGGTGTCTGAAGCTGCGCCCGCCGCCACATCCGCCTCATTCGCGCGCCCCCGGCGAGGCCTCGATCAATGCGGCGGCGACTGGGGCGGCGGGGATGCGCCTTCGGGCGTCTGCTGATCCCGCTCCGATTCCTCGAGCAGCTTCTGCTCCTGCTGCTCCTCGTCCGGTGACTGCCCGCCGTTGACCTTGAACTCGCGGTGCTGCAGGTAGATGTTGCGCAGGAAAGCGTACGGATCGTAGGCGCTTTCCAGCTCCCTGGTGGCGTCGAGCAGGCGGGCGCGCTCATCGACCTTGTCGAGCAGCCACAGGCCGTAATTCCAATAGTCGTTGCGGATGTACGCGCGCGGCGTGCTGTAGGCATCGACCACCCGCCCGAGCGTATCGCGCGTGTCGGACGGTCCGAGAAAGGGCAGGACCACGTAGGGCCCCTTGCGCACGCCCCACTTGCCGAGCGTCTGCCCGAAATCCCGGTCGTTCTTGTCCAGCCCCATGCCCGAGGCCGGATCGAACAGGCCGCCGATGCCGATGGTTGTGTTGGCGAGCAGCCGGCCGGTATCGGAGACGAACGGCCTGAGCTGCCCCTGCAACAGATCGTTGAGCATGACGATCGGGTAGTCGAGGTTGTCGAAGAAGTTACGTACGCCCGTCTGCATGAACCGCGGCGTCACCTTGCGGTAGCCGCGCGCCACCGGTTGGGCGATCGCCCGGTCGAACTTGTCGTTGAAGCCATAAGTGACGCGGTTCATCCGCTCCCATGGATCGCGCGGCTCGCGTTTGCCGGGCGGCAGTGCGGCGCACCCGAGCAGCAGCAGACCGAGCGCTAACAGTGACAGCCGGATTGTCGATGGCATGGGGAGTACGCGAGGCAAGCGAAGCGCGCATTGTAGCAGCCGCGCGCGGCGATTCCCGCGCGCAACGCGGCGGGTCAGCGCCCGCCGCCGCGCTGCTGGCCGGTCTGCTGACCCTGGCCGTTGCCGTTGTCGGTCAGTCGGCGCTTGCGGGTGCTCGCGAGGTAGTCGCGCACCTCGTCGAGTCGGGCCTGGTAGCGCTGACGCTGTACCGTGCTGATGTTGGGAGAGGCGAGCGCCAGCTGCAGCTGCTGCGCCGCAAGCGCGAGGTCGCCCCCCGCGATCTGGTATTCGCCCATGTAGAAATAGGCATCCCCGGCATCACCCGCGGCGCTGGCGGCGAGGGCCGTGAGCCGGATCTGGTCCGGCGTGGGCGGCACGTTATTGAACAGGTCGAGCAGCATGTTGTGTGCGTCCGCGGGCCGGCCCGCGGCCATGAGTGTCTCCGCGTAGCGCACCGTGAGGGGCACGTTGCGCGGAAAGAGCTCCTCGCCGTGCTGGAAGGTCGCGAGCGACTCGTCGAGGTGTCCGGCCTTGGCCTGCGCCTGGCCGAGGGCGACGTGCAGCAGGGTGAGCGCCTCGTGCTGCTGCACGAGCGGCGCGAGGATGCGGGTCGCCTCGTCGGCGCGATTAGCGCTCAGCAGCGCCAGCGCCTCGCCGTAGCGGTTGCCGAGGGTGGCGCGGCCGCGCGCGAGTCTCTGGGCGTACGCCTGCGCGAGGTCCACATCGCCGGTCGCGGTCAGCACGCGCACCCGCTCGCGGATGAGCTCATAGCTCTGCGAGTCCTTGCCCCTGCGGGGCGGAAACTGCGCGGCGCGCGAGCGCGCCTCGGCGACGCGATCGGAGGTCACAGGGTGATCGATCAGCATCGCGGGAATGTAGGTGGCCGCGAGTCCCTCGTGACGGCTCATGATCTCGAAGAAGCTGCCCATGGAGTTGGTGTCAAAGCCCGCGCCGGCCAGGTAGCCGATGCCGACGCGGTCGGCTTCCTTTTCGTTGTCGCGCGTGAAGTTGATCTGCTGCTGGGCGGCGAGCCCCTGGGCGGCGGCGATGCCGCCCTCCATCGCCTGCCCGCCGCCGACGGCGCCGAGCAGGATCGCCGCCAGCAGGGCGGCCGCGGAGGCGATGCTCTGCTGGCTCTGCGCGCGAATCATGCGCGCGATGTGATGCTGCGTGACGTGCGCGATTTCATGCGCCATGACGCTCGCCAGCTCCGATTCGGTCGAGGTGGCGAGCACCAGCCCCTCGTGCAGGAACACGAAGCCGCCGGGCACGGCGAACGCGTTGATGGTCGGGTCCTTGATCACGAAGAACTGAAAGTCCCGGCCACCGTCGGCGCTCTGCGAAGCGAGCCGCAGGCCGACCGACTGCAGATACTCGCTGACCTCCGGATCCTCGAGCAGCGCGTTCTGGTCGCGCAGCTGGTGCGCCACCATGGCCCCCAGGCGGTACTCATCGGTGTGCGACAGGACCGCAGCCGCGGGACTGCCCATGTCGGGCAGGTCCGAGCCCGCCGCCGGGGCGCTCAGGGTCAGGGGGGTCGACGCCGGCTCGTCCGCGAACGCGACGCTGACAACGCTGAGGAGGGCGGCCACGAGGGCCGGCAGGAGAGGGCGCATGATCGGAGTTTGACCGCCGGTGGCGGTCATGAGTTTCCCCACGTTTACAGAGGCTTACAAAGACGCCCTGCGGGATGCATTCAAGCGTACACCTAGAGGATGTCCGAGGCGAAATCAGCGAGCCGCGAGCGCTCCCCGCGCACCAGAGTGATATGTCCGGAATGCGGCCAGCCGCGGAAGCGATTCACGGCATAGGTGAGACCCGAGGTCATCTCCGTCAGGTAGGGCGTATCGATCTGGGCGATGTTGCCGAGGCAGGCGAGCTTGGTGCCAGGGCCCGCGCGGGTGATCAGCGCCTTCATCTGCTTGGGGGTGAGGTTCTGGGCTTCATCCAGGATCAGGAAGCGGTTGAGGAAGGTGCGCCCGCGCATGAAGTTGAGCGCGCGGATCTTGATCCGGTTGCGCAACAGGTCATTGGTGGCCGCACGGCCCCAGTTGCCCCCCTCCTGCGACCCGGTGAGCACCTCGAGATTGTCCATGAGCGCCCCCATCCAGGGCTCCATTTTCTCCTCTTCGGTGCCGGGCAGGAACCCGATGTCTTCGCCGAGCGGAATCGTGACGCGCGTCATGATGATTTCCACGAAGCGGTTGGTCTCCAGCGTCTGCATCAGGCCGGCGGCGAGCGCCAGCAGGGTCTTGCCGGTGCCGGCCGGTCCGAGCACCGTGACAAAGTCGATTTGCGGATCCATCAGCAGGTTCAGCGCGAAGTTCTGCTCGCGGTTGCGCGCCGTGACGCCCCAGACATTGTGGCGCTCGTTGCGATGGTCGCGCGTCAGCTCGATGGTGGCGGTATCGGCGCTCATCTTGCGTACCACGCCCTCGATGCCCTGCGGAATGTCCTCGAACACCCCCTGGTTCGGCTGCCAGTCGCGCACCGCGGGGCCGGTGATCTCATAGAAGGTGCGGTCGGCTTCCTTCCACGAGCGCATGTCCTTGCCATGCCGCTCCCAGAAGTCCTTCGGCAGCGCCGTCATGCCGCTGTAGAGGACGTCGGCATCCTCGAGGGTCTTGTCGCTGTAGTAGTCCTCGGCGTGCACGCCGAGCACCGCCGCCTTGATGCGCAGATTGATGTCCTTGGACACGAGAATGACGCGCGCGTCCTGGTGCTCGTTCTGCAGTGCCAGCGTCTGCGCCAGGATGGCATTGTCGCCCCCCTGCCCCGGCAGGCTGTCCGGCAACACGCTGGCCAGCTGGCGGGTCTGGAAGAACAGCCGCCCGCTGGAGGGTTTCTTGCCGTGGTTGCCCGAGTAGCCGCTCGGCAGCTGCAGGCCGCGGTCGATCTGCTCCTTGGTGGCGTCGCGCATCATGTCGTCCAGGAAGCGGCTCACCTGGCGCACGTTGCGCGAGGCCTCCGACAGGCCCTTCTTGTGCGCGTCGAGCTCCTCGAGCACCACCATGGGCAGATACACGTCGTGCTCTTCGAAGCGGAAGATCGCCGTCGGATCGTGCATCAGCACGTTGGCGTCGAGCACGAACAGGCGCCGCCCGGCGCGCGAGCGGGGCTTCATTTCCTGTAACTCGCCCGAAGCGGCAGTGGGACCGGGTTCATGAACGCCGCGCTGCTTCAAGGACTTCCTCCGCATGACCTGGCACTTTCACCTGGCGCCACTCCTGCGGCAGGCGGCCGGTGCCGTGGTTCAGGATTTGACCGGTTCGAGGATGGCGTCGAGGTTGAGCGAATCGCAGAATTCCATGAACTCTTCGCGCAGGTGCGCCACCTGGATGCGGCTCGGCACGTTGACGATCATCTGCACCGCGAACATGGGTGCGCCGGTGTGCGCGGCGGGGTAGCTGCGGGTCGAGACTTCGGCGATGTCGATCCCGCGCGTGGCGAAGAAACCCGACAGCCCCGAGACGATGCCGCTCTGATCGAGGCATACCACGTCGATCGAGTACGGCAGCATGTCGGTGCGCGGCGTACGCGGCTCGGTGCGCTTCAGGTGAATGCTGAGGTTGCTGGTCTCGGCGAGACGCTTCAGCTCGGTTTCGAGCTTCGCCAGCGCGTGCCAGTTACCCGACACCAGCAACAGCATCGCGAATTCTGTGCCGAGATTGGCCATGCGGCTTTCGCTGATGTTGCCGCCGGACTCGCTGATTACGCGGGTCAGCTCATGAACCATCCCCGTGCGGTCACTGCCGATCGCCGAAACGGCCAGGTGCTGCTTCATCTGTGGGTGGCGTATGAGTGTGCGGGCGATTCGCCCGGCTGAGTGTACCGGGAGCGGGGGCGGGTTGCGACCTTGGCCAGCAGGCGCGCGGTCCGAGGCTTGCCTAGACGCAAGCGTCACTCGTAACATCAGACGCTCCCCCGCGAAACGCTGCAGGTCTCATGTTTTCAGGCAGCCTGGTTGCCATCATCACTCCCATGCGACCCGACGGTGCGGTCGACTTCGAAGCCTGGGCGCGCCTGCTCGAGTTCCACCTGGGGAACGGCACCAACGGCATCGTCGTTGGCGGCACGACCGGCGAGTCGGCGACGCTGCGCGACGCGGAGTTGCGCGAGCTGACGCAGCGCGCGTGCGCACAGCTGCGCGGACGTGTGGCGGTGATCGCGGGGGCGGGTACCAGCAGCACGGCGGGCACGGTGGAGCGGGTCGGGTGGCTCTCGGAGCTGCCCATCGACGCGCTGCTGCTCGTGACCCCCGCGTACAACCGGCCGACACAGGAGGGACTGTACCTGCACTTCGCGGCCGCGGCCGCGGCCGCGCGCAAGCCGCTGCTGTTGTATAACGTTCCGGCGCGCACGGCGGTGGATATGAAACCGGCGACCGTGGCGCGCCTGTCGAAGGTTGCCGGGATTGTCGGCGTCAAGGAGGCCGTGCCGGAGGTGGCGCGCATGCGCGAGCTCATCGATGTCTGCGGGAAGAGCTTCGTGGTGCTGAGCGGCGATGACGCCACCGCGCGCGCCAGCATCGCCGCGGGGGCACGCGGGGTCATTTCCGTCACCGCGAACGTGGCTCCACGTGCCATGTCGGAGATGGTGGCCGCGGCGCTGGCCGGGAACGTGAGCGAAGCGCAGCGGCTCGACGAGCGCTTGAGCGCGTTGCACCGCGAGCTGTTTGTGGAGGCGAATCCGATCCCGGCGAAGTGGGCCGTGGCGCAGATGGGTCTCATCCCGGCCGGGATAAGATTACCGCTCACGCCATTGTCGGCGCAGTATCAGGCAAACGTGCGGGCGGCTGCGCGCGCGGCGGGCGCGCTGCCCTGAAGCCGCGCACCGCGGCACTCCCGAAAGCGAACGAGGTTGATGAATGAAGTCTGTCAGCGGAATTGTGTGGCTCGCAGCGCTGCTGCCGGCCCTGAGCGCCTGCCACGCGTTGCGGGTCAACTCCTGTCACCGGCCGCAGGCGTACATGGGCGCGAGGAGCGTTGCGCCGCTGAAGATCCCCGCCGGACTCGATGCCCCCGAGACCGGCAACGCGCTGCGCATACCGGCGCTCAACGAACCGGCGCCTCCGGCGCGCAAGGGCAAGGAGCCGTGTCTCGATGAGCCGCCGCCGTTCAAGGTGCAAAAGCCCGCGCCGCCGCGGCAGGCCTGATGCGGGGCGCGAGCGGATGCCGTATCATGCGCCGCCTTTTTTGAAAGGCCCCCGGCTCGTCCCGGATTCTTTCGAGGAAACTTGCGTAAGTAATTGATTGGAGAGGTGGCCGAGCGGTCTAAGGCGCTGGACTGGAATTCCAGTAACATCTCAACGGGTGTTCGTGGGTTCGAATCCCACCCTCTCCGGCACCTGACGGCGGGAGTGGCGTGACTATGGTGGCCCGCATCGGTTTCTCCGCGACGACCAGTCGTGAATCCCGTCAGGGCCGGAAGGCAGCAGCGGCAGCGGCGATGTCGGGTGCCGGAGCATAAGCTGGTGCGGGCCGCCTCCAACGCTCGCGCCCTGTGGGACTGTTCATGAGCTACACCGCGCTGGCGCGCACCTGGCGCCCGAAGAAATTCTCCGAGCTCGTCGGCCAGGAGCACGTGCGCCGTGCGCTCGTGAACGCGCTCGAGAGCGGACGTGTGCATCACGCGTTCCTGTTCACCGGCACGCGCGGCGTCGGCAAGACCACCATTGCACGCATCCTCGCCAAGTGCCTCAACTGCGAGACCGGTGTCAGGGCCGAGCCCTGCGGTGAATGCGCGAGTTGCCGCGAGATCGACGCCGGCCGCTTCCCGGATCTCATCGAGGTGGATGCGGCCTCGCGCACCAAGGTGGACGACACTCGCGAGCTCCTCGATAACGTGCAGTACGCCCCGGCGCGCGGCCGCTACAAGGTGTATCTCATCGACGAGGTGCACATGCTCTCGGCGCACTCGTTCAACGCCCTGCTCAAGACGCTCGAGGAACCGCCGCCGCACGTGAAGTTCCTGCTCGCGACCACCGATCCGCACAAGCTGCCGGTGACCGTGTTGTCGCGCTGCCTGCAGTTCAATCTGAAACGGCTGCCGGCCGCGGACATCGCGGCTCACATGCGCCGCATTCTCGAGCAGGAGGGGGTGGGGTTCGACGCCGCTGGCCTCAAGCTCGTGGCGCAGGCGGCCGACGGCAGCATGCGCGACGCGCTGTCGCTCCTGGATCAGCTGATCGCCTTCGGCGGCGGTCAGGCGGACGAGGCGCAGGCGCGCGCCATGCTGGGCACGATTTCCCGCGATCACGTGGTGCGCATCGTGGAACTGCTGGCGGCCGCCGACAGCGCCGCGCTGGTGCGCTGCGCGCAGTCGCTCGAGGAGTTCGTCCCGGACTACGCGCAGGTGCTCGATGAGCTCGCGGCGCTCCTGGTGCGCATCGGGCTGCGCCAAGTGGTGAGCGACTACCAGGGCGATGAGCTGTACGCGCCGGAGTTGCTCGAGCGGCTGGCGCGCGCCCTCACTGCCGAGGACGTGCAGCTGTTCTACCAGACGGCGATCATCGGCCGGCGCGATCTCGGGCTCGCTCCCGAACCGCGCACCGGCTTCGAGATGACGTTGCTGCGGATGATCGCCTTTCGCCCGGCGGGCGAGGCGAGCGTAACGCGTACGCCAGCCGCGGATCCCGTGGCGCGCGCGGCGGCGAGCGCCGCCGGTGCCGGCAGCGCTCCCGGGGCCAGCGGCCCCGCCGGCGCCGCTAGTCCTGCCGAGGGCGCGAGCGCCAGCGACGCGGGTCCCTGGGCAGCTATCGTGAACGCGCTGGAGCTCTCGGGCGCGGCGCGCCAGCTCGCCAGCCACTGCGTGTTCGTCGGCCGCCAGGGCGCGGTCGTGCGTCTGGCGCTCGATGCACGCAACCAGCCGGTGCGTACCCCGGCGCAGGAGGAAAAGCTGGCCCAGGCGCTGTCGCGCTACTACGGCGAGCCGGTGCGGCTCGAGTTTCAGCTCGGAGGTGCGGGCGCGGAGACGCCGGCGCTGCTCGCACGGCGTGTCTCCGAGCAGGAGCTGGCAGCGGCACGGCGGACGTTCGAGGCCGACCCGGGCGTGCAGGGTCTGCGCGAGCGCTTTGGCGCGACCGTGCTGCCCGACAGCGTGCGTCCGGTAAAATGAATCCCAATCCGGGCGCGCAGCGCCTGACAGGCAGTGCTCTCATGCGAGGCAACCTCAACGAGCTGATGAAGCAGGCCCAGGCGATGCAGGAGAACATGCAGAAGGCGCAGGCCGAGATCGGCAGCATCGAGGTGGTGGGCGAAGCCGGCGGCGGCATGGTGAAGGTCACCATGAGCGGCCGCCACGAAGTGAAGCGCGTGCAGATCGAGCCCGCGGTCAGCGGCGAGGACCGTGAGATGCTCGAGGATCTGATCGCGGCCGCGACCAACGACGCGGTGCACAAGGTCGAGGCGCGCGTGCAGGAAAAAATGGCGAGCCTGACCGCGGGACTGCAGCTGCCGCCGGGAATGAAGCTGCCGTTTTGAAGCGTACGCGATGAAGCATTCGCCGCATCTCGCCCGGCTGATAGAGGCGCTGCACACCCTGCCGGGAGTCGGGCCCAAGACCGCGCAGCGCATGGCGTTTCACCTGCTGCAGGAGGGCCGGCCGGGAGCGCGCGCGCTGGCGGAGGCGCTCGATGCGGCGCTCGAGTCCGTGGCCCGCTGCCGGCGCTGCCGCATGCTCACCGAGGGGGAGTTGTGCGCGATCTGCGCCGCGCCGCAGCGTGACACGGCGCTCCTGTGCGCGGTCGAGTCGCCCGCCGACGTGGTCGCGATCGAGTCCTCGGGGAGCTACCGCGGCCGCTACTTCGTGCTCATGGGGCACCTGTCGCCGCTCGATGGCATTGGACCGGAGCAGCTCGGCGTGCGCGAGCTCGAGGCGATTCTGGCGCAGGGCGGGGTGCGCGAGCTGATCCTGGCGACCAACTCCACGGTCGAGGGCGAGGCGACGGCCCATTTCCTCAGTGAGCTGGCCGCTCGGCGCGGCATCCGCGCCAGCCGCATCGCCCACGGCGTGCCGGTCGGGGGCGAGCTCGAGTACGTCGACGGCGGAACGCTGGCGCATGCGCTCGCCGGTCGGCAGTCGGTCAGTTAGCGCTCAGCGCTGCGGCCGGCGCGCCGCGCTCGAACCCTCGCGCAGCCGGCGCAGCCGCCGGTAGCTCTCGTAGCGGCGCGCATGCAGCGCACCGCCCTCGGCTGCCGCGCGCACCGCGCATCCCGGCTCGCGCAGGTGGCGGCAATCGCTGAAACGGCACCCGGGCGCCAGGCGCTCCACTTCGACGAAGCCGAGGGTGCGTTCATCCAGTGCCGCGGCGGCGGGCGCAAAGTCGCGCACGCCGGGCGAGTCGATCAGCGCGGCGGCGTGTGGCAGATCGAACAGGCGCGCGGCGGTGGTCGTGTGACGTCCATCCCCCGCGCGCAGCAGTTCGCCGATCGCGACCTGCGCCTGCGGCACGAGGCAGCGCACGAGCGAGGACTTGCCGACTCCGGATTGTCCGACCAGGGCGGCCACGGCGCCGGGCGTCAGGACGGCGCGCAGCTGCGCAACACCGCCTCCGGTATCGGCCGAGCAGATGAGCGTGCCGTAGCCGGCGGCGCGGTACACCGCGAGCTCGGCGGTAAGCGCATCGCCGATGCCGAGGTCACTCTTGTTCACGACCAGCGTGGCGGCGAGTCCGGCGGCGGTGGCCGCCGCCAGGTAGCGGTCCACGATGAACAGGTCCGGTGCGGGGAGCGGCGCGAGCACCACCAGCAGCCGCGTGAGGTTGGCCACCACCGGTTCGGCGCCGCCGCGCAGGTTGGCGCGATACAGCGCCGTGCGCCGCGGCAGCACTTCCACGACGTGCACCTCATCGTGGCGTGAATCGAGGCGGCAGCGCACCTCGTCCCCGCACACCACCGTGAGGGCACGCCCGAACGGACGCGCCCGCAGTTCCCGGCCGCCGGCCTCGCGCACCAGCAGGTGCCGGCCAAAGGCGGCGATCACGCGCCCAACCAGAGTCTGCTTCATGTGAGCCGGCCCGCGCCCGTCTGCTACACTTGGATGCCTGTTGCGCGGTCAGCACACGCTATCACTACTACCCGCACATGCCGAGCGGCGACTATCTGGTCTGGATCGATCTGGAGATGACGGGTCTGAAGCCCGACACCGATTCGATCATCGAGATCGCCACCGTGGTGACCGACCGCGAGTTGGATCTCATCGCCGATGGCCCGGTGCTCGCCATCCATCAGCCCGATGAAGTGCTCGCGCGCATGGACGAATGGAATCAGCGCCAGCACAGCTCCTCGGGCCTGCTGGCGCGGGTGCGCGCGAGCCGCACCAGCGTGGCCGAGGCGCAGCAGCGCACGCTGGGGTTCCTCGCGCCGCTGGTCAATGCCGGCAGCTCGCCGATGTGCGGCAACAGCATCTGCCAGGACCGTCGCTTTCTCGCGCGCTGCATGCCCGAGCTCGAGTGCTTCTTCCATTACCGCAATCTGGACGTCAGCACGCTGAAGGAGCTGGCGCGCCGCTGGGCGCCGGCCGTGGCCGAGAGTTTCCTCAAGCAGGGGACTCACCTCGCGCACGCGGACATCCACGAATCGATCCGTGAGCTGCGCCACTACCGCGCGCGGCTGTTCGCACCGGCGTGGGCCGCAAGCGGGAGCGCCTGAGGCCGTGCCGCTGGTGATACATCGCGGCGGCTGCCATTGCGGCGCGGTTGCCTTCGAGGTGGATGCGCCGGCGCGCCTCACGGTGAGCGAATGCAACTGCTCGAT
>VBNP01000149.1 GCA_005877965.1 Gammaproteobacteria bacterium | reverse complement strand
GCGCGTGCACCACCGTGACGTTGGTCAGTCCGAGGGCATGCGCCGCATGGGAGACGAAGCGGATTTTCTTGGCCGTGGAGTCGATGAGGGTGAAGTGCCGCGCGGGGTTGCAGAGCGCCAGCGGCAGGCCCGGAAACCCCGCGCCCGTGCCGACGTCCGCGACGCGGGTCCCATGAAGGTCCGGATGGATGGCGAGGCTGTCGAGCAGGTGGTGCGTGAGCATCGCGGCGGGGGTGTTGATCGCCGTCAGGTTGTAGGTGCGGTTCCAGCGCGTGAGCTCATCGAGGAGCGCCAGCAGGCGCCGGGCGTCGCCCTCGCTCAAGGCGACTCCCAGGGTTGCCGCGTCCTGCACCAGACGTTCGGGCGCACTCAATCGGGCTCCTTGCGCGATCGCAGTCGCGATTGATCATACTTCGCACATCGTGAGACTGCTGCTGGTCGAAGACGATGCCATGATCGGCGAGGCGATCCGCGCGGGACTGAAGCGCGAGGGCTTCGCCGTGGACTGGGTGCACGACGCCGAGGCCGCCGGGCAGGTGCTGCGCACCGAGCCCTTCGAGCTGGTGCTGCTCGATCTGGGTCTGCCCGGGAGCGACGGGCTCACGCTCCTGAAGGTCCTGCGCGAGCGCGGGCTCGCCGCGCCGGTGCTCATCATCACGGCGCGCGATGCCGTGTCCGATCGCGTGCAGGGCCTGGATGCGGGGGCGGATGACTACCTCATCAAGCCCTTCGACCTGGACGAGCTGGCGGCGCGCATCCGGGCGCTGCTGCGCCGCAAGGCCGGCCGCTCCGCGCCGAGGATCGAGTACCTGGGCGTGGTGCTGGACCCGGCGGCTCATCGCGTGACGCGCGACGGCGCCGAGATCGCGCTCTCGCCGCGGGAATTCGCGCTGCTGCAGCTGCTGCTGGAGCGGCCGGGGGTGATCCTGTCGCGCGCCCAGATCGAGGAGCGCCTGTACGGCTGGGGCGAGGAGGTGGAGAGCAACGCCGTGGAGGTTCACATCCACGGGCTGCGCCGCAAGCTCGGGGCGCAGTTCATCCTCACCGTGCGCGGCGTCGGCTATCGCGTGAGGCCCGCGCCGTGAGCTCGCTGCGCGCGCGTCTGCTGGCCTGGCTCCTGGCCGGCGTGGTGCTCGTCGGCGCCGCGGGCGGCTGGATCGTGTACCGCAACGCGTTGAGCGAAGCGGACGTCTTCTTCGATTACCACCTGCGCCAGACCGCGCTCATCCTGCGCGATCAGCCGGTCGAGTACCTGCTCGCGCCGCAGTTCCCGCCGGCGGACGCGGCCTACGACTTCGTCGTGCAGGTCTGGTCGCTCGATGGCGTGCGGGTGTATCTGTCGCGGCCGCACGCGGTGCTGCCGCAGGTCACCACCCTCGGATTCGCCACCGTCGCCACCAGCGAAGGGCGCTGGCGGGTGTTCGGGGTGCAGGCGCTCACCAAGGTCATCCAGGTGGCGCAGCCGATGAGCGTGCGCCAGCAGCGCGCCGCGGAGCTCGCGCTGCAGACGCTCAAGCCGTTCGCGCTGCTGCTGCCGGTGCTGGCGCTGCTGATCTGGCTCTCGGTCGGGCACGCGCTCGAGCCCCTGCGGCGCCTGACGGCGCTGGTCAGCGCGCGCCGCGTCGAGGCCCTGCACGCGCTCCCGGACGCGCGCCTGCCGGACGAGGTGCGGCCGCTCGTCGGCGCGCTCAACGATCTGCTCGCACGCCTGCGGGCCGCGCTGGAACGCGAGCGGGCCTTCATGGCCGACGCCGCACACGAGCTGCGCACGCCTCTCACCGCGCTGCACCTGCAGATGGGCATGCTCGCGCGGGCGAGCGGCGATGCCGAGCGCGCCGCGGCGATGGCAACCCTGTCGGCGGGCGTACAGCGCGCCATCCACCTGGTCGAACAGATGCTGGCGCTCGCCCGCCAGGAGCCGCGGGCCGAAGCGCAGCGCGTGGCCGTGCGCCTCGATGATCTGGCGCGCGAGGTCGTCGCCGAACTCGTGCCGCTCGCCGATGCCGGCGGCATCGACCTGGGCGTCTCGGCCGCGCAGCCCGCGAGCGTGCACGGCGATCCGGACGCCTTGCGCACGCTGCTGCGCAACCTGGTGGACAACGCCGTGCGTTACACGCCCGCCGGCGGCCGGGTCGACGTCTCCGTCGAGGAAGCCGCGGCCGACCCGCGGGGTGCGCGCCTCACGGTGAGCGACGACGGTCCCGGCATCCCACCCGCCGAGCGCGAGCGGGTGTTCGATCGCTTCTACCGTCGCGCCGGGACGGCGCCCCCCGGCAGCGGGCTCGGGCTCTCGATCGTCAGGACGATCGCGCAGAGCCACGGCGCGAGCATCACGGTCGCCGATGGGCCTGCGGGCAAGGGACTCTCGGTGACGGTGGGCTTCCCGCCCGGCTAATGCGCGAGCGTCTGCAGAAAGCTCGCGGCGGTCTGCAGGTACACGTCACGGTTGGCCTTCCTCCTGAAGCCGTGTCCTTCGTCCCGGGCGAGCAGATACCACACCTCACCGCCGGCGGCGCGCACGCTCCACACCAGTTGCTCGGACTCGGAGAGCGGCACGCGCGGGTCGTTGGACCCCGCCACCACCAGCAGCGGCTTCTTGATGCGCCTGGCGTTGGTCAGGGGCGAGACGCGCTCGAGGAACACCCGCATGCTGGTGTCGCGCTCGTCGCCGTATTCGGCGCGCCGCAGATCGCGCCGGTAGGCTGCAGTGTTGCGCAGGAAGGTCACGAAGTTGCTGATCCCCTCGAGGTCGATGCCGCCGCGCAGGCGCTCGCCGTACGCGACCAGGGAGGCGAGCGCCAGGTAGCCGCCGTACGAGCCACCCATCACCGCGACCCGCTCTCGATCGAACTGCGGCTGCACGCCCAGCCATACCAGGAGCGAGCCGATGTCACGTACCGCGTCCTCGCGCAGCACGCCGTTGTCGAGGGCGAGGAAGGTCTTGCCATAACCGGTTGAGCCGCGCACGTTGGGCGCGACCACGGCGTAGCCGAGCTCGTTGACGAGAAACTGCACGAACGGATCCCAGCCCGGGCGGTACTGCGACTCGGGCCCACCGTGAATGTCGATCACCACCGGGCACGGGCCCGCCGTGCGCGGCCGGTAGACGAATGCCGACAGCATGCGGGCGCGGCGTCCGGCGCCGATGCGATCCCAGGTGGGGTAGTGGATGAGCTCGGGGGTCGTGAGCGTACCGAGCTCAAGCGGCCCGGGCTCGCTGCGGGTCCAGCGCTCGAGCTTGCCGTGCTCGAGGTCGTACACGTAGACATCGCGCGGCGTGACCGCCGATTCCGCCGACATCGCGAGTCTGCGCCCGCTGCGGTCGAAGCGCGGGTTGCCTATGCGGCCTTCCGGCAGCCCCACGGGGGCGAGCTCGAGTTTCGCCTGGGTATCGAGCACCGTGAGGCGGCTGCGGCCGTCGTCATCGACGACGTAAGCCACGTAGCGCCCGTCGCCGCTGACGTCGAAGTCCTCGACGTCCCAGCCGGTGGCGGGCGTGACGCTGCGGCTCTGGTGAGTGACCGGATCCTTGAGTTTGAGCTGTACGAACTCCCCGTCCTCGTCGGTCAGTACGTACACCCCGCGCCCGTCGGGAGCGAACTTCGCCGTGCGGATGCCGACTTTGCGGGGGCGGTCCTCCAGCGCCGCGAGCGAGCCGGTCGCGACATCCGCGAGGTACAGATAACTCTCGCTGAGCGAGACGTATTTCCATACCAGGAGCTTGCTGTCGTCCGCCGACCAGTCGAGCGGGTACCAGGTGTCCTCGTGCCCGCCGACCAGCAGCTGCGGCGCGGCGCCGCTGGTCACATCCGCGACGTACACGTCGTAACTGAGCGAGTCGCGGTCGTTGCCGTAGAAGGCCACGCGCCTGCCGTCGTGGGCCCACACCGCGCTGCCGTGAATGAAGTTGCCGTGGGTGAGCTGACGCACGTCGCCGCTGCGGCTCTGGTAGTACACCTGCGCGTTCTCATCGCCCCCCTGATCCTTCAGGAACACGAAGCCGCTGCCGGTGCGCGGCGCGCGCGCCCACTCGATCGGGTCCTGGTAGAACGTGAGCTGCTCACGCATGCCGAGAGGGGCGGCCACGCGGTGCAGCTGCTCGGTGTCGCCGAAGCGCGTCGCGACCAGCAGGCTCGCGTGACTGCGCGTAGCGCTCGAGGCGCGCCGTGAGCGCCGCGTCGGGGAGCGGAATGTTCTCGAACACCAGATTGCCGCGCTCGCGGTGCGCCGGGGCCACCGCCTGCTGGGCGAGCGACTGGGGCGCGCACAGCGCGGCGACACCCGCTGCGGCACACATGGCGAGCGCCGCCGGGATGGGGCAGTGATCGGTCATGAGTCTAAGCTAGCCTACAGGTTAGGATGTGTACAACGCTCCGCGTCACACCCAGGTCGACGTTCCCTTGAAGCCGCGACTGTATCGACACCCGCACGGCATCAGCGCAGTCGATGCCGAGTACCTGTACCCGGGGCACGCCGCCGCGCACATCATCGTCGAGTCCGGTCGCGCCGCCTTTGTCGATGTGGGGACGAACGCATCCGTCCCCTACCTGCTCGCCGCGCTCGCGGAACTGGGCATCGCGCGCGAGGCGGTGGACTTCGTGCTGCTGACGCACGTGCATCTGGACCATGCCGGAGGGGCGGGCCGGCTGATGCGCGAGCTCCCCAACGCCCAGGCGCTGCTGCATCCGCGTGGCGCGCCGCACATGATCGACCCCGGGCGGCTGATCGAGGGTTCCCGCGCGGTCTACGGCGAGCGCCTCGAGCAGCTGTACGGGCAGCTGGTGCCGATTCCGAGCTCGCGCGTGCGCGTGATTGCGGACGGTGAGCGCGTGAGCCTCGCCGGCCGCACGCTCGAGCTCATCCACACGCCCGGGCACGCCCTGCACCACTACGCGGTCGTGGACGAGGCTCACGCCAGCATCTTTCCCGGCGACACCTTCGGCATTTCCTACCGGGCGCTCGATACCGAGCGCGGCGCCTTCATCACCCCGACGACGCCTCCCTCGCAGTTCGATCCGGACCAGCTCATCGCCTCCATCGACCGGATGCTGGCGTACCGGCCCGAGTCCATGTACCTGATGCACTTCAGCCGCGTGACCGGCGTGCCGCGCCTGGGGGAGCTGCTCAAGCCGCAGGTGCGCGAGCTGGCCCGCATCGCGCGCGCTCACGCGCAGGATCCCAACCCGGCCGCCGGCATCCGCGCCGCGATGCGCGAACTGTGGATCGAGCTGGTGCGCCGCCACGGCTGCGCGCTCAGCGATGCGGAAATCGACCAGGTCCTGGAGGGGGACCTGGCACTCAACACCCAGGGTCTCATGGTGTGGCTCGAGCGGCTGGGCCGGCACTGAGTGCGCACTTGCCGCCGGCCGTGGCACCGCGTTAGGGTCTTCACGGCGTGAGGGTCTCAAGGACGCGAGCATGACTTCCACATTCACGGCGTTCCGCATTCATTCCGAAGGGGGCCGGATTGCCGCCCGCTTCGAGCCGCTCACACTCGATGACCTGGCGGCCGGGGAGGTCGTGATCCGGGTCAGCCACTCCGGCATCAACTACAAGGACGCGCTCGCGGCGACCGGGGCCGGCAAGATCCTGCGCCGCTACCCGCTGGTCGGGGGCATCGACCTGGCGGGCGTCGTCGAGGCCTCGAGCGATGCCCGCTACCGGCCCGGCGATGCGGTGCTCGTCACCGGCTGCGGGCTGTCGGAGACCCACGATGGCGGTTACGCGCAGTTCGCGCGCGTGCCGGGAGACTGGGTGATTCCGATGCCGCAGGGACTCGAGCCCTTCAGCGCCATGGCGCTCGGCACTGCCGGGTTCACCGCGGCACTCGCCATCCACCGCCTGGAACACAACGGCCAGTCCCCCACTGGTGGGCCGATCGCGGTCACCGGCGCTTCCGGAGGCGTGGGCAGCATCGCGATCGACATGCTCGCCGGCCGCGGCTACCGGGTCGTGGCCGTGAGCGGCAAGGCGGCCGCGGCCGGCTACCTGAAGGAGCTCGGTGCGGCGGAGGTGCTCACGCGCCAGGACCTCGAGCTCGGCTCGCGGCCCCTGGAGAATGCCCGCTTCGCCGGCGCCATCGACAACCTGGGCGGTGAGCTGCTCGCCTGGCTCACGCGCAGCGTGGACTTCTGGGGCAACATCGCCAGCATCGGCATGGCGGGGAGCGCGGAGCTCAAGACGACCGTGATGCCCTTCATCCTGCGCGGCGTGAACCTCCTCGGCATCAACTCCTCCGCGACGCGGCGCGAGTGGCGGCTGGCGGTCTGGAAGCGCATCGCGACGGACCTGCGACCCCGGCACCTGGAGCGCATGACGCGCACCATCGCCTTCGATCAGCTGCCCGGCGCGTTTCCCGCTTACCTCGAAGGCGCGGTCACCGGCCGCACGGTGGTGCGCATCGCCTGACGCCGCGGCCTATCCTAGAATACCGGTCCCCTTGCGAGGTCCTGTCCATGTCGCAGCGATCCGTCAGCGCCGGGGCCCGCCTGCGGGCTGCGGTCGAGGTCGAGCGCCCCCTGCAGGTCGTCGGGACGATCAACGCCTACGCGGCGCTGCTGGCGCAGAAGGCGGGCTTTCGGGCGATCTACCTGTCCGGCGCGGGAGTCGCCAACGCCTCCTTCGGCCTGCCGGACCTCGGCATCACCTCGCTCAATGACGTCTGCGAGGACGTGCGGCGCATCAGCGCGGCGTGCCCGCTGCCGCTGCTGGTCGATGCCGATACCGGCTTCGGCAGCGCCTTCAACATCGCCAGGACCTGCGCGGAGCTGATGCGCGCCGGAGCCGCCGGCATGCATCTGGAGGATCAGGTGTCGGCCAAGCGCTGCGGCCACCGCCCGGGCAAGGCGCTGGTGTCCGCCGCCGAGATGGTCGATCGCCTCAAGGCCGCGGTCGATGCACGTAGCGACGGCGAGTTCGTCATCATGGCGCGCACGGATGCGCATGCGGTGGAGGGCCAGAACGCGGCGCTCGAGCGCGCGGCGGCGTACTCGGAAGCGGGCGCGGACATGATCTTCGCGGAAGCCCTGAAGAGCCTCGAGGAGTACCGGCAGTTTGCCGCGGGCATCAAGGTGCCGGTGCTCGCCAACATTACCGAGTTCGGTCAGACGCCGCTCTTCAGCACCGCGGAGCTCGCCGGCGCGGGGGTACGCCTGGTGTTGTATCCGCTGTCCGCCTTTCGCGCCGCGGCCAAGGCGCAGGTCGTGGTGTACGACGCCATCCGCCGTCAGGGCACGCAGAAGAGCGTGGTGCCGAACATGCAGACCCGCGAGGAGCTCTACCAGGTGCTCCGCTACCACGATTACGAGACGAAGCTCGACGAGCTGTTCGGGAAAGCCACCGATGACTGAAACCGGCGCCTTCAAGCCCAAGAAGTCCGTGGCGCTGTCGGGCGTGACCGCGGGCAACACCGCGCTGTGCACGGTCGGGCGCACCGGCAACGACCTGCACTATCGCGGCTACGACATCCTCGAGATCGCCAACGTCTGCGAATTCGAGGAGATCGCTTACCTCCTGATCCACGAGAAGCTCCCCAACCGCGCCGAGCTCACCGCCTACAAGACGAAGCTCAAATCGCTCCGCGGCCTGCCGGGTACGGTGCGCAGTGCGCTCGAGGTGCTGCCGGCCTCCAGCCATCCCATGGATGTCTTGCGCACCGGGGTCTCGGTACTCGGCTGCACGCTGCCGGAGAAGGACGACCACGGCGCGGCCGGTGAACGTGACATCGCCGACCGCCTCATCGCCTCGCTCGGCTCGATGCTCCTCTATTGGCATCACTTCAGCCGCGATGGTGAGCGCATCCAGGTCGAGACCGCGGATGACTCGGTCGGCGGGCACTTCCTGCATCTGTTGCATCGCCGACCCCCGCCGCCCTCCTGGGTGCGCGCCATGCACACCTCCCTCATCCTGTACGCCGAGCACGAGTTCAACGCCTCCACTTTCGCCGCCCGCGTCATCGCCGGCACCGGCGCCGACGTCTACTCCTGCATCACCGGCGCCATCGGCGCCCTGCGGGGGCCCAAGCACGGGGGCGCGAACGAGGCCGCTTTCGCGACCCAGGGCCGCTACCGGACCCCCGAGGAGGCGGAGTCCGACATCCGCGCGCGCGTGGCCAGCCACGAAGTCATCATCGGCTTCGGGCATCCGGTGTACACCCTCGCCGACCCGCGCAATCAGGTCATCAAGGAGGTGGCGCGCCAGCTGTCACAGGAAGCGGGCGACCTGCGGCTGTTCGACATCGCCGCGCGCATCGAGACGGTGATGCACGAGAGCAAGAACCTGTTCGCCAACCTCGATTGGTTCTCGGCCGTGTCCTATCACCTGATGGGCGTGCCGACCGAGATGTTCACGCCGCTGTTCGTCATCGCGCGCACCACCGGCTGGGCTGCGCACGTCATCGAGCAGCGCATCGACGGCAAGATCATCCGGCCGGCCGCCCACTACACCGGCCCCGAGAACCTCAAGTTCGTGCCCATCGGGCAGCGGCCCTGAGGGTGCGCGGGCACGCCCGAGGTCACATGTCCGCACACGACGTCAAGTCCGCGCAGCGTCCGGAACCGGACGCCGTGCTCGGCGCCATCGCCGCCTACGCCCGCAATTTCACCGTGCACAGCGAGCCGGCGTACGACACCGCGCGCTACTGCCTGATGGACACCCTCGCCTGCGCCTTTCAGGCGCTGAAGTACCCGGCCTGCCGCAAGCTCCTGGGTCCGGTAGTGCCGGGGGCGGTCATGCCGGGCGGGGCGCGGGTCCCGGGCACCTCCTTCGAGCTCGACCCGGTGCAGGCGGCCTTCAACATCGGCGCGATGATCCGCTGGCTGGACTTCAACGACACCTGGCTCGCCGCCGAGTGGGGCCATCCGTCGGACAATCTCGGCGGCATCCTCGCGGTGGCGGATTACCTGGCGCGCAACGCCGTCATGTCGGGCAAGACCCCGCCGAGCGTGCGCGAGGTGCTCACCGCCATGATCAAGGCGCACGAGATCCAGGGGGTGCTGGCGCTCGAGAACAGCTTCAACCGCGTGGGACTCGATCACGTGCTGCTGGTGCGCGTCGCCTCGACCGCGGTGGTGGCGGGCATGCTCGGCGCCAGCACCGGGCAGATCGTGAACGCGGTTTCCAACGCCTGGATCGACGGCGGCGCGCTGCGCACCTACCGGCACGCCCCCAACACCGGCTCGCGCAAGAGCTGGGCGGCGGGCGATGCCAGCAGCCGTGGGGTGCGCCATGCGCTCATCGCGCTCACCGGGGAGATGGGCTACCCGTCGGCGCTGTCGGCGAAGACCTGGGGCTTCTACGACGTGCTCTTCAGGGGCCGGACGTTCTCACTGCCGCAGCCCTTCGGCAGCTACGTCATGGAGAACGTGCTGTTCAAGATCTCCTACCCGGCGGAGTTCCACGCCCAGACGGCGGTCGAGGCGGCGATGACCCTGCACCCGCAGGTGAGGGACCGGCTCGCCGACATCGAGCGCATCGTCATCGAAACCCAGGAGCCGGGCGTACGCATCATCGACAAGGTGGGGCCGCTCGCCAATCCCGCCGACCGCGATCACTGCATCCAGTACATGGTCGCGGTGCCGCTGATCTTCGGGCGCCTCACCGCCGCGGACTACGAGGACGCCGTCGCCGCCGATGCGCGCATCGACGCGCTGCGCGCCAAGATGCAGGTGCGCGAGAACCCGACGTTCACGCAGGAGTACTACGCCGCCGACAAGCGCTACATCGGCAATGCCGTGCAGGTGTTCTTCCGCGACGGCAGCCACAGCGCGCGCGTGCAGGTCGACTTCCCCGTAGGCCACCGCAAGCGCCGCGCCGAGGGCATGCCGCTGCTGGTCGGCAAATTCACGGCCTCGGTGGATGCGCACTTCGCGCCGAAGCAGGCCGAGCGCATCAAGGCGCTGTTCGCGAAGGCGCCGCAGCTCGACGCCCTGCCGGTGAACGAGCTGATGGCGGCGCTCGTGACCAACGCCTCGGCCGCGTAGGCTTACCCCACCCGCACCGGCACGAACAGCCGCGAGTCGCCGCGCTGGATCAGCAGCGCGACGTGCCCCTTGGATTTCTCCACCGCGCTGCGCAACTCCTCGGCGTTGTACACCGGAGAGCCGTTGGCGGCCAGCACCACATCACCCGGCTGAATGCCGGCCTCGGCCGCCGGACCGCTGGCCCGCTCGACCACCAGCCCGCCCTTGGTGTTGGCGCCACGCTGCTCCTCGGCGGTCAGCGGGCGCACCGCGAGCCCCAGCTTGCCGCCTTCCTGGTGCGGCCCGGCGCTGGCGGCGGTAGACTTGTCCGCCACCGTACCGAGTTTGACCGTGACTTCACGCGTGGCGTGATTGCGCCAGATCTCCAGCTGCACGTTCGTGCCCGGGGTGATGGCGGCGATCTGCACCGGCAGCTCGCTGGAGTCCTTGAGCGGGGCGCCGTTGAGCTTGAGGATCACGTCGCCGGATTCGATTCCGGCGCGCTCCGCCGGCCCGCCCTTCTCCACGCTCGACACCAGCGCCCCTTGCGGCTGCGGCAGGCCGAACGAATCCGCCAGCCCCTGGGTGACGGGCTGGATCACCACACCGAGCTTGCCGCGGGTGACGTGGCCGGTGGTCTGCAGCTGCTGGCCCACCTGCATGGCGACATCGATCGGGATGGAGAACGACACGCCCATGTAGCCGCCACTGCGGCTGTAGATCTGCGAGTTGATGCCGACGACCTCGCCGCGCATGTTGAACAGCGGGCCGCCGGAGTTACCCGGGTTGATCGGCACGTCGGTCTGGATGAACGGCACGTAGCCGGAATCGAGCGTGCGGCCCTTGGCGCTCACGATGCCCGCGGTGGCGCTGTTCTCGAAGCC
>VBNP01000148.1 GCA_005877965.1 Gammaproteobacteria bacterium | reverse complement strand
CTTCTCGCAGTTCGCATGATCGAGCAGCAGCTCGGGCAGGTGGCTGAGGGCGTCCTCCACCCAGCGTGGCGGGGTCGGCGCGCGCAGGATCGGGGCGGGCGGGGCGGCGGCGGGCGGCGCCCGCGCGCTCACGCCTGCGCTCCGCGGGCCAGCCACTGATCGAGCGTCCCCTGCAGCGCCTCCGCCGCCTGCAGCGCGCCGGCGAAGCGATCCGCGGGCACTTTCGCCAGCAGCCGCTCGAGCAGCGGTTGCACGGCCGCGAACTGCGGCGGCAGCTGCGGGACCGGCTCCTTGCGGTGTTTGTAGACGATCGCCATGGGGTTGTCGGCGCGGTAGGGTTTCTCCCCGGTGAGCATCTCGAACAGGATGACGCCGAGGCTGTACAGGTCGCTGCGCGCATCGACCGGTTCCGCGTGGCCCTGCTCCGGGCTCATGTAGTGCGGCGTACCGAAGATGGTGCCGGTGTCGGTCACATCCAGCGCCAGCGCGGCATCCTTGGACAGGCCGAAGTCGATCAGCGCGATGCTGCCGCCCTCGCGCAGCATGATGTTGCCGGGCTTCAGATCCCGATGTAACACCCCGGCGGCGTGGATCGTGGCCAGCGCGCGCGCGATCGCGATGGCCAGGCGCAGCGCGTCGCGTGGCGCGAGACGTGCCTGCATGCGCCGGCGCAGGTCGCCGAGCGTGAAGTACTCCATCACCAGCCAGGCGTGTTCGTCGCTGACGCCCAGGTCGTGCAGGCGCACCACCGCCGGGTCGCTGATGCGCTGGGCAATCTCGTACTCCTGCAGGAAACGGCGGAACATGTCGAACGTCGGGTGCTGATCATCCTGGCGGTCGCGCGCCACCTTCAGCGCCACCAGCGTGCCGGCGCGCTCGCTCTCCCCGACGAACAGGTCGGTCATGGGGCCGGCCGCCAGCCTGCGGATGCAGCGATAGCCGCGGATGAACGCATCGCCAAAGCGCTGCGTCTCGCGTCCCGCGCGGCTGGTGCGCCACACCGCGCGCGCGTGCGCCTGGCGCTCCTCGGCCGCGGCCAGCACCTGCGCGAAGGCCTCGCAATCGAGGTCCCCGTGGCTCAGGGTATAGGCGCCCAGCGCCGCGGCGTCGCGCGCCGCGGAAGCGTCCGCGCCGCACAGCAGCACCAGCGGCGCAAATCCCGTGCGGCCGGCGAGCTCGCGCGCCCAGGTGAGACCGCGGCCGCCGGGCCAGACATCCGCCAGCAGCACCGCATCGAACCCCTGGGCGAGGAACTCCGGCGCGAGCGCGCCCTGCGATACGGGACTGTGCACGACGAGCTGTGCCTGCGGCCGCCACGAGACGAGCCGCTGCCGGATGTGCGCGCAGCGCTGCGCGTCTTCTTCGATCAACAGCAGTCGCATCGGGTGAAATTACAGCACGCGCGAGCGCGCACCGCCATGGCGGTCCGCGACGGCGCGCGCCGCGGCCGCGGGCAGCTTAAGTCCAATCACCAGATCCCCGACATTGGTTCCGGTCGGACCCGTATGCACCAGATCGCCACTGGCGGCGAGCGCGCGCGCGGAGTCCGCCTGTTGCAGGCAGCGGTCGGCGTCGAGCTCCGCGAGCGTGATCCGCGCGCAGCTCTCGGCGTCGACCAGGGCGCCGGCGTCCTCGGTGACGCCGTCGATGCCGTCGGTGCCGGCGGCGAGCAGCATCAGGTCCGCGTGGCCCGCCAGCAGGCGCGCCGCCGCCAGCGCCAGGTGCTGGTTGCGCCCGCCGCGCCCCGGCTGCGACGGCAGCTGCACGGTGGATTCGCCGCCCCAGACGCACAGCTGCGCGCTCGACAGGCACAGCTCGTGCGCAAAGCGCGCCGCCAGGCGCGCCGCATCGCCCTCGAAGCGGCGCGCCGGCGCGTGTACGGTGAGGCCCAGCCCCGCCGCCGCGGCCGCAACCGCCGCCACGGCGTCATCGACCGAGGCCACCACCCGGCGTTCGACCCGATCGGCGCCGCTGCTCGAGGGACCCATGAGGCCCGAGCCGATCACGCGCGGATCATCCTGCGGCACGTCCGACACGAACAGCGCCCGCGCCGGCCGGCCGCGCAAGCGCGCCGCGAGCCCTCCGCCCTTGATGCGCGACAGCGCCACGCGGCGCGCGTTGAGTTCCCCGATCGCGATCCCCTGCGCGAGCCCCCGCCGCGTGAGCTCCTCGAGCTCGTGCAGGGTGGCGCCCGCCTGCAGCACTTCCACCAGGCTCGAGGCGCCCCCGGAGATGAGAAACAGGGGTTGCGCCTCGGGCGGCAATGCATCCACCCACGCCAGCAGACGCGCGCCGGCGATGAGCGAGCGTTCATCGGGCACCGGATGAGCGCCGAGCAAGGTCTCGACCGCGGCGCCGGCCACGAACTGCGCGCCGGGCGCGTCGCGCGCGATCAGGAGCGTGCGCTCGATGACGGCGCCGAGCGCCTCGTGCGCACCGAGCGCCATGGACTCGGCGGCCTTGCCGATCGCGGCCAGCCACACGTGCGCCGCAGCGGCAGCGGGTTCGGTGAGCGCCTCGCGTACGCAACGGCGGCCGTCGACGCGCTCGAGGCCCGAGCGCAGCAGGCCGAGCAGCAATTCGCGGCGTGGGTCGGAGGCGTCCGCCGGTTCAGCTCCCGCGCACCACTTTGAGCTTGGCGCGCCGCTCGCGGCGCGCGTGCTTGGCCGCATCGGAGCGCTCCAGCTGCAGCCGCTCGAGATATTCAGGGGTGACGTCGCCGGTGACGTATTCGCCCGAGAAACACGAGGTATCGAACTCCTGGATGCGCGCATCCTCGTGCTTGCACGCGCCGATCAGGTCCTCGAGGTCCTGGTAGACGAGCCAGTCGGCGCCGATGAGGCGCGCCACTTCCTCCACGGTACGCCCGCTCGCCACCAGCTCGTTCACCGCCGGCATGTCGATGCCGTAGACGTTCGGAAAGCGCACCGGGGGGGCGGCGGAGGCGAAGTACACCTTGGCGGCGCCCGCCTCGCGCGCCAGCTCGATGATCTGCGCCGAGGTCGTGCCGCGCACGATGGAATCATCCACCAGCAGCACCCTCTTGCCGCGGAACTCCAGATCGATGGCGTTCAGCTTGCGGCGCACCGACCTCTCGCGCTCATCCTGCCCGGGCATGATGAAGGTGCGGCCGATATAACGGTTCTTGATGAAGCCCTCGCGGTACTTAACGCCCAGACGCTGCGCGAGTTGCAGCGCGCTGGTGCGGCTGGTATCCGGGATCGGAATGACCACCTCGATGTCATGCGCCGGATGCTCGCGCAGGATCTTGTCCGCGAGCCGGTCGCCCATGCGCATGCGCGCCCGATACACCGAGATGTTGTCGATCTTGGAGTCCGGCCGCGCGAAATACACGTACTCGAAGATGCAGGGCGTGTGCCGCAGCGTCGCCACGCACTGCTGGGTATGGAGCCTGCCCTGCTCGTCGACGAACACCGCCTCTCCCGGCGCCACGTCGCGCACCAAGCGGAACGACAGGCTGTCGAGCGCCACGCTCTCGGAGGCCAGCATCCATTCCGTGCCGCGCGGCGTGCGCCGCTCACCGAGCACCAGCGGTCGGATGCCGTTCGGATCCCGAAACCCGAGTATGCCGTGGCCGATGATCATCGCCACCACGGCGTAGCCGCCGCGGCAACGGCGGTACAGGGCGTTGAGCGCGGCAAACACGTCCGCGGGCGTGATGCGCACGGTCCCGACCCGCTGCAGCTCGGAGGCGAACACGTTCAGCAGCACCTCCGAGTCGGAGGTGGTGTTGAGGTGGCGCCGGTCCTCGCGGATCAGGATCTCGGCGAGCTCGGCCGCGTTGGTGAGATTGCCGTTGTGCCCGAGGCAGATGCCGTAGGGCGCGTTCACGTAGAACGGCTGCGCTTCGGAGGCGCTGTCGCAGCCCGCGGTCGGGTAGCGCACGTGGCCGATGCCGGCGTTGCCCTTGAGCTCGAGCATGTGATGCTGCTGGAACACGTCGCGCACCAGGCCACTGCCCTTGCGCACGTACAGCTCGCCCTCGCCGGAGGTGGCGATGCCGGCGGCGTCCTGGCCGCGGTGCTGCAGCACCGTCAGCGCGTCATACAGACGCTGATTGACCGCGCTGGTACCGACGATGCCGACGAGGCCGCACATGTTTGCCGCAACCCCTCAGATCCGGATCCGCAGCTCGCCGGCGGCGCGCCGTACGCGCTCCTCGCCCACCAGCATGCGCAGCCCGTTCGCGATCGACTCTCCATAGGGAATGAGCATCGAGTGCCGCCACCACTGCTCCTCCTGCAGGCGCAGCAGCTGGCCGAGAATGACGAATACGCCGAGCAGCACGAAGCCGCGCAGCAGGCCGAAGGCAAAGCCCAGGAGGCGATCCATGCCGCTGAAAATCGACAGGCGCACGAAGTGCGCGAGCGCCGCAGCGACGCCGGCGCCGAGCAGCAGCACCAGCAGCACGATAATGACCCGCGCCGCCCACGGCCGCACCTCCGAGTCCGACATCAGCCCGCCGAGGTGCGGGGCGATGAGATCGGAGAAGTGCCAGGCGAGGAACAGGGCGATGACCCAGGCGGCAAACGCGACCGCCTCGCGCAGGAAGCCGCGCACCGCGCCCACAATCGCCGAAGCGACGATGGCGGCAATCACCAGGTAGTCGGTCAGGTTCATCGCTCACCGTCGTGAGCGCGGTCATCCCGCGCGGCGCGGATTGTACAAGAGCATCGCACGCGTTGCCCGCGCGGCGCGTCACGCGACCCGCGCGCCGCTACTTCGGCACGATCGCGCCGTCGTGACCCGCGGCCCGCAACTTCGCCGCGAGCTGCGTCGCCCCCTCGCGGTCGTGCGGCGGGCCGACCCGCACCCGGAACAGCCGGCGGCCGGAGCTGCCCTGGGAGACGCTCACCTTGAAGCCCCCGGCCTTGACCTGCCGCGCCAGGCGTTCGGCGTTCGCGCGGCTGGCGAAGCTGCCGAGCTGCACCATCCAGGCGCCCCCCGCGACGCCGCTCGCGGCACTCGCCGCTGCGGGGCTCGGCGCGGCAGCGCTCGCCGGCGCGCTCCTCGCCGGCAACACCGGGGGCGGCGCGGCGGGCACGGCCTGCGGCGCAGTGCGCGCGGGGCTCGCCGCGCCCGGCGGCGCCGGCTCGGCCGCCGCGGGTTGGGCAGCGCCGCCGGCGCCCGGCGCCGCGGCAGCCCCGAGCGGCGTGGGTTGTTGCGGTCCACTGGGGGGCGGCGCTGTGCTGCGCGAATGCGCGTCGTCCGCGAGATTGATGGTGTAGGAGCGTAATGGCGGTTCCTCGGCCGAGGACGCCACCGGTGCGGCCCGCGGCGTTGAGCGGATGGGTCCGGTCAACAGCTCGGGCACCAACAGCACCATCAGGGCCACGAGAATGATTGCGCCCGTCAGCCGTTCTTTCACCTTAAGTTACCCACGATGGGGGCGAAAACCGCGAAAGCCAGCGCAGCGGACGCCGCGTACAACAGTAGACCGCTCGCCACGCGCGGTGCCCGCCGCAGGCGCGGCCGGCGGTCGTCAGTATATCCGAAGCCACTGCAGCGCCGGCCCCACGGTGTACACGGAACCGCACACCACCACCCGGTCTCCCGGGCGCGCCGCAGCGCGCGCCCGCTCACAGCCCGCGGCGACCGAGTCCGCGGGCGTGATCTCGCCCGCGGGCCGGCCGAGGCGCTGCGCCAGCTGCGCCGCGCTGCCCCCGCGCGGACCGGGCAGCGCGCACACGATCCAGTGGTCGATGACCGCGCTCAGCGCCGCGGCGATCGCGGCGGCGTCCTTGTCCGCCAGCACGCCGATGACCGCGAAGGTCCGTCCCGGCCCGCGCCCGCCGGGCGGCGCGCGCTCGCGCAGCTGCCGGGCGAGCACCTCGGCGGCGGGCGGGTTATGCGCGATATCCAGGATCCACTCCACTTCGCCCGGCACCACCTGGAAGCGGCCGGCGAGGCGCACCGCGCGCAGCGCTGCGCCCACGGCGCGCTCATCGGGCCGCGCGAGCCGCTGTGTGAGGCGCCGGACCGGCGCGCGCGCCGCGTCGTCGGCTGCGAGCGCCTGCACCGCGGCGATGGCCGTGGCGGCATTGCGGTACTGGATGGAGCCGGCGAGCGCCGGCGGCGGCAGCGCGCGCAGCGACAACCCGGGACCGTCGTAGTCCCAGCGCTCCCCGCTCACGCGCCAGCTGAAGTCCCGCTCCGCGATGAGCGCGCGCGCGCCGAGCGCGGCGATGGTCGCAAACACGCTCGCCGGCATGTCCGGGGTGCCGAGCACCGCCGGCTTACCCGGGCGCAAGATGCCGGCCTTCTCCGCGCCGATGAGCTCGAGGGTGTCGCCGAGCCAGTCGCGATGATCGAGGCCGACGGAGGCGACCACGGCGACATCCGCCGCCACCAGATTGGTGGCGTCCAGCCGGCCGCCGAGCCCGACTTCCAGGACCGCAACGTCCACGGCCCGCTGCGCGAAGATCAGCAGCGCCGCGAGCG
>VBNP01000143.1 GCA_005877965.1 Gammaproteobacteria bacterium | reverse complement strand
GCGCTCGCGGGCGTTGGCGATCCGGCGGACGCACGAATCACGCAAATTCAGATCAATTCCCGCGCATTGGCCTTCGGCGGCGCCTCGTTCGGCAGCGTGGGGCAGTACGAAACACTCAGGGGAGTGGCCTTCGGCGAGGTCGATCCCAACGATACCCTGAACGAGGTGATCACCGACATCAAGCTCGCCCCGCGCAATGCGCACGGCATGGTCGAGTACAACATGGACTTCTGGATCAATAAGCCCGTCGACATGACCCGAGCCAACGGCACGCTGCTGCACGACGTGCCGAATCGCGGCAACGTGCGCAGCCTCGAGCTCAACGTCGGCGGCGCGGGCGACACCAACCCCGGCGACGGCTTGCTGCAGCGGCAGGGATATACGCTCTCGGATAACGGGTGGGAAGGCGACTTGTCTACCGGCCTGCAGATCCGGCTGCCGGTGGCGAGGAACAAGGACGGCAGCGAGATCACCAACCGCATACGGACCGAATACATCCTGGGTGCCCCGGCAAGCACCCAGAACCTGTCGACGCCACCCGCCTACGAATCCGTCAGCACGAGCAACGCCGGCGCGACGCTGACCAGGCGCGTTCACCAGGACGACGCCCGCGAGCCCATTTCGAACGGCGACTGGGCCTTTGCCGATTGCTCGACGGTACCGTTCCCGGGCGTGCCGAGCACGAAGAAGATCTGCCTCAAGGGCAACTTCGACAGCAACCACATCTACGAGCTGCTCTACAGCGCGAAGAACCCCATGGTGCTGGGGCTGGGCTTCGCGGCGACGCGCGACTTCATCTCGTTCCTGCGCAACAGCAACGGCGCTAGCACCGGCAAGTGCGGGCGCAGGGACGATGACGAGGTCCGCGGCCGCGGCCGGGACGAAGACGACGACGATGACGGCGCGGACGGACGCAGGCACGGGCCCTGCCCGGCAGCCAAGCCGATAGAGGGCAACCCGCTGGACGACTCGATCCAGAACGCGATCATCTACGGCTCGTCGCAAAGCGGTCGCAATATCCGCACGTTCATCCAGCTCGGCTTCAACCAGGACGAGAACCGCAACGCGCGATCCCGCACAAGGCGTCCAACCGCGGCGCGTTCAACGTGCGCTTCGGCCAGCCCGACCGCCTTTCCGGGACGCAGCACACCGAGCGCCAGTTCCCGGGCGCCGAGTCGTCGCAGACCTGGGGCGCCACCCACGACAGGATCTCGGGCGTGACGGGAGGCCAGCTCGACCGCTGCCGCAAGAGCCGCAGCTGTCCGAAGATCTTTCACACGAATACCGATACCGAGTACTGGCAGGCGTTGATGGCGCTCAACACCACCGACCCGGAGAGCCGGCACGACCTCGGGATCCCGAAGAACGTGCGCATCTATCTCTACGCCGGCACGCGGCACGGCGGCGGCGACGTCACCGCGCAATTGCCGACGGTCGTGCCGAACCCGCCGGCGAACTGCCAGCTGCGCACCAACAACAATCCGTTCATCCACGGCCAGCGGGCGCTGCTCATGGCGCTGCGCGACTGGATCCTCCACGGCACCGAGTCGCCGCCGAGCCTCTTCCCGACGCTCGATGCGGGCACGCTCGTGCCGCTCTCCGCCATTCACTACCCGTACATACCCGCCGTGAACTGGACGCTCGCCGGCGTCACGACGCAGAAGTTCTTCCTCGACCGCGGGCCGCTCTTCAACGTCGAGGACATCGCGGGCGTGATGCGCGAGCCCCCGGTCAAGCGCGGCGCGTATTCAGTGCGCCAGCCGCAGGTCGACGCGGACGGCAACACCATCGCCGGGCTGCCGAATACCAACATGCTGGTGCCTCTCGCGACGTACCTGGGCTGGAACGTGAGGAAAGCGGGCTTCAGCGAAGGCGATTCCTGCGACCTGACCGGCGCGATCATTCCGTTCTTCCGCACGCTCGCCGAGCGCCAGGCGGCGAACGATCCGCGTCCCTCGCTGCAGGAGCGCTATCCGACGCATGCCGACTACGTCGCCAAGGTCACCGCGGCGGCCAACAGCCTCGTCGCGCGGCGCCTGCTGCTGCCGGAGGATGCGGCCTTCCTGATCAACCAGGCGAACGCGGCGGCGGTGCCGTAACCCACGCTGCACTCGGATCAATCCTCCTTTATTCCGAGGAGCTTCGCGGCAGTGCCGCCGAGCATCGCGGCGCGTTCCGCGTCGCTCAGGCCGGGCGTGGCGAGAATGTGCTCTACGGCGGTCTGAGTCCAGGGAAAGGGGTAATCCGTGCCCAGCACGATCCGCGAGCTGCCGACCTGCGCGGCGAGGTGGCGCAGCGCTTCGGGCGTGAACACGATCGAATCGAAGTAAAGCTGCTTCAGATATTCAGTGGGCCGCTTCTTCAGCGGAACTGCCGCGCAGCGCTCGGGGAAGGTGAGGCAGATGTGATCCGAGCGCGGCGCATAGGAGGGCAGGTAGCCGCCGCCATGGGCGGCGCAGATCTTGAGGCCGGGGAAACGGTCGAGCGTGCCCTCGAAGATCAGGTGGGAGAGCGCGAGCGTCGTCTCGAGCGGGTTGCCAATGGTGTTTTCCAGCCCGCCGTTGCCGCGCAGCCGGCTCTTCAGCTCGGCCGTGCCCTGCGGATGGACGAAGATCAGCACGCCGAGCTCCTCCGCCCTGGCCCAGAAGGGATGGAACTTCGGGTCCGACAGCTCTGCGCCGTTCACGCTGCCGCCGACGCCCGCGCCGCGCAGGCCGAGCTTCCTGACGCCCTCCTCGAGCTGCTTCACGGCGAGATCCGGGAACTGCAGCGCGACCGAAGCGAAGGCCACGAAGCGCTCGGGCTCCGCGGCGCAGATCTCTGCGAGCTTTTCATTCTGGATGCCGATCAGCTTCGCGACGACATCGCGCTCGGCCGCATACCAGTAGGGATTGATGCTGAGCGCCTCGACGTCGATGCCTTGCTCGTCCATGCGGCGGATCCGCTCGCTCGCCATGACGAGCGACGCGGGAGCCAGCTTCAACCCCATGAGCGCCATGGCCTCCGGCACGCCGCAGTGCGCATGCACGTCCACGGTTTTCACGCGGCGCCCGCTCACAACGACCTCGCGCCGGCGCGGCGCCTGCGCGTGGGCGGCAGGCAGCCCATCGCACCCCATGAACGCGATGCCGGTCAGCGCTGCGGCTTTGCTCACGAATTCTCTGCGTGTCGTCATCTTCGCCTCCCTCCCCTCTAATCCTGCAGAAAGAGCGCCGGGTCGACGGCGACCGCGTTGAGATAGACCGAGAAGTGCAGGTGCGCTGCGGTGCTGCGGCCCGTGGCGCCCACCTTGCCGATGACGCTGCCGGCGGACACGACCTGCGCGACGGCCGCGTCGATGGCTTCCAGGTGAGCGTAGAGCGTGAGCAAGCCCTGCCCGTGGTCGAGGACGATGGTGCGGCCCGGGAAGAAGTAATCGCCGGTGTCGATGACGCGCCCCGCATTCGCGGCGATGACCGGCGTGCCCGCGGGCGCCGCGAAGTCCATCCCGTTGTGGGGGCTGCGCGCCTGGCCGTTGAAGTAGCGGCGCAGCCCGAACGAGCTCGAGCGCTCCCCGGGCGCGGGCTGCAGCATGGCGAGCGTCGCCGGCGCGGAGTCGGTGAACGTCCTGAGCACCTCGCTCAGATGCACCCGCTCGCGCTCGTACCGGGTGAGATGCTCCCTCGACAGATCCACCTGGCCCGGCGGCACCTTGAGATGCTGCGAGGCGTATTTCTTGGGCGCGACGGCGATCTCGAAGCGCTCGACCCTGTCGCCGGCCTGCTCCGCCTCCACTCGCAGCTTCGAGCCCGGCTTCGCGCTCAGCGCGATGCCGACGAACGCGACCCACTCGTCGCCGTCGCGCATCACCAGCACGCGATCGCCGCCGAGGTGCACTCGCGGCGGCTGCTCCGAGGCGCCGAGTCCGATCCTCGCGACGCCGCCCGGCACCGCCGACGCGCGCGGGAGCGTCGCGGCCCACGCGCGGGCTACCCACGCCGGCGCAGCGAGCGCGGGCGCGAGCGACAGCAGGAACCGGCGCCGGCTCATGAGCGGGATTCTAGTCGCCCTGCGTGGAAAGGCACGGCCGCCGCAATAGCAGTAGTACTATTACGTGACACCCGAGGAGGCAGCTATGAAACGCGACGCAGATGAAGCCGTCGGCGCACTGATGAAACCCATGAAGCGCGAGGACATCACGGACCTTATCGTGTTCCGCAAGGTGAAAAAAGGCATCAAATGGGCCGACGTGGCGAAGAAAGTAGGCCAGTCCAAGGAATGGACCACCGCAGCCTGCCTCGGCCAGATGCAGATGACGAAGAAGCAGGCCGAGACCGTGGGCCGCATCTTCGACCTCCCGGAGGAGGCGGTCCTGATCCTGCAGACGGTGCCTTACAAGGGCTCGCTGCCCACCGCGGTGCCGACCGATCCGCTAATCTACCGCTGGTACGAGATCGTCAATGTCTACGGCACTACGCTCAAGGAGCTGATCCACGAGGAGTTCGGCGACGGCATCATGAGCGCCATCGATTTCTCGATGGACATCCAGCGCGAGGCCAACGAGAAGGGCGATCGGGTGCGCGTCGAGATGTCGGGCAAGTTCCTGCCCTACAAGACATACTGACAGCGCGGGGCCTTCTCCGCCAGGAGCCCTACTCCGCGACCACGCCGGCGCGCTTCACTACCGGGCCCCATTTCTCGACCTCGGCCTTGACGAAGTTGTAGAAGTCCTCCGGCGTGCCCTGGGTCACGGTTACGCCGCGCGAGACGAGGGCCTCGTTCACCTGCGGATCCTGCGTAGTGCGATTCAGCGCCTGGTTGAGCCGCATGACCACTTCGCGCGGCGTTGCGGCCGGCGCAGCCAGGCCAAACCACGACGTCACCTCGAAACCCTTCAGACCCAGCTCGTCGAAGGTCGGCAACTCCGGCATCACCGGCGAGCGCGCGAGACTGGTGACCGCAAGCGCCCGGACCCTGCCGCCGTTGATCAGCGGGACTTGCTGCGGCAGGTTGTCGAACATCAGCTGCGTTTCGTTCGCGAGGAGCGATGCCGTCGCCGGGCCGCTGCCGCGGAACGGGATGTGCACGATGAAGGTGCCGGTCATGCCCTTGAACAGCTCCATCGACATCTGCGGCGAGGTGCCGTAGCCGTTGGAGGCGTAATTGAGCTTGCCGGGATTCTGCTTCGCGTAGTCGATCAGCTCGCGCACCGACTTCACCGGCAGCGACGGGTGCACGAGCAGAACATTGGGAGTCTTGCCGCCCAGCCCGATGTAGGCGAAGTCCTCGAGCGGCCGGTAGTTAAGCTTGCGGTAGATGTGCGGGCTGATTCCGAGCGACGGATTGGCGAGCAGAAGCGTGTACCCATTGGGCGATGCGCGCACCACGGCCTCAGCGCCAACGTTGCCGCCCGCGCCCGAGCGGTTTTCGACCACCACCGGCTGGCCGAGCTCGAGCTGTATCCTCGGTTGAATGATGCGCGCCACCAGGTCAATCAGCCCGCCCGGCGGATACGGCACGATGATGCTTACCGAGCGGGTGGGGAAGGTCTGTGCGAGCGCGGCGGCGGGTAAAAGGATTGTTGCCAGCAAGGCAAGGGCGGTTCTGCGCTGCATCTTTTTCTCCTAGCTCTTCACGAGCCGCTCGCTCATCGGCGCGTCCTGATGGATGATCACGCCTTCCATCGGGTCGACCGGCTTCTCCCAGGGCTTGCGCGCAAGCATCTTCTGCGTGTCGGCGTAGCCGGCCTCGCAGCGCGCGGTGATGCCGGTGGGCGTGAAGTCGATGTCCTTGCTGTAGTCGTCGCCCTCGAGCTCGGGCGCGAGGAAGCGCACGATGTGCATGGTGGTGCCGCAGCCGTGGCCGGCGTGGCCCTGGACATCGGGGTGGCCGCGCTTCTCCTCGGGCAGGTGATGCGAGAGCTTGCGGATGATGTGGCGCAGGCGGTGGATCTGCTTGTGGCGCGCGATGTGGCTGTCGGCGCGGCTCGCGTACTGGATGTTCTTTTGCCGTCCTAGCACGTCCCAGATCGACTGCGGCTCCGGGCCCGCGGGCCGCCAGACGTTGACGCTGAAGATCACCGAGTCGCGACGCGGGTGGTCGTCGAGCACCGCCTCGATCGGCGTGTTCGAGTAGATGCCGCCGTCCCAGTAAGGCTCGCCGTCGACGGCGATCGCGGGGAAGGCGGGCGGCAGCGCGCCCGAGGCCATCACGTGCTCGAGGGCGAGCGGCTCGGGGTCGCGCGTGTTGTCGAAGTAGCGCAGCTCGCCGCTCTTCACGTTGACCGCGCCGACGGTGAGGCGCGTGCGCTTCGCTTTCAGCAGCTCGAAGTCGATGAGCGGCGCGAGCGTTGCGTGCAGCGGCTCGGTGCGGTACCACGACGAGGAATACACGCCGAGCGGCGCGTACATGCCGCCCCAGGGAATGGCGCGCGGCATGAAGAAGCCGGGAATACCGCCGATGTAGGTCGACAGGTTGGCGTACCAGTGGTTCGCCCAGGGCCCGACCATCGGCTCGACCCAGCCCCCGAGGCGGACCTTGTCCCAGAACTCGTGCAGGCAGGGCAGACGCTTTTCCGTCTCATTTCCGGCGATGATCGCTCCGTTGACCGCGCCGATCGAGGTGCCGATGACCCAGTCGGGCTCGACGCCTGCCTCGTGCAGCGCCTGGTAGACGCCGACCTGGTAGGCGCCGAGCGCGCCGCCGCCCTGCAGCACGAGAACCACCTGCCCCGGCAGCTGCTCGCCGCTGCTCGAAGCCATCTTCAGGGTCATGGCGCGGGCGTTTTCTAGGATTTCCTACTTGTTCGAGACGACGCGCGCACATGGTAGGACCATAGTCCTATAAAGGGAATAACCGGCTCGTTCCCGGCGTTCATTGCTTAGTCATCATCACTTCGTAAGGGAGAGCACATGAAGCCGAGTCGATTCACGTTGGTCATCATGGGTTTGACTGCCTCGATGCCGTTTCCGCTACCCGCCGCGGCGCACGATGATCACGCCGCGATGGTCGTCATGCGGGATGACTGCGATCCCAACGACACGGGCTATGCGCCCACGGGCGGCTGCCTGCGGAAGGAAGGCGACGTGTCGTTCGCCGAATTCGGGGTGGAGCTGTCTTCGCCGCTGGCGCCGACCTCCCTCATCGGACATCAGGCCTGGCGGATGGATCCTCCATATGTCGAGATCGAGCCCGACGACACCGTGATGGTGCGGAACAGGGGCGGGCGAGTGCATACCTTCACCGAGGTGCGCGACTTTGGCGGAGGGAAGATTCCCAGTCCCGCGCTCAACAAGGGGCTGGTAACCGCTCCGGAGTGCCCGGTATCGACCGACATCGCTCCGGGCGGCAAGGCGGAGGTGGGCGGCCTCGCCGAAGGCAATCACCACTTCCAGTGCTGCATCCATCCATGGATGCGCGCGGTCATCAAGGTGAAACGGGAGGACTGACGAGGCGCAGACGATATCGTGTCATGATGGCCGGATGCGCAACTCGGAGGTGCCGATGATGACCCTGCGCCGCGCGGTGGAGTGGTGCGGCGGGATCGACGCGCTCGGCGACGCGCTCAATACGACTGCGGAGAGCCTCGAGCGCTGGCTGTCGGGCGAGGAGGAAGTGCCGGGGCCGGTTTTCCTGCAGGCGGTCGGCCTGATTCTCGAGGCCTCCGCCGCGCAGCCGCCGGGAAGATCGACTCCCGACTCCTCGGACGGCGGGCGCAGGGGAAACCGGCACTGAGCGCGGCGCTGTGCTACATTGGCCGGGCAGGATATTCAAGCAGCGAAGTCAACTCAGGAATGCGACATGCCTACAGGAAAAGTGAAGTGGTTCAACGACTCCAAGGGTTTCGGGTTCATCACGCCTGACGACGGCGGCAAGGACCTGTTCGCCCATCACAGCAATATCCAGATGGCCGGCTACAAATCGCTGAAAGAAAACCAGGCGGTTTCCTTCGACGTGGTCGAGGG
>VBNP01000025.1:41247-70611 GCA_005877965.1 Gammaproteobacteria bacterium | reverse complement strand
GCCGCGCACCCGCTCGCGGTCACCGACCTCACCGACGATGAGGGGAGTGTCGAGCGCCGCCTGGCGAAAGCCGCGCGACAGGTCATCCAGGATCACCACCCGTTCGCCGCGCGCGCGCAATTGCAGGGCCACGTGACTGCCGATGTAGCCCGCGCCGCCGGTGACTAATATGCTGCCGTGCTTCATGGGGTGGCGATGATAAACAAAACCGGCGGCAGTGACCCGCAGCCGTTGCCGGGCCTGACACCCGAAGTGGTGCTCGATGCCGCAGCCGCCTTTGGCCTTGCGCCCGACGGGCGCCTGTTCGCCCTCAACAGCTACGAGAACCGCGTCTACCAACTCGGCGCCGGCGATACTCAGCTGGTGCTCAAGTTCTACCGGCCGCAGCGCTGGAGCGATGCGCAGATCGCTGAGGAGCATCAGTTCACCGCAGAGCTGGCGACGGCCGAGCTCGCGGTGGCCGCGCCGCTGGTCATCGACGGAGAAACGCTGTTCCGCTACCACGACTTCCGCTTTGCGGCCTTCCCCTGGATGCGCGGGCGCACGCCGGAGCTCGATGCGCCCGAGGCCCGGCAGATCCTCGGCCGCAGCCTCGCACGCATCCACCAGATCGGTGCGCTGCGCGCGTTCCAGGCCCGGCCCCGCATCGGTGTGCAGCGACTCGGCTGGGATGCCCGCGCGCAGGTGCTCTCGAGCGAGCTGCTGCCTGAGGGGCTGCGCGAACGTTATTCCACGGTCAGCGGCGCACTTCTCGAGCGCGTGAGCGAGGCCTTTGCGGCCGCCGCGGGCACGCACGAGATCCGCCTCCATGGCGACTGCCACCTGGGGAATCTTCTGTGGAACGAGCACGGTCCGGTGTTCGTGGACCTGGATGACTGCGCCACGGGGGTGCGGGTGCAGGACCTGTGGATGATGTTGGCGGGTCCGCCCGCCGAGCAGCAGCGCCAGTGGGGCGAGGTGCTGGCCGGTTACGGGCAGTTCGCGGATTTCGACTTCAGCGAATTGCTCCTCATCGAGCCGTTGCGCAGCCTGCGCATGCTGCACCATGCCGCCTGGGTGGCGCACCGCTGGGGCGACCCGGCCTTCCCGCGCGCCTTTCCCTGGGTCGCCGAGCCGCGCTACTGGGAGGGCTACCTGAATGATCTGCTGGAGCAGATCCCCGCCATCGATGAGCCACCGCTCCTGCAGCGCTGAGAGCCGGTGCCGATTGGCACGTGTGCAGGCGCGCGCAGACGCGCTATTGTCGCCACCCGGTCCGGCAACGCACGCGCGGCTATGCGGATGTACTTGAGAAGGGGTGGGTTCAACAACCTCGGGCCGGCGCTCGCTGCCAGCGTGATGCTCGTCGGCTGCGGCTCGGATGAGACGCCCGGCGCCGCGCGCGGAGCGGCGAAGCCTGCGATCGCACCCCGCAGGACGCAGCCGGGCGATCTCGTTTCGCCCAACATGGTGAGCGCCGTGAGCAGCGCCCACAGCGGGCCCGCGAGCGTGCAGCTGAAATTCGAGCTGCGGGAGCGTCCGGATGTAGCCCGGCCGCTCGACATCGACGTCGTGATCCTGCCGGCGGCTTCGGGTCTGGACCGATTGTACGGCCGGGTCGAAGTCGCGGACGGCCTGCAGCTGGCCGAGGGTGCGCAGATCGCCCCGACCGACCGCCCCGTGGAAGGCACTCCCATCCGCCACAGCATCAAGATCCTGCCGACGCGGGATGGCATATTCACCGTCAACGCCGTGGTGAGCGTGGATGCGGCCGGCCAGTCCTCGAGTCAGACCTTTTCCATACCGGTCATAGTCGGGTCAGGTTCACCGGCGCCCGTGAAGCCCTCGAGCGCCACGACCGCAACCAAGCCCGCGGCTGCGGCTCGCTAGCCACCCCTCAGCCCCGCCCCGCAGGCCGCGCGACGGAATCGCGAGGGGCTTCACGGGGAAGTCATGAAGGGGCCCGTATGATGCTCGTTGGCCCCGTTTCCCTGTTATGTCAAATCTCCAGACCCTGCGGACGCTCACCGATTCCCCGGAAGGGGCGCCCGGCGCAACCACCACGCTCGTCAGGGCGGACCCGCGCTCGCCCCCCGAGGCCTACCCGGATCTGCACCCGAGTTTGCGCGCGCAGCTGCGCGAGATGCAGCTGCGCACCGGCAACGCGACCCCCGACCTCGCGATGCTGCTGCGCCTGATCAACGACCACTATGAGACGCTCGAGAAGGAGCGGCGCGGCACCGTCGAGGCGATGCGCCTCATGGCCGACGAAGCGCGGGCGCTCGCGCGCGAGGCCCATGCCCAGAGCTCCGAGCACCTGCAGGTCATCCTCGATCACATCAAGGACGTGGTGCTCGCGGTCGATGAGGAGGGCGTGATCCGCACCTTCAATCCCACCGGCGAGCGCGTGTTCGGTTACGCGGAAGCGGAGGTCATCGGCCAGCGCGTCGACCTCCTGATCCCGCAGATCACCATCGCCACGGGTGAGACGGTTCCGCAGGCGCTGCAGCGCCTCGCCGCCAGTTCGGGCGATACCGCGCTCGATCTCACCGCGCGCGAGCTGTGGGCGCGGCGCAAGGACGGCGAGCGTTTCCCGGCGGAGATCGCCGTGAGCAAGGCGCCGCTGTCACGGCGCGAGATGTTCGTCCTGTGCCTGCGCGATGTCACCGAGCGGCGCGAGTCCGAGGAGGCCATGCGCGAGAGTGCCGCGCGCTATCGCCTGCTGGTCGATCACGCCCCCGAGGCGATCGTGGTCCTGGACGTCGACACCGGTCGCTTCGTGGACGCGAACCACAATGCGCAGAAGCTCTTTGGCCTCGATCGCGAGCGGCTGCTGCAGGTGGGGCCGGTGACCTTGAGTCCGCCGCAGCAGCCCGACGGCGGTGCTTCCGAGCAGCGCGCGCGCGCCTATATTCAGCAGGCGCTCGAGGGCAACACACCCGTGTTCGAGTGGTCGCACCGTGATGCCGCGGGCCGCGAGATCGTCTGCGAAGTGCGCCTGGTGCACCTGCCGAGCGGCAATCGCCACCTGGTGCGCGGCAGCATCGCCGACATCTCCGAACGCAAGCGCAGCGAGCGCATGGCCGCCGCCGAGCACAAGGTGTTCGAGCAGGTGACGCGCAACGCCCCGCTCCCCGAGGTGCTTGCCTCCATCACCCGGCTCATCGAGTCGACGGCCGCGGGAACGGTCTGTTCGGTGGGCGTGCTGCTCGAGGATGGCAAGGCCTTCTCCTACATGGTCGCGCCACGGTTTGCGGAAGCCCTGCGCGTGGCGCTCGAGCGCTCGAGCGTCGACGTCCGCAACGGCTCCTGTGCCGCGGCCGTGTACCTGGGCCGCCAAGTACTGGTGGCGGACCTCGCCAAGGACCCCTTCTGGCTCGAGCGGCGTGACCCGGCGCTCGCCGCGGGCCTGCGCGCGGCGTGGTCGACGCCGATCCAGGCGGCCGGCGGCAAGCTCCTCGGCTCACTCGGGGTGTACCGGCGCGAGCCCGGGCTGCCGACGGCGGCGGAGTCGCAGATCATGGCGCGCGCCGCGCAGCTCGCGGGCATCGCGATCGAGCGGCGCCTCGCGGAAGAGGCGCTGCGCGGGAGCGAGGCGAAGTTCCGGGGGCTCTTCGAGAGTATCGCCGAGGGCGTCTATCAGAGCGGGCGCAACGGCCGGCTGCTGTCGGTGAATCCGGCGTTCGTCGCCATGCTCGGCTACCGCAGCGCCGAGGAGCTGTACGCGCTGCCGAGCGCCGCGGCGCTCTACTGGGATCCCGCCGATCGCGCCGAGTTCACCCGCCGGGTCGAGTCGGAAGGGGAGATCCGGGATGCGGAATTCCTCATGCGCCGGTGCGACGGCCAGCAGCTGGTGATCCTGGAGAACGCGCGCCTGATGCGCGATGGCGCCGGCCGCATCCTCGGCTACGAGGGCACGATCGCCAACATCACCGAGCGCAAGCGCGCCGAACAGGCCATCTTCGCCGAGAAGGAGCGCGCCCAGGTGACCCTGCAGTCGATCGGCGATGCGGTGATCAGCACCGACGCCGAAGGCCGCATCGAGTACATCAACCCGGTCGCCGAGACGCTCACCGCGTGGAGTCTCGCGGAAGCGCGCGGCCAGCCGATCGGCGCGGTGCTCAAGCTCGTCAACGAGCTCACCCGCGAGCCCATCGAGAACTCCCTCAGCGGCGCGCTCGGGCGCGCCGGGAGCGCCGTGCCGACCGATCACTCGGTGCTCATCACCCGCGCCGGCCACGAGGTGGCCATCCAGGAATCGGCGGCACCCATCTGCGACCGGGCCGGAAGGGTGATCGGCGCGGTGGTCGTGTTCCACGATGTGACCCGCGAACGACGCCTGAAACGCGCGCTCGCCTGGCAGGCGAGTCACGACGCGCTCACCGGCCTCATCAACCGGCGCGAATTCGACAACCGCGTGCACGCGGCGCTACTCAGCGCGCAGCGCGGCGAGCGCTCGTACGCGCTGCTGTACATCGATCTTGACCAGTTCAAGGTGGTCAACGACACCTGCGGGCACCAGGCGGGCGACCGGCTGCTGCGCGACGTGACCGGAGTGCTGCAGACCCAGGTGCGGGCCACGGACACCATCGCGCGCCTGGGCGGGGATGAATTCGGGGTGTTGCTCGAGGGCTGCACGCTCGAGCAGGCGACGCGCATCGCCGACGGCGCACGCCAGGCGATCCGCGACTTCCGTTTCGTGTGGGGTACGACCACGCTGTCGGTCGGGGCGAGCATCGGCATCGTGCAGATCCGCGCCGACACCGAGAACGTCGCCAACATCATGAGCGCCGCCGACATCGCCTGCTACGCAGCCAAGGATGCCGGCCGCAACCGCACGCACGTCTACGAGGCGGACGGGGAGCGCCATCGCGAGATGCACTGGGTGGCGCGCGTCACGCGCGCCGCGGAGAGCAACCGCCTGGAGCTGTTCTTCCAGCCGATCGTGTCGCTGCGCGCCCCCGGCGGGCGCGGCTTTCACGAGCTCACCGTGCGCTTGCGCGCCGACGACGGCGAGCTGGTGCCGCCGTCGCAGTTCATCCCGGCCGCCGAGCGCTATAACGTCATGTCGGTGCTGGATCGCTGGGTCGTGGGACAGGCGATCGAGCTGCTCGGGGAGCGCCGGCGCAGCGGCCAGCCGCTGCCGCTCCTGGCGGTGAATCTCTCGGGCACTTCCCTCAACGAGCAGTCGTTCGTGGACTTTGTCCTGCACAGCGTCGGGGAGCCGGCGATCGCCGGCGCGCTGTGCTTCGAGATCACCGAGACCGCGGCGGTGACGAGTCTGTCCAACGCGCGCTATCTCATGGGCGAGCTCAAGCGGCGCGGCTGCAAGTTCGCGCTCGATGACTTCGGCACCGGCGTGTCCTCCTTCGTGTACCTGAAGACCCTGCCGGTGGACTTCCTCAAGATCGACGGGCAGTTCATCACTCACATCGCCCAGGATCCGGTCAACCGCAGCATGGTCGAGGCCATCGGCAAGGTGGGCAGCGCGCTCGGGATCGCCACCGTCGCGGAGTGCGTCGAGACCGAAGCGGTGCTCGCAGAGCTGCGGCGCATCGGCGTTGACTTCGCGCAGGGCATTTATCTGGCGCACCCGCTGCCGATCGCGCAGCTGCCCCGATAGGCGCCGCAACGCTGCGATTCTTCAATGGTGCACGCGGGAGCGCTTGCGTAGAATGCGCGTTCCTGCGCTTCGACGGAACCTCACGTGCACCACACTCGCGACGCTCCCGCCCCGCCGCGCCGGCTGTGCGCGATGCTCTGCGTGTTGTCCCTGGGCGCGGCCGCGTTCGGCGCGCGTGCCGCCGCGCCTGCCGCGGCGCCTGCCGCGGCTGCTGCGCCGGAAGCGCTCGCGGCGCAGCTGCGCGACGCGGCGCTCGCCGGACATGACATCGCCTACGAGTGGGTGAGCGAGCTCACGAGCCGCTTCGGTCCCCGTCCGGCGGGCTCCGTCAGCGAACGGCAGGCCGCCGAATGGGCGGCGGCGCGCTTCAAGGAGCTCGGCTTCGAGAACGTGCACATCGAGAGCTTCCCGATCACCGCCTGGGTGCGCGGCACCGAGAGCGCCCAGATCACCTCGCCCGTCACGCAGCCGCTGGTGGCCGCTTCGCTCGGAGAATCCCCGCCGACGCCGGCCGCAGGGCTCGAAGGCGAGGTCGTCACCTTCGCAAGCTTCGATGCCCTCAAGGCCGCGCCCGCGGATTCCCTCGGCGGCAAGATCGCCCTGGTGGCGCGCCGCATGGTGCGCACGCAGGACGGCGCCGGTTACAGCGCGGCGGTGGACGCCCGCATCGATGGCCCGGGCGAGGCCGCGCGCCGCGGAGCGATCGCGTTTCTCGTGCGTTCGGTGGGCACCGACAGCCATCGCCTGGCGCACACCGGTACGACGCGCTACGTCGATGGGCGCGTGCCGGTGCCCGCGTTCGCGCTCAGCAACCCCGATGCCGATCAGATCGAGCGGCTCGCCGCGCTCGGGCAGAAGGTGCGCGTGCGCCTGTACTCGAGCGCCTCCTACGTGCCGGACGCGCATTCACAGAACGTGATCGCGGATGTGCGCGGGCGCGCGCGGCCGCAGGAAGTGGTGCTGCTCGGCGCGCACCTGGACAGCTGGGACCAGGGGACCGGGGCCGTCGACGACGGGACCGGCATGGCGATCATCACCGCGGCGGCGACGCTCATCCGCGATGCCCCGCAGCGGCCGCGGCGCACGGTGCGGGTCGTGCTGTTTGGCTCCGAGGAGCCAGCGCAGCCGGTGGCGCCGTACGGCGCCTTCGGCGGCCATGCCTATGCCGGCAACCACAAGGCGGAGCTCGCGTCCCACGTGCTCGCGGGCGAGAGCGACTCCGGTGCCGATCGCGTCTATCGTCTCGGGCTGCCGCAGGCCGCGTTGCAGGGCGAGTTTGCGAGAACGGCGCTGCGCGTGCTCGGCCCCATCGGGGTACTCGCCGCCCCGCGAGCGCCGGAGGAGGCGGGCACGGACATCGGCCCGTCGGTGGAGGCGGGTGTGCCGGCGTTCGTCCTCTACCAGGACGCGAGCGGGTACTTCGACATCCATCACACCGCCGACGACACCCTCGACAAGATCGACCAGGAGCAGCTCGACCAGAACGTCGCCGCCTGGGCGGCGCTCGTATGGCTGGCGGCGGACAGCGATGTTGATTTCCGCACCCACGGTGCGCCGCCGCCGCAGCCATGAGCGATCAGATCCTCATGTCGCGCGCCGCTGGGGTGTGCGAGGTGCGCCTCAATCGTCCCGAGAAGCGCAACGCCATCACCTTCGCCATGTACGAGGCGTTGTACCGGGGCCTGCGCGAGGCGCAGGAGGACGCGGCAGTACGGGTAGTGCTGCTCGCGGGTGAGGGCGCCGGGTTCTGCGCCGGCAACGACCTCAACGATTTCCTCACCGGCCCGCCCTTCAGCGCCGAGCACCCCGTGATGGGCTTCCTGCACACGCTGGCGACGTTCGAGAAGCCGCTGCTGGCCGCCGTCCACGGGCAGACCGTCGGCATCGGCGTGACGCTGCTGCTGCACTGCGACCTGGTGGTCGCGGCGCGCAGTGCGCAGCTGTCGATGCCGTTCGTGGCCCTCGGTCTGGTGCCCGAAGCGGCCAGCTCGCTGCTGCTGCCGCGGCTGGTGGGTCAGCAGCGCGCGGCCGAGCTGCTGCTGCTCGGTAAGCTCTTCGATGCCGCCACCGCCGAGAGGCTCGGGTTGGTGAACCGCGTGGTCGAGGAGGCCGCGCTCCTCACCGAGGCCCGTGCGCTGGCGCGGGCGCTGGCGCAGCAGCCCAACGGCGCGCTGCTCGCCACCCGGCGCCTGCTGCGCGGTGACCCGGAGCAGGTCCGTGCGCGAATCGAGGCGGAGGCGCGCATTTTCGCCGCCCAGCTGCAGTCGGAGGAATTTCGTGCCGCGGTGCGCGCCTTCCTCGCCAAGGGGCGCGCGGGCTGAGCGCGCGCTTCAGGTAGGCATATGCCGGTGTACAGCCTGGATGGACTCGTTCCGGTCGTCGACCCGGCGGCGTTCGTGCATCCGCAAGCGGTGCTGATCGGCGATGTGATCGTGGCGGCGCGCTGTTATGTGGGCCCGGGCGCGTCGCTGCGCGGAGACTTCGGCCGCGTCATCCTGAGCGCCGGCTCGAATGTGCAGGACTGCTGCGTGCTGCACAGCTTTCCCGCCAGGGACACCCTGCTCGAGGAGGACTCCCATATCGGGCACGGGGCGGTGCTGCACGGCTGCACCGTCTTTGTCGGCGCCGCGAGCTTCGTGCGCGCCGGCTTCGTCGTGCCGCGGCGCACCCTCGTCACCGGCGTGCCGGCCCGCATCGTGCGTACGCTGACGCCCGAGGAGCTCGCCTGGAAAGCCACCGGCACGCGTGAATACCAGCAGCTCGCCGAGCGCTGCCTCGCGACGCTCAGGGAGTGTCAGCCGCTCGCTGCTGCGGAAGCCGGCCGCCCGAGCATGGGCGGCTCGAGCGCCGTGCCGCTGCACAGCATCGGGCGTCCGAAGGATCTGCGACCCTGAAGGCGAGTGCGCCGCGCACGCCACCGCGCATCGGCGCCGCGTCAGCCCGGCGCGGGCGGATCGGCGGCATCGGGGTTGATCACTCCGAACAGCGCCGGAACGCGCGCGTAGAACAGGCGGATTCTTTCCTGCTGCAGCAGCGCCAGGAGCTTCGTCGCCTCCTCGTCGGTCACGATGAACTCCACTTCCACCGTGAGCGTGCCGGCGAGCTCGAAGAAGTGACTCTCGTGCAGCACATGGTGACGGCCGAAGCCGGCCATGGCGCGAAAGGCCGAGCCGCCGCCGATGCCGAGGCCGTTGGCCTTCTCGAGCAACCACTCCCACACCAGGCGCCCGTGATGCCGCTGCCCCTCGTGAACGTAGAATCTCAGCAGTGAGCCTTGCATAGGACGACCGTGCCGATGCCGGCAAACGTCATGAGAATCGATCCCGCCAGGTGCGCCGCCGCCGCGCCCAGCGCCCACAGTGCCCGTCCCTGTTGCATCAGGGTCACGACCTCGGCGGAGAAGGTGGAGAAGGTCGTGAGCCCGCCGCAGAACCCGGTGATCACCAACAGCCGCCACTCGGGCGCCACGGCCGAGTAGGTCGCGAAGAACGCCACCGCAACCCCGACGACGTAGCCGCCGATCAGGTTGGCGGCGAGCGTGCCCGGTGGGATCGAGGGGAAGTGCGCATTCAGTGTCAGGCCGAGCCACCAGCGCAGGAGCGCCCCGAGGCTCGCCCCGAGGCTGACGGCGGCAATCGACTTCCACATAAGCCGCTGCTTGTACCCTATCGCGCGAGCGGCGCGCAACGGTTCGAGTATGCTCACGGCCTGAAGGACCTCATGCGCAAGTCCCCGACACCCCTGCTCAGCGCCGCGGTGCTCGCCGCGGCGCTGAGCGGCTGCTCGCAGCACTCCCGGCAACACGCGGCGGACGAGCGCCTGGCTGCCATCTACAGCAGCGAGTGGCAGTGGCGCACCGACCAGCTGCCCGACAACGAGGACAACACCCGGCCCGTTGCCGATCACCTGCCGAAGGTGGACGCGGCGACGCAGGACATGCGCCGCAGATACTGGGAGGACGTGCTGCGCCGGGTCGAGGCCGTCGCGCGCGCCAGCCTGTCGGCTAAGGAGCAGGTCAACTACGACACCTACCGCGCACAGATCGCGGTCCTGATCGCCAACCAGCGTTTCCGCGACTTCGAGATGCCGGCCAACTCCGACACCACCTTCTGGACGAATATCGGCTACACCGCGCGCCGCCCGTTCCGCACCCTGGTGGACTACGAGCACTGGATCGCGCAGATGCACGACATCCCGCGTTACTTCCACGAGCAGATGCAAGAGATGCGCGCCGGCATGAAGCGCGGCTTCACTGCGCCGCGCGTCACCATGGCCGGACGCGACACCTCCATTACCGCGGTCACGGACGCGACGCCCGAGGGCAGTCTTTTCTATACCCCCTTCAGGGACATGCCGGGCATACCGCCCGCGAAGCAGGCGAGGCTGCGCGCGGATGCCCTCAGGACCATCCGCGAAGTGGTGCAGCCGGCGTACGTGGAGCTGCTGAAATTCATGCGCACCGAGTACGTCCCGGGGATGCGCACCACACTGGCAGCGGCCGACCTGCCGGACGGCAAGGACTACTATCGCGCGAAGATCCGCGAGTTCACCACGCTCGACCTGGATCCGGATGCGATCCATCAGCTCGGCGTCGTCGAGGTGCAGCGGCTGCACGCGGCGATGCTCGCCGCCATGCACGAGACCGGCTTCAGCGGCGAGTTTCCGGCGTTCCTCAGGTTCCTGCGCGCCGACCCGCGCTTCTACGCCAGGTCGCCCGAGGAGCTGCTGATGCACGCCGCGTGGACCGCGAAGCGCTTCGACGGCAAGGCGGCGCAGTTCTTCGGTTACCTGCCGCGGGCGCGCTTCGCCATCAAGCCGGTGCCCGAGGACCTCGCGCCGTTCTATACCGCGGGGCGCGGCGGGCCGGGGATATACCTGCTCAACACCTACGACCTGGCGAGCCGGCCGCTTTACAACCTCACCGCCCTGACGCTGCACGAGTCCGCACCCGGGCACGCGTTTCAGATGCCCATCGCGATGGAGCACAAGGACCAGCCGATGTTCCGCCAGCTCACCTACATCTCCGCCTACGGCGAAGGCTGGGCGCTGTACTGCGAGCAGCTCGGGCTCGAGATGGGGCTGTACGACACGCCCTACGAGCGCTTCGGCATGCTCGGCTACCAGATCTGGCGCGCCGCGCGCCTGGTCGTCGATACCGGCATTCACGCCCAGGGCTGGACGCGCGAGCAGGCGCTCGAGTACTTCAGGCAGTACACCGCGCTCCCCGAGCGCGAGATCGGCACCGAGGTGGATCGCTACATCGCCTGGCCGGGGCAGGCGCTGTCGTACTACCTGGGCGAGCGCGCCTTTCTCGACGCCCGTGCGCGCGCGGAGCGAGCGCTCGGCGAGCGCTTCAACGTGCGCGCCTTTCACGATGCGGTGCTGGAGCTCGGCTCGGTGCCGCTGCCGGTGCTGCAGGCGCGGATCGACCGTTTCATTGCCGAGGGCGGCCGCGGGCCCTATCCGGACATGGAGTAAGCGCCCGCATTGGGGTTAGGATACAAGGTGTTCCTGTTCGCGAAAGGAGTCGGTATGAGACGCACGACATGGTTGGTGGCGATGGGTGCGGCACTCGCGGTTGTGGCCGGTCAGGCCATCGCCCAGGCCTCTCATGAAAACAGCCAGCAGCAGAAGATGACGAGCTGCAACGCGGACGCGACGGCCAAGGGATTGAAGGGCGCCGACCGCAAGACCTTCATGAAGAGCTGCCTGTCGGAGAAGACCGCGGCGGCCACCTCGGGCGCCGCGGCGGCGCCGGCCGCCACGACGGGCAACAGCCAGCAGCAGAAAATGAAGACCTGCAACGCGGACGCGACGACCAAGGGGCTGAAGGGCGCCAGCCGCAAGGCATTCATGAAGGACTGCCTGAGCGGCAGCGCCGCTCACTAGCGCCCCGGGCCACGCCGGCCGCTTTCGGGATTCAGGACCGGGCCCGGTCCGGCGCTGCGCATTGGTACGCCTGCGTGAGCGACGCACAGCCATCCTTCGCCGCAGGCGGTTGCACCTGCCGCGCCGTGCGTTTTTCGCTCAGCAGCCGGCCACTCATCGTGCATTGCTGTCATTGCCGCTGGTGCCAGCGGGAGAGTGGCGCCTCCTTCGCGCTGAATGCCGTGATCGAGGCCGATCGCGTGGTGCTCCTTCGGGGAAGCCCCGAGCTCGTGATGACGCCGAGCAACAGCGGCAAGGGCCAGAAGATCGCCCGCTGCCCGGTGTGCCGTGTGGCCCTGTGGAGCACCTACGCCGGCGCCGGGGATGCGCTGCGCTTCGTGCGCGTAGGCACGCTCGATGATCCGGATCGACTGAGTCCCGACATCCACATCTACACCGAGTCCAAACAGCCCTGGGTCGTGATCCCCGCCGGCGCACGTACGGCGAGCCAGTACTACCGGCGGAGCGACGTCTGGAGCGCCGAGAGTCTCGCCCGCCGCGAGAAACTGCTCGGCTGAAGCGCCTGCGCCGCCGCAGGCGGCGGATGAGGCCGGCGGTGGGTGAGCGGGTTTTCGCGCAGCCGCGGTTTTTGATATAGATGAATTGCATAGCAGAGGGTCAAAATACGATTATTCCTTAAGCACAACGCCTTCCTAGAATCGATCCGATGCGGATGCCCACCGAAGCCGATGCGTACCCGTTTGCCGACCAGCAGCTGCCGTGCCTCGTCGGCGGGGAGTTCGTGCGCCAGGGACGGACGTTCGACAACGTCAATCCGGTCAACGGCGTAGTTCTGGCCACGGTCACCGAGGCGGATGCGGCGCTCGTCGATCGCGCCGTGCAGGCCGCACGCGGCGCGCTGCGCGGGCCCTGGGCGCGCCTGTCGACGCCGGAGCGCTGCGCGCTGCTGCGCAAGGTCGCGGAGCGCATCGAGCAGCGCTTTGCCGAGTTCGTGAGCGCCGAAATCGCCGATACCGGCAAGACGCTGCAGCAGGCGAGCTCGCTCGACATTCCGCGCGGCGCGGCCAACTTCCGCGCCTATGCGGATCTTGCGCTAACGCGCGGCTCGGAGTGCTTCGAGATGGGCACGCCCGATGGCCGCGGCGCGCTTAACTACTCGGTACACAAGCCCGTGGGCGTGGTGGCGGTCATCGCGCCGTGGAACCTGCCGTTCCTGCTCATGACCTGGAAGGTCGCCCCCGCCCTGGCGTGCGGGAATGCGGTGGTGGCGAAGCCCTCGGAGGAGACGCCTTCCTCGGCCGCGCTGCTCGCGCAGGTGATGCAGGAGGTCGGTATGCCGCCCGGGGTTTTCAACCTGGTGCACGGTTTCGGGCCCCGATCCACCGGCGAGGCGCTGGTGAGTCACCCCGACGTGAATGCCATTGCCTTCACCGGCGAGTCTGCGACCGGGTCGGCCATCATGAGAGGCGCCGCCGACTCGGTGAAGGCGCTGTCTTTCGAGCTCGGCGGCAAGAACGCCGCGGTGGTGTTTGCGGACGCGGACTTCGAGGCGGCCGTCGGCGGCACCATGCGCTCGGTGTTTTCCAACTGCGGGCAAGTGTGCCTGTGCTCCGAGCGCGTGTACGTCGAGCGCCCGCTCTTTGCGCGCTTCGTGGAGGCGCTCGCGCAGCGGGCGCGCCGGCTGAAGATCGGCGGGCCGTACGAGGGCGCGGACCTGGGACCGCTGATCTCGCGCGCGCACCGCGAGAAGGTCCTGTCCTACTATCGCCTGGCGCGCGAGGAGCACGGCGAGATCGTGTGCGGCGGCGGCGTGCCGTCCTTCGGCGATGAGCGCGACCGCGGCGCTTTCATCGAGCCGACGGTGGTGTGCGGCCTCGCGGAAGGATCGCGCTGCGTGAAGGAGGAGATCTTCGGCCCCGTCTGCCACCTGGCACCGTTCGATTCCGAGGATGAGGCCGTGCGGCTGGCGAACGACACCCGCTACGGGCTGGCGGCTGCCGTGTGGACCTCGAATCTGCAGCGCGCGCATCGCGTGGCGCGCCAGATGGAAGTGGGCATCGCGTGGGTCAATGACTGGTATCTGCGCGACCTGCGCACGCCCTTCGGCGGGGTGAAGCTCTCGGGCATCGGCCGCGAGGGCGGGGCGCATTCGCTCGCCTTCTTCTCCGAACCCATGAACATCTGCGTGAAGCTCTAGGGGCCGGTGGCGGGATGGCGCGCATGAGGGCAGACGAGGCAGGCGGCGGCGCCGCGCGCGCGGACAGTGTCGTGATTGCGGGCAAGGCCCGGCCGCGCGGGACCTTCCCGCACTTCCGTCGCGCCGGCGATTTCATCTTCGTGTCGGGGACCAGCGCCCGGCGGGCCGACGATTCCATCGCCGGGGCGGAGCGCGATGCCAGCGGGGCGCCGCTGCTCGACATTCGCGCCCAGACGCGCGCCGTGCTCGAGAACATCCGCGACATTCTCGCGAGTGCGGGCGCGAGCCTCGCCGATGTGGTCGAGGTGAGCGCCTATCTGGTGAGCATGGCCGACTTCAACGGCTACAACGAGGTCTACAGCGAGTTCTTCGGCTACCAGGGTCCGGCGCGCACCACCGTGGCGGTGGCGCAGCTGCCGCACCCGCAGCTGCTGATCGAGATCAAGGCGATCGCCTATCGCCCGGCGGGCGCGACGGGTGAGGCGCCGCGGGCCCCTTAAGGAGATGCCATGAGGATGGTCGACATTCATACCCACTTTCTGCCGCGCACCTGGCCGGACCTCGCCGCGCGCTTTGGCACGCCGGACTGGCCGTGGATGAGGCATGGCGGCGCGGGCCGGGCGATGCTCATGGTCGGTGAGCGGGAATTTCGCCCGGTCACTGCGGCCTGCTGGGACCCGGCGGTGCGTCTCGAGGCCATGGATCGCGACGGAGTGGACGTGCAGATCATGTGCGCCACGCCGGTGCTGTTTTCCTATCAGCGGCCGCCGGCGCAGGGGCTCGAATGCGCGCGCCTGTTCAACGACGCCGCGCGCGAGATCTGCGCTCACGCGCCGCGGCGGCTGAAGTCCCTGTGCCAGGTGCCGCTGCAGGACACGGAGCTCGCCTGCCGGGAGTTGAGCCGGGCGATGGCCGAGGGCCACGTGGGCGTGCATATTGGCAACCACGTGGGCGAGCGCGACCTCAGCGACGAGGGAATCATCACCTTCCTGCAACACTGCGCCGCCGAGGGCGCGGCGGTGTTCGTGCATCCCTGGGACATGATGGCGCCGGAGCGCATGTCCAGGTACCAGCTCCCGTGGCTGGTGGCCATGCCGGCGGAAACGCAGCTGTCGATCCTGTGGTTGATCCTGTCGGGGGCCTTCGAGCGCCTGCCGCGCTCGCTCAAGCTGTGCTTCGCGCACGGCGGCGGCAGCTTTCCGTACCTCCTCGGGCGCGTCGACAATGCGTGGCGCAACCGCGATGTGGTGCGCGAGGATTGCCCGCGGTTGCCGTCCACCTACCTCGACCGGTTCCATGTCGATGCGGCCGTGTTCAGCGGCGAGGCACTCGCGTTCCTGGTCAAGATCATGGGCGAGGACCGCGTCATGCTCGGTTCCGACTATCCCTTTCCGCTCGGGGAGCAACAGGTCGGCAGCCTCATCCGCTCCCACGAGGCGCTGCCGGCGCCGACGCGCGAGAAGCTGCTGCACGCCAACGCCAGCGCCTTCTTCGGCGTCGATGCCGGTCGGTTTGCGGTAAGCGGCGCAGCGGCTGTGCGCCGCAGCGCCTGAGCAGCGCTCGGCTTCATGACCTCGGTACGACTCGAGCGCTGGATCGCGCGCAAACTCCGCCTGCGCCACGTCGAGCTGATCGCCGCCCTCTATGAGTGCCGCAGCATCCTCAAGGCCTCCAGGCGCCTGAGCCTCACGCAGCCGACTCTCACCAAGGCGCTGCAGGACGTCGAGGCGACGCTCGGCCTGGCGCTGTTCTCGCGTACCAACCGCGGGCTCGAGCCGACCCCGTACGGGGAAATCTTCGCGCGGCACGCCAAGATCGTGCTGGCGCAGCTGCGCCACGCGGCCGAGGAGCTGGAGAACCTGCGCGTCGGCTATAGCGGCAAGGTCACGGTGGGCACGCTGCTCGCCGCTTCCGCCAGCATCCTGCCCGATGCGATTGCGCGCCTCAAGATCGAGCGGCCCGCGGTCGCCATCAGCGTCGTGGTCGGCACCTACGACATCCTGGTGCCGTCGCTCCTGGTCGGTGATCTCGACATGGTGCTCGGGCGCCTGCCCGAGGAGGGCCGCAGCAGCGCGCTGCTGTACGAGGAGTTCTACGCCGAGCCGATCTGCCTGGTCACGCGGCCCGGGCATCCGCTGTTGCGCAAGCGGCGGCTGGGACTGCGCGACCTGGTGAACGAGGCGTGGCTGCTGCCGCTGCCGGAGACCACGCTGCGGCGTCAGGTCGAGCGCGCGTTCCTCGAGGCGCACGCGCCGCTCCCCAGGAACTTGATTGAATCGGTGTCGATCCTCACCAATCGAGTATTGCTGCGCAAATCCGACTCGATCGGGGTGATGCCCTATCACGTGGCGCTGGATGACGTGGAGCACAAGCTGCTGTCGATCCTGCCGGTGAAGCTCAAATCCATGGAAACTCCGGTGGGCGCGATCCTGCGTGCGCCCGGCACCCTGCCCCCCGCCGCCAGCGCGCTGCTCGAGTGCCTGCGGCTCGCGGCCAAGGACGTGCCATCGCCGAGACTGTAGGCCTACTGCGCCGGCGTCAGCTTCGGGATACCGAAGCGACGGTGCCCGCTGCGGATCTGGGCGACCGGGCTCCAGTCCGGGGCGGAGAGCTGCGCGCGCACCGTGTCCACGTCCTCGCTGGGATACATGTTGTCCGAGGCGAACTCGTAACTGCGGATGTAGATGCCCTTCAGGCCGTGCAGCAGCTCCCTGAATTCCGCAGCATCCGGGTCGTTGTCGGAGTCGGCGACCCAGGCCGCCAGGCCGAGCGGCCAGCCGCCGATAGAGACGTTGACGGATTGCGTCGCAACCTCGCGAAGGTGCTCGAATTCCGGGAGCTTGAGCTGCGGGCCCGCGGCGCATGCCATCATGGGCAGGCAACCGGTCAGTAAAGTGACTGCAAACAGGCTGCTCATACACACCAATACGTTTGCGGGGCGCCTTGAGGGTGCAGCAGAATCGGAAACATGATCGCCTTCGTCCGCGAGGTGGCCGAGTCGCTGGCGCGCTGCGAGCTCAGCCATCTCGCGCGCCAGGCGATCGATGTGCCACGCGCTCGGCAGCAGCACGCCCGGTACGTCGCGGAGCTCACCTCACTCGGATGCCGCATCGAGTGGCTGCCGCCGCTCGCTGAGCACGCCGACGGCGTGTTCGTCGAGGACACCGCGGTGCTGATGCCCGAGATCGTGGTCATCACCCGTCCCGGCGTCGCCTCACGCCGCCCGGAGGTCGAGTCGGTGGCCGCGGCGCTCGCCGGGCGTCTCGAGGTGCGGCGCATCAGCGCACCCGCGTGCCTCGAGGGTGGTGACGTGCTGCGTATCGGCCGCACGCTGTATGTCGGGACGTCCGGCCGCACCAGCCGGGCCGGGGTTGCCCAGCTCGAGGAGGCGCTGCGACCCTTCGGCTACGCGGTGCGCGAGGTGGCGCTGCGAGGTTGCCTGCACCTGAAGAGCGCCTGCACCTTCATTCCGCCGGACGTTCTGCTGGCCAACCCCTCCTGGGTCGATCCGTCGGCATTCGACGTGGGCGTCGTGATCGCGGTCGACCCGCACGAGCCGTTCGCGGCCAACACCCTGACGTTGCGCGGGCTCACCCTGGTGAGCAGCGTCTATCCGTGCACGCAGCGCGCGCTGGAGGCGGCCGGAATCGTCACCCGGGCCGTGGAGGTGAGTGAACTGCACAAGGCGGAAGCGGCCCTCACCTGCATGAGCCTGCTGCTGGAGCCTGCGGCCGCGCTCAACTCACCTTGACGGCGCGCAGCGCGTCGAGGAACGCAGACACCTCGGGCTCGGTGCCGATCGTGATCCGGCACCAGGTCTCGTACGGTGGAAAGAGCCGGCCGACGAGAATGTTGCGCGCGCGCATGAGCCCGGTGAAACGCGCCAGCGGCATTCCCGTGTCGAAGAACACGAAATTGCCCTGCGGCTCGGCGTACCGCAGCCCGAGGCGCGCCAACTCGGTGGTGATGCGGGTGCGGCTCGCCAGGATCCGCCGGCGGCAGTCGGTGAGAAAAGCGCGATCGCCGAGGCTGGCGCGCGCCGCGCGCACCGCCAGGATGTTCGGCGTGGACATGCGGGTAGCGCTAAGCGCGGCAGCCAGGTCCGGCCGGGCGATGGCGTAGCCGCAGCGCAGGCCCGCCATGCCATGGATCTTGGAGAATGTCCTCAGCACGACCACCCGGTGGCTGGTCCCGACCAGATCCGCGACCGAAGCCACGTCGGCTCCGACCGTGAAGTCCATGTAGGCTTCGTCGACGATCGTGATGAGGCGCTCGGGCAGCGCCGCCACGAAAGCGCGCAGTTCGCTCGCGCCCACGACCGTGCCGGTGGGGTTGTTGGGATTGCAGATGTAGATCGCGCGCGTGCGCTCGGAGACCGCCGCGCGCATGGCCGGCAGGTCGTGACGCAGCCCGGCATCGACCGGCACGAATTTCAGCGTCGCGCCCCGCAGGCGCGCATAGTCGGGCAGCTCGGCGTAGGTGGGTGCGGCCGCGATGATCTCCCCGCCGTCACGCCCGCACAGCAGCCCGAGAGCGCACAGCAGTTCACCCGAGCCGGTGCCGGTGACGATGCAATCGGCGCCGATGCGCTCGTGTCCGGCGAGCGCCTCCACGAGTTCCTGGATCTCGGCGTCGGCGGGATAGCGGCACCCTTGCGCGATCGCCCGGCTCACGGCGAGCCGCGCCGCCGGGGACGGTCCGTAGGGATTCTCATTCCAACACAGCACCAGGGGCGTCTCGCCGCGGGCCGCCTCCTTGCCGGCGGCGCGCAGCGCGCCGCCCGGTCCGGCAAGCAGCAGGGCGGAGGCGGTCAGCAGATCACGGCGGCTCAAGCTCATGGCGGCGCTCCCGGTTTGTCAGTCAGAGAAAATACACCGCGGGCATGGGCACGGCTACGCGCTCCCAAGCCGCCCGCCGGCGCCTGCAGGCCGGCGTGGCGACATGCGCGCCCCGGCGTGGACACAGCTTGAGACGCGACGCTAGACTGCCGCTAATGTCTGCCACGCAACAACCGCCGACTGTGAAGATGGGCGGGCCCACCGAGCTCGTGCTGGAGCGCGCCGACGGCAGTGAGCACTCCATCCATCCGCTGTGGCTGCGCGAGCGCTGCAGGGATCCGGCCAGTATCGACCTGCTGACGCAGCAGCGGCTGCAGGATCCGTCGGATTTCGATCTCGATCTGAGGCTGGTGGCGGTGTCGCAGCCGCTGCCGGGCACCTACAAGGTCAAATTCAGCGACGGGCATGAAGCGAGTTTCAACGCCGAGGAGATCCTCGCGGAAGCGGCGCTCACGCCCACCAGCCATGATTGCCCGGCGCCGCGTCTGTGGGACGGCACGCTCGCCGATCTGCCGCGGGCGCGCTGGCGCGCCGACCCGGGCGAGGCCGAGCTGACCTCGTGGCTCGAAGCGTTCCTGACTCGTGGATTCGTGATCTTCGAGGGCGTGCCCGCCGAGCAGGGCATGGTGCTCAGGCTGGGCTCGATGTTCGGCTTCACGCGCGAGACGAATTTTGGCGCGTTGTTCAACGTGCGCTCGACACCCAATGCCAACGACCTCGCTTACACCTCGCTGGCACTTGATCCGCACACTGACAATCCGTATCGCGCGCCGGTCCCCGGGATCCAGCTGCTGCATTGCCTGGTGAATGAGACCCGTGGTGGCCTGTCAACGCTGGTGGATGGCTTCGCCGTGGCGCAAGCGTTGCGCGAACAGCATCCGCAGGCGTTCGGCATGCTCGCGAGCACGCCGGTGCGGTTCAAATACCTCGACGTCGACGTCGAGCTGACCGCGAGTGCGCCGCTCATCGAGCTCGACCTCGGTGGTGATCTCAAGGCCATCCACTTCAGCCCGCGGCTGGATTTCGTGCCGCTGTTTGCGCCCGAGCGCCTCGACGCCTACTACCGGGCGCGGCAACTGTTCGACCACCGCCTGCGCGCGCCGGATTTCGAGATCCGCTTTCTGCTGAAGGCCGGCGATCTGCTGATGTTCGACAATTGCCGCCTGCTGCACGGGCGCACCGCCTTCGATCCGTCTGAAGGCCTGCGTCATCTGCAGGGCTGCTACATCGATATCGACGGACCGCGCAGTCTCTATCGCGTGCTGCGCCGCCGCCGCGCGCTGTCGGCGGATGTGAGACGCAGCGCGTGAGCCGGATCGTGAGCTTCCGGCGGATGCAGGACGGCACCAGGGAGGACTACCTGCTGCTGGATGAGTCCGAGCGAGCGTATGCCGTCGGCCTGGGCGGGCGCGTGCTCGAGAGCCTGTGCAAGCTCGATCACTCGGTCGAAGGCTATCCCGTCAGCCGGCTGCGGCATTCTCTTCAGGCCGCCACGCGCGCCATGCGCGACGGCGCCGACGAGGAAATGATCGTGGCGGCGCTCATTCACGACATCGGCGATGAGCTGGCACCCTACAACCACGCCGAAGTGGCGGCGGCGATACTGCGCCCCTACGTACGCCCGGAAGTGACCTGGATCGTGGCGCACCACGGTCTGTTCCAGAACTACTATTACGTGCATCACTTCGGTGGCGATCGCAACGCTCGCGAGCGCTGGCGCGAGCATCCGTGGTACCAGGCCTGCGTGCACTTCTGCGCCGCCTGGGATCAGTGCTCCTTCGATCCGGAGTATCCGACCGAGGACCTCGCCACCTTCGAACCGATGCTGCGCCGGATCTTCGCGCGCACTCCGCACGATCCGCGCTACTTCTGCGCCGGTCAGGGCACTGATCCTGCCGGGTGACTGCCGGCGGCGACCGCGGTCAGATCGCGAGCGCGATCAGCAGCACATTGGCGAACGGAGTCCCGTGGCTCATGGGCTCGGCGCGGCTGTCGAAGCGGCACTCGCGCAGCAGCTCGCGCCACTGCTCGATGCTGCGACAATGCAGGGCCACCGCGCCGCGACCGCGCGCCAGCATGATCAGCCTGTCGACCCACCGGGTGAAGCGAAAGCGCAGGCCGCCGTCGGCGTCGCCCACGCGTAGCAGCAGCAGGCCCCCCGGCGGCAGCGCGGCGCGCACCCGCTGCAGCACTTCGAGCTGCGATTGCGCGGGGATGTAGTGCAGCACATCCAGCATGACCACCGCGTCGGCGCTGCCGAACACCGCGCTGCGGATGTCCGCCTGCAGCACTTCACAGGCAGGCCCGAGCGCGCGGCGCGCCCACGCGACCTCGCGCGCCATGAGCTCTATACCGCGCATCGATCGGGGGGAGGGTGCCGGCGGCCAGCCCGCCGCCCAGGTGCCGTGCTCGTAGCACTGCGCGGCGGCCCGCAGCCACGCAGCCAGCAGTCCCTGGCCGCAGCCCAGGTCGAGGATGCGTTGCTGTCCGCGCAGCAGGCCGAGCTCCAGGATCGCGCGGAATACCGGGTCGGCGCGCAGCTTGCCGCGTGCAAAGTAATACGCGAAGCGCCCGACCTGCCGATAGGGTGCGCAGGCCCGATCGAGCAGCATGCCGCGCAGGGATCGCCAGTCGCCGTTCACCACTGCGCCGCTCACGCCACCGCCTTCCCGTCCGCCCGCACGGGCTCCAGCCCCAGACCGAGCCCGCGCTGGCGGGTCGCGGTTGTCTCGGGCACCTGAAATTCCTTCCCGGCGCGCACGGTGCGGCCGATCCGTCTCCCTCGGCAAGCCCTCGCGGCCGAGGTTGTGAGGATACTCCTTGCGCCAAAACAGCCTTCTGCTATGGTCCCGCTCTGGGCTGCGGAGGTTGGACGTCGGAGAGTGAGGGTCCAGGGAGCCCGTCTTGAGGGGTCTGGAGAGGCTGTGCGCACACCGCAACCCGGACCCCGGCCTCTCGAGCGCCTCGCCTGGGCAAGCGCGACCGTTCGCCCGCTGCGACCGCATCCGGCATCCGCCCCGAACCGCGGTTTTGACCACCCGCCGTCGCCGATCCGGCAGTGCCCCGTGCGGGGTGCGGTGCATTCTGGAGCCTGCTGATGGAAACGCAAGAACCCGAGCGCCGCACGCGCAAGTCCAACGGCCGCCACGGCGCCGAGGCGAAGAGTCTCGACCAGCGGAAACTCCTGCGAGTGCTGCAGGCGGTGCGCGACGGCGATTTCTCGGTGCGGCTCGCCAGCGATCGGACCGGGCTCGCGGGCAAGGTAGCCGATACCTTCAACGAGATCGTGGCGTCCAATCAGCGCCTGGCGCGCGAGCTGGAGCGTGCCGGGCAGATCGTCGGCAAGGACGGCAAGACCCGTCATCGCATGGGGAGCGACCGGCGCTCCGGTGCCTGGGGCGCAATGGAAGGGTCGGTGAACACCCTCATCGACGACCTGCTCTGGCCGACGGCGGAAGTCACCCGCACCATTTCGGCGGTCGCCAAGGGCGACCTGCACCAGACCATAAACCTGGAGGTGGATGGGCGGCCACTCAAGGGAGAATTCCTGAGATCCGCCACGATCGTCAATACGATGATCGAGCAGATGAGCGCCTTCACCTCCGAAGTCACGCGCGTCGCGCGCGAAGTGGGTACCGAGGGCAAGCTCGGCGGTCAGGCCGCCGTGCCCGGTGTCGCCGGCACCTGGAAGGATCTGACCGACAGCGTGAACTCGATGGCCAGCAACCTCACCGGCCAGGTCCGCAATATCTCCGAAGTGACGATCGCGGTCGCCAACGGCGACCTGTCGCGCAAGATCACGGTCGATGTGCGCGGGGAGATTCTGCAGCTGAAGGAGGCCGTTAACACCATGGTCGATCAGCTGCGCTCGTTTGCCTCGGAAGTGACGCGCGTGGCGCGCGAGGTGGGCACCGAAGGCAAGCTGGGGGGGCAGGCGATCGTTTCCGGAGTCGCCGGCACCTGGAAGGATCTGACCGACTCCGTCAACGCGATGGCGACCAATCTGACCGGCCAGGTCCGCAACATCGCGGAAGTAACGACTGCCGTTGCGCGTGGCGACCTGTCGCGCAAGATCACCGTGGACGTGAAGGGCGAGATCCTCGGGCTGAAGAACACCATCAACACGATGGTGGATCAGCTCAACAGCTTCGCCGCCGAAGTGACCCGCGTGGCGCGCGAAGTGGGTACCGAGGGCAAGCTGGGCGGCCAGGCCGTGGTGCCGGGAGTCGCCGGTACCTGGAAGGATCTGACCGACAACGTCAACTCCATGGCGGGCAATCTGACCGGCCGCGGTCGCCAACGGCGACCTGTCGCGCAAGATCACGGTCGATGTGCGCGGGGAGATTCTGCAGCTGAAGGAGGCCGTTAACACCATGGTCGATCAGCTGCGCTCGTTTGCCTCGGAAGTGACGCGCGTGGCGCGCGAGGTGGGTACCGAAGGCAAGCTCGGTGGCCAGGCCGTGGTGCCCGGCGTCGCCGGCACCTGGAAGGATCTCACCGATAGCGTGAACTCCATGGCCGGTAACCTCACCGGCCAGGTGCGTAACATCGCCGAGGTGGCGACCGCCATCGCCAACGGCGACCTGTCGCGCAAGATCACGGCGGACGTGAAGGGCGAGATCCTGCAGCTGAAGGAATCCATCAACACGATGGTCGATCAGCTCAACGCGTTCGCCGCGGAAGTGACGCGCGTCGCGCGCGAAGTCGGCTCCGAAGGCAAGCTGGGCGGTCAGGCGGACGTCAAAGACGTCAGCGGCGTGTGGAAGGATCTCACCGACAAGGTCAACTCGATGGCCAGCAACCTGACCGGCCAGGTCCGCAACATCGCCGAGGTGGCGACCGCCATCGCACGCGGCGACCTGTCGCGCAAGATCACTGTGGACGTGCGCGGCGAGATCCTGCAGCTGAAGGAAACCGTCAACACGATGGTCGATCAGCTCAACAGCTTCGCCGCCGAAGTGACGCGCGTGGCCCGCGAAGTGGGTACCGAGGGCAAGCTGGGTGGCCAGGCCATCGTGCCCGGCGTCGCCGGGACCTGGAAGGACCTGACCGACAACGTCAACTCGATGGCCCGCAATCTCACCGGCCAGGTGCGCAACATTGCCGAGGTCTCGACCGCCATCGCGCGCGGCGACCTGTCGCGCAAGATCACGGTGGACGTGAAGGGCGAGATCCTGCAGCTGAAGGAAACCATCAACACGATGGTGGACCAGCTCAACGGCTTCGCCGCGGAAGTGACCCGCCTGGCGCGTGAGGTCGGCACCGAGGGCAAGCTCGGCGGACAAGCGCTGGTGCCCGGCGTGGCCGGCACGTGGAAGGATCTCACCGACAACGTGAACGTGATGGCGAACAACCTCACCAACCAGGTGCGCGGTATCGTGAAAGTGGTGACCGCGGTCGCCAATGGCGACTTGCGACAGCGCCTCACGTTCGAGTCCAAGGGTGAGGTCAACGCACTCGCCGACACCATCAACAGCATGACGGGTACGCTGGCGATCTTCGCGGACCAGGTCACCAGCGTAGCGCGTGAGGTCGGCGTCGAAGGGCGTCTCGGCGGTCAGGCACACGTCCCCGGCGCGGCCGGAACGTGGAAGGATCTCACGGCGAACGTCAACCTGCTCGCGGCCAATCTCACCAACCAGGTGCGCGCAATCGCCGAGGTAGCCACCGCCGTGACCAAGGGCGACCTCACGCGCTCGATCCAGGTGGAGGCGCGCGGCGAGGTCTCGGAGCTGAAGGACAACATCAACGCGATGATCGGCAACCTGCGCGTGACCACCGAGCGCAACACCGAGCAGGACTGGCTCAAGACCAATCTCGCGAAGTTCAGCCGCATGATGCAGGGCCAGCGCGACCTGGTGACGGTAGGCAAGCTGCTGCTGTCCGAGCTGGCGCCGCTCGTCAATGCCCAGCAGGGAATCGTTTACGTCATGGACGCCACCAACGGCGCACCCTGCCTCAAGGAGCTCGCCAGCTACGCCGACGATGCCTACGACAACCGCGAGCCGCGTCGCTATCACCTGGGCGAAGGGCTGGTAGGTCAGGCGGCCGCCGACCGGCAGCGCGTGCTGCTGACGGATATCCCACCGGACTCCATCCAGGTGCGCGGCGGGCTGCTGAGCGCCCGGCCGCACCATGTCATCGTCCTGCCGGTGTTGTACGAAGGAAACGTCAAAGCGGTGGTCGAGCTGGCCACGCTCGGGGGCTTCACGGCCTCGCACCTGGCGTTCCTCGAGCAGCTGACCGGCAGCATCATCGGCGTGGTGCTGAATACCATCGAGGCGACGATGCGCACCGAGGGTCTGCTCACGCAGTCTCAGCAGCTCGCCGGGGAGCTGCAGGCGCAGCAGACCGAGCTGCAGCAGACCAACGCGGAGCTGGCCAGCAAGGCGAAGCTGCTCGCCGAGCAGAACGTGGAGGTCGAGCGCAAGAACCAGGAAATCGAGCTCGCCCGGCGCGCGCTCGAGGAGAAGGCGGCGGAGCTCGCGCTCACCTCGCGCTACAAGTCGGAGTTCCTGGCGAACATGTCGCACGAGCTGCGCACGCCGCTCAACAGCATCCTGATTCTCGGCCAGCAGCTCTCCGAGAACGCGGACGGCAACCTGTCGTCACGACAGGTCGAGTTCGCCAAGACGATCCACGGCGCCGGCACCGACCTGCTCAACCTCATCAGCGACATCCTCGACCTGTCCAAGATCGAATCGGGCACGGTCACGGTCGAGTGTGAAGAGCTGCTGTTCACGCACCTGCGCGAGACCGTCGAGCGCAATTTCCGGCACGAAGCGGAGGCGCGCCAGCTGTCCTTCACCGCGGACTTCGATACGCGCCTGGGAAGGGCGATCACCACCGACTCCAAGCGCCTGCTGCAGGTACTGAAGAATCTGCTCTCGAACGCGTTCAAGTTCACGGAGCGCGGGGGCGTGCGCCTGCACGTCAGTGTCGCCACCGGAGGCTGGAGTACCGAGCATCCGACGCTCAGCCTGGCCCCCTCGGTGGTCGAGTTCTCGGTCAGCGATACCGGCATCGGCATCCCCGCGGAGAAGCAGCGGATCATCTTCGAAGCCTTCCAGCAGGCCGATGCGGGCACCGCCCGCAAGTACGGCGGCACGGGTCTCGGACTGGCCATCAGCCGCGAGCTGGCGCACCTGCTGGGGGGCGAGATCCGCCTGAGCAGCGTGTCCGGCAGCGGCAGTTCCTTCACGCTGTATCTGCCTCTTTCCTACATGGGCCCGGCCTACAACAGGGCCGTGACCCGGGGCCCGGCCGCGGCTTCCGCGGTCGCGTTTCAGCCGGTGGTGCTGCCGGTGGTGCGGGAGGAGATCGCGGACGATCGGGAGGACCTGCAGCCGGGGGATGCCGTGCTGCTGGTGGTGGAGGACGATCCGCATTACTGCCGCATCCTGCTCGATCTCGCGCGCCGGCGCGGATTCAAGATCCTGCTGGCGAGGACCGGCACGGATGCGCTGGCGCTGGCGCGCAAGTACCGCCCGACCGCCGTGTCGCTCGATGTGTTCCTCCCGGACATGTTGGGTTGGACGGTTCTCAATCAGCTCAAGCGCAGCCCCGAAACGCGCCATATCCCCGTTCAGATCCTGACGATCGAGGAGGAGCGCCAGTACGGGCTCGAGCGGGGGGCTTTCCAGTTCATCACCAAGACCGTCACGACCGACGAGCTCGAGACGGCGTTCGACCGCCTCAAGAGCTTCACCGCCTCCCGCGTCCGCCGGCTGCTGGTGGTGGAGGACGATCCGGCCGAGCAGTTGAGCGTCACCGAGCTCCTCGGACACACCGACGTGCAGATCACCACGGCCGGTACCGGGGCGGCGGCGCTCGAGGCCCTGCGCGCCGGCAGCTTCGACTGCGTGGTTCTCGATCTGCGCCTGCCGGACATGTCCGGCTTCGAGCTGCTCACGCAGGTGCAGGAGGACAGTGAACTGCGGCGCACGCCGATCATCGTCTTCACCGGCCGCGAGCTGACCGACCAGGAGGAGGCCGGACTGCGCAAGGTCGCCAAGAGCATCGTGCTCAAGGGCGTGCGCTCGCCGGAGCGGCTGCTGGATGAGACCGCCCTGTTCCTGCACCGGGTGATCGGCGATCTGCCGCAGGCGAAGCAGCAGATGATCGAGGCGCTGCACGAGAGCGACGAGCCCCTCAACGGGCGCAAAGTGCTGGTCGTCGACGACGATATCCGCAACATCTTCGCGCTCAACAGCCTGCTCGAGCGCCACAGGATGCAGGTGATCACGGCCACCAACGGCCAGGAGGCGATCAAGCTGGTCGAGAGCACCGACGATCTGTCGCTGGTGCTGATGGATGTCATGATGCCGGAAATGGACGGCTACGAGACCATGCGCCGCATCCGCAGCAAGCATCGGTTCCGGCTGCTGCCGATCATCGCCCTCACCGCCAAGGCCATGAAAGGCGACCGCGAGAAGTGCCTGGAGGCGGGGGCCTCGGACTACGTCGCCAAACCGGTGAACACCGACCAGCTGCTGTCGCTGGTACGGACGTGGTTGCACCGTTAGGAAGGGTCAGGGGGGTCGACAGCGCCATGGGCGCCAACGATAAAGTCAACATACTGCTGGTCGATGACCAGCCCGCGCGGCTGCTCACGTACCAGTCGGTGCTGAGCGAGCTGGGGCAGAACCTGGTATGCGCTCACTCGGGGCTCGAGGCGCTGGACAAGCTCATGCACGAGGAGTTCGCCGTGGTGCTGCTCGATGTCAGCATGCCGGGAATGGACGGTTTCGAGGCGGCGCGGCTGATCCACGACCACCCGCGGTTCGAGAAGACCCCCATCATCTTCGTCACCGGTGTGCACGTGACCGACCTCGACCGCCTCAAGGGCTACAAGGCCGGCGCGGTCGACTACGTATCGATACCGGTCGTGCCGGAGATCCTGCGCAGCAAGGTCGCCGTGCTGGTCGAGCTGTACTGCAAGCGCCGCGAGCTGCTCGAGCTGAACCGCAATCTCGGGCAGGCCAACGAGCGCCTGGCCGAGGCCAACACGACGCTGCAGGCGGAGAAGACCCGCGAACTCGAAGCCCTCAATGCCACCTTGCAGCGCGCAAACGCGGAGCTCGAACGCGCCAACCGCAGCCTGCAGAGCGAGGTCGCCGAGCGGGCCAGGGCGGAACGGGCGTTGAAGGAGGCGGACCGCCACAAGGACGAGTTCCTCGCGATGCTCGCGCACGAGCTGCGCAATCCGCTGGCGCCGATGCTGAATGCCGTACAGCTCATGCGCATGAAGCCCGCAACCGATCAACAGTTGAGCTGGTCGCGCGACGTGATCGAGCGACAACTCGCGCATCTCACGCGCCTGGTCGACGACCTGCTCGATGTGGCGCGCATCACCCGCGGCAGGATCAACCTGTCCCGGGAACCGATCGAGCTCGGGACGCTGGTCGCGCGTGCCGTCGAGATCGTGCAGCCGTTGATACAGGAGCGCGGTCACCAGTTCACCACCGAGATTCCCGATGGGACGCTCAGGGTCAATGCCGACCCGCTGCGCCTCACGCAGGCCCTCGGCAACGTGCTGGGCAACGCGGCCAAATACACCGAGCGGCAAGGGCACATCAGTCTCAGCGTCCGCCGGCAAGGGACGGAGATCGACATCCGGGTGCGCGACAACGGCATCGGCATTCCCGCAGAGGTGCTGCCCAGGATCTTCGATCTGTTCACCCGGCTCGACCGCCGCTCGGATCACCCGCACAGCGGTCTCGGGATAGGCCTCGCCCTGGTGCGCCGGCTGCTGCAGATGCACGACGGCACCATCAGTGCGCATAGCGAGGGCACTGGCCGGGGGAGCGAATTCGTCATCCGGCTGCCGATGCTGCCCGAGACGACGCAGTCTGTGAACGGGCGGCAGCCCGCCACAACCGCGGATGCGCCCCCGGTGCGCCGGCGCATCCTGGTCGCGGATGACAATGCCGACGCGCTGCAAACCCTGGCGACGGTTCTGGAGCTGAGTGGCCACGAAGTCTTCAGCGCCGCCAACGGGAGCCTGGCGCTCGAGTGCGCCGAGCGGCACCTGCCTGAAGTCGCGCTGCTCGATATCGGCATGCCGCTGCTCGACGGCTATGAAGTCGCGCGGCGGATCCGCGCGCAGGCGTGGGGCAAGCGGATCACGTTGGTGGCGCTCACCGGATGGGGCCAGGAGTCGGACCGCCGCCGCTCGCAGGAGGCGGGATTCGATTCGCACCTCGTCAAGCCGCTCGACCTCGGCAAGCTCACCCAGCTGCTGGCCCGCCTGCCCGCCAGCGCCCCGGCGGCGGATGAGGCGGGCGGTCACACTCTCAATTCCTAGGCCGACCGGCTATCTCCCCTGCGCAGGAACGCGACCTCCCCGCGCGCGACCTACGAGGTACCCGGCCGCGAAGGGCAGGCCCAGCACCACGACGGCGAGAACGATGAGCAGCAGCAACACCTCGCGCGCGAGATGGCGCGCCTGCTCGCCGGAGGATCTCACGACCTGCTCGGCAATCCGGGCTGCGTCCCGGGCGATCGCCTTGCGCTCCACGTCGGCCGCCATCACCACCGCTTCGCGCTCGGTGCGCACGTCCGCCGACAGCGCGGCGCGCTCGGTGCGCAGCGTCTCGAGGATCGAGGCCGCCGATGAATCGACCCGCTGGAGCAGTTCGATCACGCTCTGGCGGACATCGGCTACCGCCTGGTGCACCAGCTGTGGCGCACTCTCCGCCGCCGCCGATAGTCTGGCGAGCCGCTCGTCGAGCTGCCCGAGCGCGGCGCGCATGTCGCTGCGGGAGTAGCCCGACTCGCGCAGCGCCAGCTCGGTCCTCCAGATGGTCTGCAGGGTGAGTGCCTCGCTCGCGATCCTC
>VBNP01000025.1:0-41228 GCA_005877965.1 Gammaproteobacteria bacterium | reverse complement strand
CTTTTCTGGCTCCACAGCTCGATGACCGAGGCGCGTACGAACTGCAGATCCCTGAGCGGATGCTCGTGCGTGTAGGTCGCGACGAATTGCTGATACTGCGCAAGTTCACCGGGAGCGATGAGCCTGCGCGCCAGCTCCTGAGCCCCCTCATCGAGCTCGCTCGCGACCGTCAGGGCAGCCTCCTGGTGAGAGCCGAGCAGTGCGCCGCCAGGCTGCCCCGGCGACAGGAATTGCTGCATCTGCGAGGCCAGCGCCCAGCTATCGAGCAGAGCCATCATCGGGGCCAGGCGGGTAGCCGCACGCTGACTCTCCGCCGCCGCGCCGATCTTCCAGCGCAGCGCATTCGCCAGCACCTCAGGGTCGGTGTCGTGCGCCGCAATGTCGTCGGCGCACTGCGTGACCACCGCGATGAAACGGTACGAGAACTCGCGCGTGAGAATGCGCGCATTCAGATCGCGACTCGAGAGCGGCCGCTCCGGACTCTTCAGGGTGATCAGAGAACAACCGGCAACGCCCAGCGCCGCCGCGGCGGCCGCCATGAGCCGCGCGCGCATGGATGATGCGGCCGAGCCACGGCTGCCTCCCGGGCGCGTCACCGTCTTGCCGGGCCCGGGGATGGGTGCGCGGGCCAGCGCCAGTCGCGCACCAGCGGCATATCCTCGCCATGGCGGGTGATGTACTGGCGATGCTCGATCAGCCGGTTCTGCATTTCGTCCTTGAGGTAATCGCCGCGCCCGGCGAGCTGCGGCAGACGGTCGATGACGTCCTGGACGAGGTGGAAGCGATCCATATCGTTCAGTACCGTCATATCGAAGGGGGTCGTGATCGTGCCTTCCTCCTTGTATCCGCGCACGTGCAGGTTCCGGTGGTTCCTGCGGCGGTAGGCGAGGCGGTGGATGAGCCAGGGATATCCGTGGAACGCGAAGATGATCGGTTTGTCCGGCGTGAAGAGCGAGTCGAAGTCGCGGTCGCAGAGCCCATGTGGATGCTCCGTGTCGGGCTGCAGTCTCATCAGATCCACGACATTCACCACACGGATCTTCAGCTCCGGCAGTGCGCTGCGCAGGATCGATACCGCGGCCAGGGTCTCCAGCGTCGGCACGTCCCCCGCGCAGGCCATCACCGCGTCCGGTTCCCCGCCGGCGTCATTGCTCGCCCAGGGCCACAGCCCCACACCCCTGGTGCAGTGCTCGAGCGCCGCATCCATGGCCAGCCATTGCGGCGCCGCGTGCTTGCCAGCCACCACGACGTTGACGTAATGGCGGCTGCGCAGACAGTGGTCCATGACCGAGAGCAGGCAATTGGCGTCCGGCGGCAGATATACGCGCACCACCTGCGCCTTCTTGTTGACGACGTGATCGAGGAAACCCGGATCCTGGTGCGTGAAGCCATTGTGATCCTGGCGCCAGACATGCGAGGTCAGCAGGTAGTTCAGCGAGGCGATCCTGCGCCGCCACGGCAGCTGCGCACTGACCTTGAGCCACTTGGCGTGCTGGTTGAGCATCGAATCGACGATGTGAACGAAAGCCTCGTAGCAGTTGAAGAGCCCGTGACGGCCGGTGAGCAGATAACCTTCGAGCCAGCCCTGGCACTGGTGTTCGCTCAGCATCTCGAGCACCCGGCCGTCGTTGGCGAGGAACTCATCCCCCTCGAGCGTCGCGGCATTCCACTGCCGCGCGGTCGCTTCGAACACCGCAGTGAGCCGGTTCGAGATCGTCTCATCGGGCGCAAAGATGCGAAAGTTCCTGCGCGTGGCGTTCAATCTGATCACGTCGCGCAGATACCTGCCGAGCACGCGTGTGTCTTCGGCCTGCGCGGCACCCGGGCCGGGCACCTCGATGGCGTAGGCCCGGAAGTCGGGCAGATGCAGGTCGTGCAGCAGCAGGCCGCCGTTGGCGTGCGGATTGGCGCTCATGCGGCGCTCGCCCGCGGGCGCGAGGGCGCGTAGTTCCGCGCGCAGCCGGCCCTGCGCGTCGAACAGTTCCTGCGGCCGGTAACTGCGCAACCAGCTCTCCAGCTGGCGCAGGTGCGCCGGATTGCTGCGCGGGTCGGTGAGCGGAACCTGATGGGCTCTGAAGGTGCCCTCTATGCGCTGCCCGTCGATCTCTTTAGGTCCGGTCCAGCCTTTCGGGCTTTCGAGCACGATCATCGGCCACGGCGGGCGAGAGCGGTCGCCCTTCACGCGCGCGGCCTCGTGGATCTCCCGGATGCGCCCGATCACCGTGTCGAGCGCATCGGCCATGAGCCGGTGCATCGTCTGCGGCTCCTCGCCGGCGACGAAATGCGGTGTCCACCCGCAGCCCTGCAGCAGTTGTCGCAGCTCGCCGCGGGAGATGCGCGCCAGGATCGTGGGATTGGCAATCTTGTAGCCGTTCAGATGCAGAATCGGCAGTACCACCCCATCCGTGGCCGGATTCAGGAACTTGTTGGCATGCCAGGCGGTCGCGAGCGGTCCGGTTTCCGCTTCGCCATCACCGACCACGCAGGCGACGATCAGCTCCGGGTTGTCGAGCACCGCGCCGAAGGCGTGGCTGAGCGAGTAGCCGAGCTCTCCGCCCTCATGAATGGAACCGGGGCATTCGGGCGAAACGTGGCTCGGAATGCCGCCGGGGAACGAGAACTGCGTGAACAGCTTCCTCAGGCCGGCGGCGTCGGCGGAGATCTCGGGATAGATCTCGCCGTAGGTGCCCTCGAGATACGCATTGCCCACCAGCGCCGGTCCGCCATGACCCGGGCCGGAGATGTAGATCATGTTGACGCCGTAGGCGCGGATGATGCGGTTGAGGTGCGCGTAGATGAAATTCTGGCCCGGTGTGGTCCCCCAGTGCCCGAGGAGCATGCGCTTGATGTGCGCGGCGGAAAGGGGTTCGGCAAGCAGCGGGTTGTCGCACAGGTAGATCTGACCCACTGAGACGTAATTGGCGGCCCGCCACCACGCATCGATCAGGCCGAGCTCACGCTCCGACGCCGGCGCCATCGTCCCATCCCCGCTATCCATTGCCGACATCCGACACTTAGTATGCGCCGTTGTTGCCGTGTCGTCTTGTCGAACCCGAGGTCGCGTTGTCCGCTATTCTCTGCGGCAGGAGAAGAAGATCGGGATGGTGACGTGCGCGTACTGGTGCTGAACGCCGGGTCGAGCACACTCAAGTGGACGCTGCTCGAGGTGTCCGGCTTCGACGCCGTCGGCCACCGCGTCTTGCTGACGCTGGTGCTCTTGTTCGGCTGTGGAGCGAGCTTCGCGCACGCCGCTGAACAGACAGGGGGCGCTGCAGGAGTCCTCCTACCTGAGGTGCAGATCACCGCGACGCGCGTGTCCGAAGCGGTCGACTACGTGCCGGCCTCGCTGACGGTCATTCAGGGCGAGGAACTTCGGCGCCTGGGTGCCGCCGATCTGCGTACGGCGCTGGCAACGGTCGCGGGCGTCGACGCACCGCCCGGAGGCGATTCCGGCCCCGCGGGCAGCGTGCCGTCCTTGTGGGGACTGCACGAGTTCGACGCCTTCCTGCTCGTGGTCGACGGTGTGCCCTGGGGCGGCGCGTTCAACCCGGCCGTTCCGACGCTGGATCTCAACGACGTCGAGCGCATCGAGATCATGAAAGGCGCGGCGCCGGTCATGTTCGGAGCGACTTCCTTCGTCGGCGTGATTCATGTGATCCGCTATCCTGCCGGCGAGAGCGCCGACGAGCTGAGCGTCGCCGGCGGCAGCCGCTCCAGCGCGGCCGGTTCGCTGTCCACGGCGCTGCCGCTCATCGGCTCTTATCGCCAGTCCCTGCTCCTTGATGCTGAGCGCACGCGGCTCAGCGGCCGCGACCAGGGGTTTGACCGCGCCCACGGGCTGTACCGCGCCGCCGCTGCGTTCCTCGGCGGCAACGCGGGAGTGGACCTCGAGTACTGGGCGCAGACGCAGCTGCCGACGAGTCCGGTGCTTCGCGACGGACCCTCGTTGACGAGGCTCACTCCCCTCGATGGCAACTTCAATCCCGCCGATTCCGGCATCGTCGAACACCGCACGCATCTGGCCATGAGCTTCGAGCGGGCGCTGCGCCAGGGCGAATGGCGGACGGTGCTCTCGTACACGGGTTCGACGACCCACGACGTACGCGGCTTCCTGCGGCCGCAGCTGGCGCTCGGCGCTGACGGCAACAATGCCGATGGCTTCAACCAGGATCGCCGGGTGCGGGAGCTGTACTTCGACACGTTTGTCTCCGTCGCGCTGTCGGCTTCGCTCAATCTGACCACCGGCCTCGATTGGCTCGCCGGCGATGGAACGCAGCGGAGTCGGAATTTTGCGTATGTGGCGCTGCCCGACGGCAGGGCACCGCCTCCGAGTGCCTCGCGGCCTATTGACGAGATCAATGGGCTCGATGACCGTCGCGAGTTCGGCGGCCTGTACGCGCAACTCGACTGGAAACCTCACGAGCGATTCGCAGTTCTCGGGGGCCTGAGGCTCAACGACACGCACGAGCACCAGGTGACGACGCATGCGGACACCGTCGAGCCGGCCAATGACCGGTATTTCACCGACTCGCAGAACTACCTGCGCCTCAGCGGCGATCTCGGTGCGACGTTGCGGATCTGGGGCGCCGCCGACGGGCCGCAGCGCGGGATCCTGTTCGCTCAGTATTGCAACACGTTCAAGCCGGCCGCCATCGATTTCGGCCCGGACGTCAACGCCACCATCCTGCGCCCGGAGAGTGCCGGCGCCTACCAGGGCGGGCTGCGCGTCAAGACTCTCGCCGGGGCCGTCGATTGGGAGATCGCGGCGTTCAAGCTCGATTTCGCCAATCTCGTCGTGAATCAGACCGACGCCAACGGAGCCCCGGTCATGGTCAACGCCGGACGCGAGCGCTTTACGGGTGCGGAGACCGAGCTGCGCTGGCAGGCACTGCCCGGCACCGTCCTGACGGCGGCATACAGCTATCACGACACGCGCTTCGGCAATACCATGACGATCGAGTCAGGAGCCCCGGTACAGCTTGACGGGCGCCAGCTCAACCTGTCGCCGCACAACATTGCCGCCGTTGGGCTGCAAGTCTCAGGTCCGGACGGATGGCAGCTCGCCACCCAGGCCGCCTACGTCGGGCGCCGCTTCCTCGATCGCCTGAATACCGCTGCGGCAGGCGGATACCTGACACTCGACGCGCGCCTGGGGCGGCGCCTCGGGCAATACACCATCGCGGTGCAGGGTCAAAACCTGACCGACCGGCGCGATCCGGTCACCGCCAGCGAGTTTGGCGACCAATCCTACTATCTGCTTCCTGCCCGGCTGCTGATGCTGTCGATCACGGCCGACCTGCGCCGGTGAGTCGCGCCGCTTCACCTCGCCGGGCATGGCTGGCGATGCGCGATCTCATCAACACGTTGACCCGTCCCGTGGAATAATCGCCGCTCACGCGTGGCGCATCTCCTGGTTGGGGGCAAAATGAATCGTTGCCGGTTCGACGGTCTTGTGAGCGCTTTGGGTGTGCTGCTGGTGCTGCTGCCTGGCGCGGCATCGGCTGCCGGCCAGGTCGATCCGCAACTCTTCAGCGGCATGAAATGGCGCCAGATCGGTCCGTTCCGCGGCGGCCGGGTGGTCGCCGTGAGCGGCGTTGCGGGTGACCCGGCGACCTGGTATTTCGGTGCGGTCGCCGGTGGCGTCTGGAAGAGCACCAACGCCGGCAGCACCTGGCAGCGCGATCGCGGTCGCCGACTCGGATCACAATATCATCTATGTCGGCACCGGCGAGGCCTGCCCGCGCGGCAACATCACCTATGGCGACGGCGTATACAAGTCGCTCGATGCCGGCCGGACCTGGCAGCACCTCGGTTTACGCGACACGCGCCACATCGGCGCCATCGTCGTCGACCCGCGAAACCCGGATATCGCGTTCGTCGCCGCGCTCGGGCACGCGTTCGGCCCCAACGACGAGCGCGGGATCTTCCGCACCGGCGACGGCGGCAAGACCTGGCAGCGGGTGCTGTTCCACGACCGCGACAGCGGCGGGATCGATGTCGTCTTCGATCCCCGCAATCCGAATACGCTGTTCGCTTCGCTATGGCAGATGCGCCGCCAACCATGGGGATTCTCCAGCGGCGGGACGGGCTCGGGACTTTATCGATCGACCGACGGGGGCTTCACCTGGAAGCTCCTCGAACGCCACGGCCTGCCCGACGGGCCGCTCGGTCGCATCGGGGTGTCCGTGTCCGGCGCGGATTCCAACCGTGTCTATGCCGCTATCGAGGCGAAGGAGGGCGGGGTCTTCCGTTCCGATGACGGTGGCGACAGCTGGATGCGGGTCAATTCCGATCACCGCTTCCGGCAACGTGCGTGGTACTACTCGCACATCTTCGCCGATCCGGTCGCACTCGATACCGTGTACGTGCTGGACACGGGCGCATTTCGCTCCACCAACGGCGGCAAGGACTTCGAGCTCCTGCCGGCTCCGCACGGTGATCATCACGCGCTATGGATAGACCCGCGCGATCCCAGGCGCCTGATCAACGGTAACGACGGCGGCGCGACCATTTCCGTCGACGGCGGCAAGAGCTGGACGCAGCAGTACAACCAGCCGACGGCGCAGTTCTATCACGTCGCCGTGGACAACCACTGGCCGTACCGCATCTACGGCGCCCAGCAGGACAACACCACCATCGCCATCGCCAGCCGCGACGACGAAGGCGTCATCGGCCGACAGGACTGGTATGAGGTCGGCGGCGGTGAAAGCGGCTACATCGCGCCCGATCCACGCGATCCGGAGATCATCTACGCGAATGCCGACAGCGGACAGATGACGCGCTACGATCACCGCACCGGCAACCTGCGCGACGTCTCGATACATCCCCTCGACGTATCCGGTAACGGTGCGGACGATCTCGAGTACCGCATCCAGTGGACCGAACCGGTGCTCGTCTCCCGGCACGATTCGAAGGTTCTGTACACGGCGGCGCAATTCGTGCTGAAGAGCCCCGATCAGGGGCGCAGCTGGCGGCGCATCAGCGCCGATCTCACCCGCAACGACAAGAGCAAGCAGCGGCCCTCGGGTGGACCTATCACGCTCGACATCACGAGCGTCGAGTATTACGACACCGTGTTTGCGCTCGCCGAGTCACCGGTGCAACAGGGGTTGCTGTGGGCGGGCACCGATGATGGATTGATTCACGTGACCCACGACGACGGGCAGACGTGGCGCAACGTCACGCCCAAAGACATGCCCGAATGGAGCATGGTCAGCATCATCGAGGCCTCGCCGCACGAGGCCGGCAGCGCGTTTGCCGCGATAGACCGGCACAAGGTCGACGATCTCAAGCCGCTCATCTACCGCACGCACGACAGCGGCAAGACCTGGACTCGCATCGTCAGCGGGATACCCGACGGCGCTTACGTCCGTTCCGTGCGCGAGGATCCCAGAAGAAAGGGACTGCTGTATGCGGGGACCGAACTCGGGGTTTATGTGTCCTTCGATGACGGTGGACACTGGCAACCCCTGCAGCTGAATCTGCCGGTCTCGCCGATCCATGATCTCGTCGTGAAGGACGATGACCTCGTGGTCGCGACCCACGGCCGCTCGTTCTGGATCCTCGACGACCTGACGCCCTTGCGCCAGCTCGACCCGGGGGCAGCCGTGCCCGAGGTGCGCCTGTATCATCCGCAGCCCGCCTACCACCTGCATTTCCCTCTCGATGTGAACCGACGCCGGCCGGTCGGAGATAACCCGCCCCGAGGCGCGGTGATCGACTATTTTCTGAAGACCAAGCCGGCGGCCGATGAGAAGATCACGCTCGAGATCCTCGATGCCCAGGGCAAGGTGCTGCGCACGCTCTCGAACCATAAGAAGGAGAGATTCGAGCAACCGGCCGAATGGCCGGATCGCGAGCCGCCCGCGGACCTGCTGCCGGACGCGCCTGGAATGAACCGCTTCGCCTGGGATCTGCGCGTCGAAGATCCGCGCGAGATCCCCGGAGCCTTCTACGCCGACGAAGGTCCGCGCGGACCGGTCGTCAATCCGGGCTCCTACCTGGTTCGCCTGAGCACCCGCAGCGGAGTGCAGTCGGTGCCACTGGAAGTGGTGCTCGACCCACGACTGAAGGACACGGTCAGCGCGCCCGACATGGCCGCGCACTGGGATCTGGCGACACGGACGACACAGGATATCGATGCGCTGCACCGCGCGGTCAATCAGATACGCACCATGCGCCGCAATCTCGCGACGCTGCAGGCCTGGGCGGGCGGCGAGGCCGGCAGCAAGACGCTATTGGCCGCCGCCGCGGATTTCGACAAGCACATGACACCGATCGAGGAGGAGCTCATCCAGGTCAACATGAAGGCATCGGAAGACAATCTCCGCTATCCCAACCGCCTCAACGAGCAATATGACACCTTCATTGCCACCATCGACGCGGACGACGTGGCTCCGACGGTGGCGCAGCAGGAGGTGTACGCCGGTCTGCATCGACGCCTGGTCGAGCAGCTCGACAAGTGGAAGACGCTCGCGAACACCGAGCTGCCGGCGCTCAATACACGGATGCAGGAGGCAGGCGTTCCGCGGCTCGAGGGGGGCCAGGGAGACTGACAGGGGCGTTATTTGTCCTAGGTACCTCTTTTTGCAGCAGCACTCGGACTGCCGTGGGTAGGGTGGTATGAATATCCGTACTTTGCAACGTGGACTCCAATACTGTGGTCGGGTCGCGGCGGTACGTCAGACCTATCATGTGTTCGAGAGCGAGGGTTATTTTTTCGTGCTGTCGTTCGCGCTGTCGAAGGCGCGTCGTGGTTCCGGCTACTTCAATCTGGTCGACAAGGCCGCCGTCGATTACGTACACGAGCGCGTCGGCGGAACACGGGGCGTGACGGCGAACCAGGTGCTCGCCATGGCGCAACGCACCAGGCACATCCCCACTCGGCTGCTGGCACTGAATGTCCTGTATGTCCTGGTCGCGCTGCAGTGGGCCACCATCACCCGTGCCGGTGAACACCGGCAACTGTTCTTTTCCGTGCGCAAGGGGCGACGCAAGCGCCCGCTCTCCTGAAGACCCCTCGCGGTCTGTGGTCAATGCATTGACATAAGGGTGGCGCCCCAAGCACCCGTTTCGAAGCGATCGTGCCCTCGCGCCACAGTATGATCGGTCGCACCGGTCGGGTATTGCAGTATCTTGCCGTAGGGTGCCCGCCGGTCGCGGCGGCGTGTCGGACCCTTTAGACTCTCCGCACCAAGGCACCAGCCCTGCCGGACATGCGCTCGACTCTGTTCAATCGACGTAGGCGCGAGCTCGTTACCAGCATTCTGCTGGTCGCCGTGGTGTTCCACGCGCTGATCCCCGCCGGCTTCATGCCCGCCAGCGGCAAGCCATTTTCCCTCACGATCTGCCGGCCCGATTTTCCAGCCCCCTCCTCGCCGCAGGATACCGGCCGGCACCCGGGGAATGCGCCTCACACCGAGCACTGCGCGTTCGGCAACGCGCCGGCTGCCGGGCCGGCCATGGAGGTGGCTCGGGTCCTGCCGACCCCGGTCAGCGCTGCCGGGCCGATCCTGCTCCTCTCTGAGCCGCTACACCTCAACGTAGGGCTCGTTCGCGTCCAACAGCCTCGCGGTCCCCCCCGCTTCGCCTAAAGCAGCCTTCGTCGGCCTCGCGCGCCCACCCAGTTCGGGCGCCCGGCTGTGCCGAGTTCACTCGTCTAACAAGGGTTCGCCACGGCGAACGGGGAACAAATTCACATGTCTTGCCTGTTCAACCGCCTGCCGCTTTTGACGCTGGCCGGTGTTCTATCATCCGCGGTCCCGGTGGCGGCGTGGGCCTGCGCCACCTGCGGCTGCACGCTCAGCGCTGACGCGGCGGCCGGTTACTCGGCCGTCCCGGGACTGCGCTTCAACTTCGAGTACGACTACGTGAACCAGGACCGGCTGCTGAGTGGCACCGGCGCGGCCACCCCGGCGCAGGTCGTCAACAATCCGTCGAATCCCGCGCTCGGTGGTGCCGAGATCGAGAAACAGACGATCAACCGCTATCTGACCATGGGGATGAGTTACAGCCCCAATTCCGAATGGAACGTGAGTGTCCTGGTGCCGTACGTCATGCGTTCTCATACGACTTTCGGCGAGCAGCCATCGCCGTACACCGCGTCCGAAACGGCAGCAAGTCAGATCAGCAGCTCCAGTCTCTCCGACCTGGGCGACGTCAAGATCATCGGCAGCTACCAGGGGCTGTTGCCGACCCACAACCTGGGGGTGCAACTCGGTGTGAAGCTCCCCACGGGCCACTACGGCACGGCGGTGAACTTCAACACCGGCCCCAACGCCGGGACTCCCCTGGATGCGAGCCTGCAGGCGGGCACCGGCAGCACCGACCTGATCGTGGGCGCCTACTACTACCAGGCCGTGAGCCAGAATTTCGATGCTTTCGTCAACGGTCAATTCCAGAGCGCGGTCAGGCACAAGCAGGACAAGCCCGGCAACGATTTCCGGCCCGGCAATGCCGCGACGATGAGCTTCGGTCTGCGCTACGAGGCTCATCCGCAGTGGGTCCCGCAATTGCAGGTGAACCTGTTGCGCAAGAGCGCCGATCAGGGAGCCCTGGCGGACACCCCGGATACCGCAGGCACCGTGGCCTATCTGAGTCCGGGTCTGACACTGCACGTGATGGGCAAGCTGTATCTCTACGCCTTCGCGCAGCTACCGGTGTACGCCAGGCTCGACGGGTACCAGCTCTTTCCGCACTGGACGGTAACGGTCGGGGGCAGCTACGCGTTCTCACCCTGAGCCATGAGCACTCGATTTGAAGTCCGCCAGTTGGCGAACCCCACGCGGCGCAGCGTCCTGCAAGGCGCGGCGGCGTGCAGTCTGCTGGGCTTCGGGAATCTGCTTGCGCCACGGGCCCAGGCCAACGAGGTGCGCGTCGGACAGCCGGCGCCCGCCGCGACGCTGATGACCTTGGACGGCAAGCGCTTGTCTACGCCGGAGCTGGCAGGCCATGTCGTGATCCTCACCTTCTGGGCCACGTGGTGCGTGCCCTGCCGCGAGGAGCTCCCGCTGCTCTCGAGGTACGCGGCCGAGCATGCCGCTCAGGGACTCTCCGTGCTCGGATTCACTCTCAATACACCCGATGAGCTCGATGAGGTGCGCGCCGTGGCACGGACGCTGAGCTTTCCGGTGGGCTTCCTGGAGCGCTCCAGCGCGCCGGGCTACGGACGCATCTGGCGTATTCCCGTAAACTTCACCATCGACCGCGCCGGCCGTTTGGTGGATGACGGGTGGAAGGACCGGAATCCCGTGTGGACACGCGAACGGCTCGCGCGCATCGTCTCGCCGCTCCTGGAAGCGAAATGACACCCGGGTGACCGGGCAGCTCGAGGCATCATGGGAAAAAGGCCACACGTCAAAGGACTCAGCGGGGCGCGTGCGGTGATCCGCCGGACTCGCCGTATGGGCGTTGCGCTCCTGGTGAGTCTCACGGTGAGCGCCGCGATGGCGGTGTGGATGCTGATTCAGACCCTGTCGGGCGGTGCGGTCGGGTCGGCGCCACGTGCCGGCGAGCAGATTGATGCCTCGTTCGCCGGGCTCCGCGACACACGGGGCGTGGCCGTTGACGAGCACGCTCTCGCCACGCGCTATCGCCTCGTGACATTCGGCTTCACGACCTGCCCGAATGTGTGTCCGCTCACCCTGATGGGAATTCATCAGGCTCTCGAGCAGCTCGGGCCCGACGCGGCTCGGATCCTTCCGGTATTCGTTTCGGTCGACCCGCAACGCGATACACCGCGGGCGCTGTCAGCCTATGTAAACGCCTTCGATGTCCGCATCATTGCCCTGAGCGGTTCGCCGCGCGCCGTGGAGCGCGTCGCCCAACAGTACCGGATCTTCTTCGACCGGCGGACGCTCGATGCGAAATCGGGATCTTATGCGGTGGAACATAGCGCGTTCGTCTTGCTCGTTGATCCGCAGCAGCGGATTCGCGTGGCGATCCCCGCAACCGCAACGCCGGCTGAGATTGCCGCCAGGATCGTGCAGGCCGTTCACGAAGGCGCGGCCGCGGGGGTGTGAATGCCCCGGATCCCGGACTCCGAGGGTGTCAGTTCAGACCTAACAGGGCCGGCAGTTCCGCCAGCGACCTGATTTCCCGATCAGGCTTGCCCGGGAGCCTTTCGGGACGCTGATCGTAGCGGTTGCACCACACCACCCGCATGCCGAAGGCGGATGCGGCCCAGGCGTCCCAGGCATTGGACGACTGGAACGCGATCGCGCCCGCCTCGAGCGCCAGGCGCTCTACCGCAAGCTGATAAACCCTCGGGTGCGGCTTGTAAATCCCGACTTCCTCAACCGAGAGCACAGCGTCCAGCAAGTGAGTGATTTGGGCGCCCTCCACGGCGGCTTTCAGCATGTGCGGGGAGCCGTTGGAGAGTATTGCAGTCCTCATCCCGGCCCGCCTCAGCCGCGCCAGCGTGTCAGGTACCTCCGGAAAGGCGCCGAGCGTGAGGTAAAGGTTCAGCAGCCGCTCCCGCAACCCGGTGCGGGAGATCTGCAGCGTGTCGAGCGCAAAGTCGAGGGCCTCGCCGGTCACTTGCCAGAAGTCCGCGTGCCTGCCTTGCAGCGCCCGCAGCCACGTATATTGGAGCTGCTTTTCACGCCAAAGTGAACTCAATGCACTCGACTTCTCGCCCAGCTCATGACCGCAGGCCCGCGCCGCGGCCGCGACGTCGAACAACGTGCCGTAGGCGTCGAACACGCAGGCCCGAATGCCGTGCAAAGGAGCGAGACTCATGATCGTGATCCTCCCGTGGCATCTGGAGTGTGCGCGCCGGCAAGCGCCGGGTTTTGGGCGCGCGTCGCCTGATGCGGTGGCGATGAGGTCGCCTAGGTGCCGGCGTGATCCTGTTCGGCCTTGCGGGTCGCCGGCCTGCGGCGCAGCAGTGCAGCGTGCTGAGCAAGCTTCGGCAGTCGGGAGCCCAGCGCGGCGGCATCATCGGGATACCAACCGGCGAGCATGTGCAGGTACGGGTCCGCAGCGGACAGCTTCTCGCCCAGTACATAGGGCGAGAGCGCGCCGTGGATGAGTTCGAGTTGGCGGGCGTAGTCCTGCAAGGCTTGCGCCTTGATCTGGTCGGCCGCGGCTGTCCCGGCCGTCGAGTAGCGCTCCGGGTAGGAGATTCGCAGCGCCGCCTCGTAGACATTCGACGACAGAAATAACATCCATTGCAGAAAGCGGGCGTGCGCCGTGCTGCCGGCGACCGGCGCCAGATCCGCCGCCGGATGCGCGTCGGTCAGGTGAATGAGGATTGCGGCGGACTCGAACACCGCCGTGCCATCCGGCAGCACGAGCGCCGGCACCTTTCCGGCGGGATTGATGCGGCGCAAGGTCTCAAGCTCAGCCGCAGTCTTGCCGACCCACCGCAGCTCATAGGGCGCGCCGATCTCCTCGAGCACAATCTGCACGGCCAGCGACCCGGCGTTCGCCCTGCCGTAAAGCGTGTAAGCGCCGCCAGCCATATCATCCCCTCCCGCTGCAAGTCTTCAGCGAAACAGTCGTGGCCATCGTGTGCACGCTAACATTGACCCGCCGCCGACGAAAGCCACGTCAAATGGCACGGCTGTGAGCCGGCGTCGAAAGCTGCGACAATGCGAGAGCCGCAAACGCTCGCTAGCCGGAGAGGGAGCACGATGTCGTGATGCGCGGGCTCATCTTTGATCTCGATGGCACGCTCGTGGACACCGTTTACGCGCATGTGTTTGCCTGGCAACGCGCGTTTGCAGAGTCGGGTCTTGCCATCGACGGTTGGCGTATTCACCGCCGCATCGGTATGAGCGGCGGCCTGTTCGCGCGTGCGGCGGCGCGTGAGCTCGGGCACGACATCGACGGCTCGGCAGCGGAAGACCTGCAGAGGCGCCACGGGGAACTATTCCGCGAATTTCTCCCGGAGCGGCGGCCGCTTCCGGGCGCCGTGGAGCTGCTGAGAGATCTGCGCCGGCGGAAGATCGCGTACGGTATCGCCACCTCCGGCCGGCGCCCCGAGATCGATCGCTCGCTCGAGGTACTCGGCGTCGACAACGACGTCGTGGTCGTCGAACGAGGCGACGTCGCGCGCGCCAAACCTGAGCCGGACCTGTTCATCGCCTGCGGGCAGCGACTCGGGGTTGCGCCGAGCGAATGCTATGTCATCGGTGATGCCGTCTGGGATCAGCTTGCGGCGCGCCGCGCTGGGATTCTGAGCGTCGGGCTGCTGAGTGGCGGCTACGGCGAGACTGAACTCCTCAGTGCCGGAGCATTTCGCGTCTATCGCGATCCGGCCGAACTGCTGCGCTCGCTCGATGAGCTCGGGCTTCAGGCATGATCAGGTAGCGGCGAGGTCGTCCGCCCGAGCGTCGAGGAGACGCTGAACGGGCTGCAGGATGCCTCCTAACGTCGTTTCAGCATCTCGGTGAGGATGATCACATCCTGCTGGTCCTGTGGGCGATTCGATGCGAGCTTTGAGCGCAGGATGTCCTTGAGGCTCGCGCCGCGCAGTTCGATACCAAAGGCCTTAAAGGTTACAGCCGACTTGGCCAGATCGTCGTAGCCCTGGGTGCCGCTCGGCTTGAAGATGAGGTCCAGCCGGCCGGCGTCGGTCGTCAGGTTCCAGACATTGGCGCGTGAAAGGGTCTCGGCATCAAAGCTGAAGGGTAGCCCTTCGGGCACGGATTCCGTGTAAACGCGCGCATGCAGATCGCGCAGCGCCCTCGACAGGCGTTTGAGATTGTCAGTATCGGTGGCTGGCGCAATGTCGGCATCGGCCGTGAGGCGCGGGAAACCCTGCAGGCGCGCAGCGGTGGCGCCGACCAGGATGTAAAGCACTCCCCGTTTCGACAGGGCGCGAAGTATTCGCTCCGGGTCAAACGGACCCGTCATCGATACGCGCCGCGGCCGCAAAGAAGCGCGCGGCGTGATGCAGTTCGAGCAGCCGCTGTTCCGGCGTCAATCGCAATATACGGGGGACGTCAGCGAGCATATGCGAGCGGTTGCGAGGCCTCGGACTGAGTACCCCCTGCAAGTCAAAACCTGCACGGTTCACCAGACGCTGCAGAGTTTTCCAGCTTGGGCTGGCAGCGCCACTCTCGATACGGGCAATGACGGACTGTGAGGTGCGCGCGCGGCGCGCCAGATCGCGTTGCGTGAGCCCGGCACTGCGCCGGGCCAAGATCAGCAGTCGTGATGCAGTTGTCTGAGCCACCCCGCTATGATAGCGAGAAAGCTATCAGACGACAAAGGCGCGTGCGGTGAACGGACGAGCGTTGCGTCGCTTTGCAGCACCAGGCGGCCGGAGGCCAGTCCCATGGCGACCCAGAGGTACGGCTCAAGCTGCTGCAGCTGGGGCTTCGGGTCCCATTTGAGGGATGTACCGTATGTGGTACACACTGGGCCTGAGGGAAGCGAGTAGCTCAGGGGGCCGTATGAGCGCCAGGCGACAGCCGGTCGAATACAGCGAAGCAACACCTGAAGTGCGGGAGATCTACGACGACATCATGGCGACCCGCAAGACCGACTGGGTCAACAATTTCTGGAAGGTGCTCGCGCACGACCCGCGCACCCTCAGGCGTATCTGGACCAACATCAAGGAAGTCATGGGTCCGGGAACGCTCGATCCGCTGACCAAGGAGCTGCTGTACCTTGCGGTAAGCGCCTCGAACGGCTGCCGGTACTGTATCGCTTCCCACGGCGCCGCGGCGCGCAACAAGGGCATGACGGAGGCCCAGTATTCGGAGCTGCTGGCGATCGTCGGCCTGGTGAATGAAACCAACCGTCTCGTCATCGCGCTCGACGTAGCCGTCGATCCACAGTTTCTCTGAGGAGGGTACCTTCATGGGCGTCGCCGACTTCAAGAGCGTGAGCCACCATCGCTGGGATCGCATTCCGGAGGAGTCACTCAAGGGCACGATCACGCGGCGCCTGGTCACGGGCGAGCGGATGATGATCGCGCACGTGTACTTGAAAAAGGGTGACGACGTTCCGCGCCACTCGCACGAGAACGAGCAGCTCACTTACATACTCCAGGGCGCGCTGCAGTTCTGGTTCGGCGCGAATGACGAGCGGGAGCTGACCGTGCGCGCGGGCGAGGTGCTCGTCATTCCGTCGAACGTGCCGCACCGTGCTCTGGCGCTCGAGGACACGCTGGATGTGGACGTCTTCAGCCCACCGCGGCAGGACTGGCTGGCCGGCACCGACGCCTACCTGAGGAGTTGAGGTGAATCTTGGCTTGGAGGGGCGTCGCGCGCTCGTGATGGGCGGCTCGCGCGGGCTCGGCAAAGCCATTGCGCAGGCGCTGGTTGCGGAAGGCGCGCGCGTGGCGATCTGTGCTCGTAACGCCGAGCGTCTCGGCGCGACCGCCCTCGAGCTTGGCGTAGAGGGAATCGTCTGCGACCTGTCGGCCCCTGGCGCTGCCGCGGCCCTCATCCGTGAGACGGAGAAGCGCATCGGGCCGCTCGACGTCCTGGTCGTCAATACCGGGGGGCCACCACCGGGGCTGTTCGTAGACTTGTCGGATGCCGCGTGGCGAGCCGCCTTTGAAGGCTTGTGGATGAGCGGCGTCGGCGCCATTCGCAGCGCGCTGCCCGGAATGCGTGCGCGGCGCTGGGGGCGAGTCATCCTCATCACCTCAATCGCTGCGCGCGAGCCGGTAGCCAATCTGATGCTGTCCAACTCACTGCGTGCGGGCCTGCATGGTCTCGTCAATGCGCTCAGCCGGGAAGTCTCCGCGGACCAGGTCACCGTCAATGCGCTCATGCCAGGATACACACTGACCGAGCGACTCGAGGAACTGCAGCTCGATGTAACCAAGCTGGCAGCGCAGATTCCGGCCGGCAGGCTCGCACGCCCGCAGGAGCTTGCCGCGGTGGCGGCGTTCCTGGCATCGGATCCGGCGGGCTACGTAACCGGCCAGGCAATCGCCTGCGATGGCGGGCTGCTGCAGTCGATTTGAGATCGTTTGCTCGATCACGGAGTCCGCACGTGCCGACCGCCGCCTACCTCGTTCGGAATGAAGTCTGGAAATGCCTCGCGGATTTCAGGCTGCCGGATTCCCTGGGCTTCGGACTGGTCGCCGCACCGGTGATGTACAGCGCAACTTTCGAGGGCGGGCAATGGAAGCAGGGCGAGCTGCTGCCGTACGGAGCGATCGAGATATTGCCCGGCGCTCGCGCGCTGCATTTCGCGGAACAGGTGTTCGAGGGCATGAAGGCCTACCGGGTTGGTCGCCCGGCCGCGAATCTGTTCCGCGCACGAGATAACTACCTGCGCTTCAAGAGATCCGCCGAACGACTTGCCATGAGGCCGGTGCCGCAGGAACTGTTCCTTGAAGGCATTCACGCGGTGGTCGGGGCTTGTACTGCGTTTGTGCCGGACAAGTCCGGCCAGTCGCTGTACGTGCGGCCGTTCCTGTTCGGCACCGAACCGGGGTACGCGGTGCGCGCCTCCACTAGCGCGCGCTTCATGGTCATCGCGAACCCGTCCGAGGCCTACTCCGCGGGCGTCATGAAGGTTCTGATCGAGCGCGAGCAGGTCAGGGCCGCCGCCGGGGGGCTCGGAACGGTGAAGGCCGGGGCGAACTATGCGGCTTCGTTGCTGGCGTCGACGCGTGCCGTCGAACGCGGCTACACGGTCGCTCTGTGGCTCGATCCTACGACGCGGCAGAACATTGAAGAGCTCTCCGGCATGAATCTGTTCGCGGTCATCGGCGATGAGCTGCATACGCCGGTTCTCAACGATTCGATTTTGCCGGGCGTGACCCGTGACTCCCTGATCGTGCTGGCGCGTGATTCGGGCTGGCGCGTCATCGAGAGAAGCATGGCTGTCGCGGAGCTGCTGCGACAACTCGCGAGCGGAGAGTGCAGTGAGGTATTTGCCTGCGGCACCGCGGCCATCGTCTGCCCGATCAGCCTTATCGGCGACAGCGACGGCCGTGAATATCGGCCAGGAGTGATCGACGCTCGGGCGCGTGAGCTTCGCGAGCGGCTGCTCGCCATCCAGGAGAGGCGGGCGCCCGACCCATACGGTTGGACGAGTGAGGTGATTCCGCTCGTACGCCCTGATCGGCACGGACGTGTCGGGACGTGAGCGTGCAACATCAGAACCAATAACTATGGCAGAACACCATGAAAAAACCGGAATCGACGACTAAAGCGCGAGTCATCCTGGCCGCATTGGCGTGCGTGTCCGCAGCGCTCCTGCAGACGGTTGCTGCCCAGCAGGCTCCGGCATCGACGGAGCCGGCCGGCGGGCTTCAGGAGGTCATCGTCACGGCGCAAAAGCGCGAGCAGAACCTGCAGGACATCGGCATCGCAATGTCGGCGATCAGCGCGGCGGACTTGACCGACCTCGGAGTCGTGGGCGCCACCGACATCACGAAATCGATGCCGGCGGTCGTGCTGACGCAGCCGAACGGTCCATCCTCCTTCAGCCTCGCGATCCGCGGCGTGGTGCAGAACGACTTCGCCGACCACCAGGAGAGCCCGGCCGCGATCTACGTCGACGATGTCTACGTGAGCCAGATGGTCGGCCTGGCGTTCTCGGTGTTCGACGTCGACCGTGTCGAGGTGCTGCGCGGGCCGCAGGGGACGCTGTTCGGCCGCAACGCGACCGGTGGACTCGCGAACTACATCACCCGCAAGCCGACCGACCAGGCCGGCGGTTACCTCGACACGACCTTCGGCCAGCGCAACCTCGGGCGCGTCGAGGGCGCGATCAACGGCCCGTTGTCGAGCAGCGTCGACGGGCGTTTCGCGTTCCAGTCCAATCACTACGACCCGCTGTTTCGCAACCTGTTTGGCGGCGCGAGTGATGCCGAGAACGGCAACGACTTCGCGTTGCGCGCCCAGTTGCTGTTCAAGCTGCCGGACAGTTCCCAGCTGCTCATGAGTGCGCGCTACGCGCGCCAGGACGTGCACGCCGGCTCGTGGGAGGAATACGCGACGCTGCCGATTTCGACCGGCTACGACGCACTCGCAGGTCCGAACGACAACCCCTACGTCACGTGCCCGGGCTGCAACGCGAGCGGCCTGAAGAACAGCGGCCCGTTCGTGATCCGTGACAGCATCAGCGGCTTTACGCGCGAGAAGGCCACCGGTTTCACTGCTCGGTACACGCGCGATTTCGCCGGTAAGTCGCTGACCGTCATCGGAGACTACTCGACCTGGCGCAAGGATTACCAGGAGGATTCGGACGCCTCGCCGGTCACGCTGTTCCAGTTCTTCAACGGCAGCAACGTCGACCAGCAGTCGATCGAGGCGCGGCTGAACGGGGGAGACAAGAAGCTGAACTGGACCGCGGGCATTTATGGGCTGCGCATCAACGGCGATTATTTCGAGGGCTGGGAGGGTCCTGCATTCTTTACCGCGCAGGAATTCAACAGCCCGACCAATCCGAACAGGCAGAATTATCAGAAAGCCTATGGGTTCCCACTAGATGGCGCCTGGCCCATCGGCACGGCGCCGTACTGGAACGACGTCGTCCAGGCGCCACCCGGCTCGACGCTGGCGCCGCCGGGCTCGGTTCCCGCGACGCGCTCGCCGTACAGCCTGCTGACCAAGTCGTACGCGGGGTTCGCCCAGGTCGAGTACCGCTTCACCGACCTCCTCGGGCTAACTCTCGGTGGCCGGGTAACCTCGGACAAGAAGGACTTTGATTTCACCTGGATCCCGTACCTCTACTATCCGCAGAGCCCGACCGGGCAGATCACCGTGCTGACGCAGACGGCGAGTTTGCAGTTGCACCACTACCCCAACAGTCGCTCCGACACGCTGTTCAGCGGCAAGGCGCAGCTCGACTTCCACCTCGCACCGGATCTGCTCGCCTACGCCGGCGTCAACCGCGGCGTCAAGGGTGGCGGTTTCACCGCACCGCTGTTTCCGTTCTTCATCAACGACACGAGCGCACTGATCTTCAGGCCCGAGAAGCTGACCTCCTACGAGGTCGGGTTGAAGTCCGAGTTCCTCGATCGCAGGCTGCGCTTGAACGGCGCGGCGTATTACTACGACTACAAGGACTACCAGGCACTGATCTACACCGTCAGCCTCGAGCAGCTGATCGTCAACGCCGACGCCACGCACAAAGGCGCCGAGCTCGAGCTCGAGTGGGCGCCCTCCGAAGCGTGGCGTTTCGGCGCCGGTGTCGCCTACGTCGATGCGATCGTGAAGAACGTCGATACGCGCGGGACCGGGGTCAAGGGCGACTACGTGCCGGGCAACGCGCCGAAATGGACCGCGAACGCGATGGCGCGTTACACGTTTCCCGTCGGCAGCGGACACGTTGCGCTGCAAGTCGACGGCAACTACCTGTCGAGTTTCTGGTTCAACCTGTCCGACAACCCGGCGGTGCTGCAGTCGGCGTTCGGCATCGCGAACGCGCGCGCGAGCTACACACCTGCGAGCGGCAAGCTCGAGATCGGTGTCTCGGTCGAGAATCTCGCCGACAAGCACTACGGCACGATGGGCTTCGACAACACGTCGATCAACGGCCTGGCGCAGGTGTATCCCGGCATGCCGCGGTGGTTCAAGGTACACCTGCACTACAAATTCTAGAGACAGCGGATGCGGCCGGGCCTGTCAGGCGAGCGGCCCGGCGGGACTCGGCGCTGCTGTACCAGGGGAGGGAGAGTGATGTTGAACAAGACACGAGTCGCAGCCATCAGCGCGGCTGCCGCGGTCCTGTACACAGCCGGCGCGGCGTCCGCCCCTGCCAAGCCTGCCGTCGGCCTGAGCGATGTTTACGCCACCCTGGCGACGAAGCGATTCGTCGATCTCACGCACACGTTCGGGCCGACCACGCCGCACTGGAAGGGCTTCGGCGAGGAGAGAGTGACGACGCTGTACACAATAAAGAAAGACGGTTTCACCGTGCAGCAGTTCACTCATGTGGGGCAGTGGGGTACCCATATCGACGCGCCGGCGCATTTCCACGAGGGTCTGCGCACGGTAGATCAGATTCCGCCGCAGGAAATGCTGCTGCCACTCGTCGTCATCGACGTGCATGGCAAGGTCGCCAGGAATCCGGACTACACGCTGGCGCTCGAAGACGTGAGCGATTGGGAGGCGAAGCACGGTCGCATTCCGGAGCATGCGTTCGTGGCCATGCGCACTGACTGGGCGAAGCGCTGGCCCAACGATGCCGCCATGCAGAACCGGGACGCCGCAGGTGTCGCCCACTATCCCGGCTGGAGCAAGGACGTTCTGAAGCTCCTGTTTGAGGACCGCAAGATCACGGCCTCGGGCCATGAGACCACCGATACCGATCCCGGCGTCGCGACGACGCACGATGATTACTCACTGGAGAGTTACATACTCGGTCTCAACCACTACCAGATCGAGATGCTGACGAACCTGGACCAGGTCCCCGAGGCGGGTGCACTCCTCATCGTGACCTGGCCGAAGCCGGATGGCGGTACCGGCTTCCCGGCGCGCGTGATCGCCATCATTCCGTGACCGGCACGGCGCCGCTGCGGGCGCCCGGCTTGACAGAACGATCAGCGTGAACAGCCAGCGGTGGGTCTCGCGGCTGGGATTCCTGCTCGGCGCCGTCGGAGCCGCCGTCGGCATGGGCAGCATCTGGCGCTTTCCGTATCTGGCAGCCGCCGGGGGCGGATTCGCATTCATCGCGGTATTCGTCCTCGCTTGTCTGGCCTTCGGTGCTCCGGTCTTCATCGCCGAGGCAGTGCTCGGCCGATGGTCGAGGCACTCCCCGCCACGGGCGGCGGGCGTCATAGCCGGACGCTTTGGGGACTCAGCGCTGTGGGACGTCGTCGGGTGGACCGGCTCTATCGCCGGGTTCCTGATCATCTCGTACTACACGATGATCGCCGGCTGGGTGCTCGCCTACACCTGGTACTTTCTTTCCGGCAACTACGCTCGTGGACCGCCCGCGGTGGTCGCGAAGTTCCACGCGTTTGTTGCCGATTCACGCGCTGTATCGCTGTGGCAGCTGGGATTTTTCGCGCTGGTTGCTGTCGTTTCGGCCCGGCAACTGAATCGCGGGGTCGAATGGGCCAACCGCTGGCGTGCGCCCGGGCTGCTCGCGATTCTCCTGGTGCTCGTCGCATACTCGCTGGCTACCGGAGACGTGGCGCGCGGACTGCGCTTCGCATTTGCGCCGGACCTGAGCCGGCTCACATCGGTGGTTGTTCTCGGCGCCGTCGGCCAGGCGCTGTTTGCGATGGGCGTGAGCGCCGGCATCATCATCGCCTACGGGGCGTACATGCCGGTCGGGGAGTCTCTGCAGCGCAGCGTAACGGCCGTTGTCGGTTCGATCTTCGTAGTATCGCTCCTCGCGACGGTGGTGATCTTCCCGCTGATGTTCCACTACGGTCTGAACCCCGCCGAGGGTCCGGAACTCGTCTTTCAGGTTCTGCCGATAGCGTTTGCCGAAATGCCCGGCGGCCGCCTCATCGGCACTCTGTTCTTCGCGCTTCTCGCGCTGGCCGCATTCACTCCTTCGATTGGCCTCATGGAACCCTGGATTGCGTGGCTGTCGGAGCGCGCCGGCCTGAGGCGCGCGACCGCGGCGTGCCTGTGCCTGGGCGCCGGCTGGCTGATCGGTCAGGGCTCGGTGCTTTCGTTCGGCCACTTGAAGGACTGGCATCCGCTGCGGTCGATTCCCCGCCTGGCAGGATTGAATTTCTTTGCCGTGGTCGATTTTCTGGCTGCCAACCTGCTCATGCCGATCTCAGCGCTTCTGGTCAGCGTGTTCATCGGCTGGCGGATGGGGAAACGGATTCCGGAAGGCGAACTGAGTGGTCTATCTCTCCGGTCGCGACGGCTGCTGTTGTTCGCGCTGCGCTACGTTTGTCCGCTTGGGATTGCCATCGTGCTCGTTGTAGGGTTCTCGAGGTAGGCGAGCAGGGGAGTCCCGCAATTCTGTCGAGGCGTCGAAGTTAGATCGCCGCATCGCCGTGGCTCCGATGATGTACTGGACGGACGGAGTTGATTTCCCGCGTGGAATCATGTGCTTGGACAGGCGCGAAACGCCCGTGTCTCCTTTACGTCGCCCCGGTATTCAATCTGCCGGACATTTTGCCGTAGATGTAATAACATGTTATAATTGCACTATGAAAGTTGCTGTACGACGTATCGGAAATTCCCTCGGGGTCTTACTTCCGAAGGCAACGCTCGACGCGTGGGGCGTGGGCGAGGGCGACGCTCTGCACCTGACGGAACACGGCCTTCGTCCCGCTGGGCGGGGGGGCTTCATGCACCATGAATTGGACGAGCTCAGGCGAACCATGGCTCTTGAGGTCGTACGCCGGTTCACGCCCCGCGAAATACGCGCGCAGATTCTCGCGAACCTCCATCGTTGGAGACGACAGGGTGTTTGGGGTGCGGCTTACAAAGAATGGCAAGACATTGCGGAGGGGCTAGACGATGGAGAACTCTTCGCCGCAATGCTCGGCCGTGACGAGAACGCGGTCCGACTTCGACAATCGGCGCCGTTCGTCGGATTACTTCCGAAAGAGCAAGTCAGAAAATTAAATGAAGAAGCAGCAGGTTGATCATGTGCTGCGCGCTGCTGGCCGCATCACTGGCGAAAAGCAGTTCATCATTATTGGGAGCCAGTCTCTCCACGGAAAGTACCCGGATATTGCCGACGAGATCCTCACGTCGTTTGAGGTGGATCTGGTCGCGTCGAAAAATGCAGATCGAACCGAATGGCTCAACGTAATAGGGGTCGATTCACCGTTTCACGAAAGTCTCGGCTACTACGCTGACCCGGTTGACTTGAACACTGCGACCCTTCCGAAGGGCTGGAAAGAGCGTTTGGTGAACTTGCCTCCCGGCGAGACCGAGGGCGTGAGAGGGCTGTGCCTCGATCCTCATGACCTCGCTATCGCAAAGTATGCCGCGGCGCGCGAGAAGGACCTGATATTCACACGTGAACTTGCTCGTCGCGGAATCGTTTCCGAGGAGCGATTGTTTACATTGCTGGACCAGACCCAAATTGACCAGCAATTGCGCAGTCGAATGCGCGACCAGATCACCCGCGACTTTCACGCCGAGCGAGGTCTCGAGGAGCGGGCAGCTGAGAAGCATGACTCGTCGAAGCGCAGCGAGTTAGAGCGTGACTCCGGCAAGGGTCTGGATGACGACGCGTCTGAATAGTAACTCCGTCGGCGCGTCGAAGTTAGATCGCCGCATCGCCGTGGCTCCGATGATGGACTGGACCAACGAAGTCTAATGAGGTTGTCGAATCAATCACTTGTAGGCCCAAAGAATGGCTTGTCACCTTTACGTCACCTCAGATTTCGGCAGCTTGCCCGGGAGGGGCATAGTTACTGCTTGTCTAGGCGAATTGGGGTTTTGGGATGAACTGTCCGACAGACCTCAAACAAACAAGGCACCGCATTGGGCCTCGGTGGGGCGGCGCGCCTCGGTGCTCGCGTCCGCCTTCACAATGGCGACGCTGGTATACGGATATTCTGCGATTGCCTGTGCGAGTGAGGAGGCCACCGCCGAGTACAAACAGTGGAGTGATCGGTTAGCCGCGGCCGCGAAACATCACGATGCTGCCGATGAGCTCCTCTGTGTCACGACGATCGGCCGCCGCTGGACCTGGGCACTAAACACGCTGCCGCATCGCCTTATCGAACAAGCGGTCAGCGAGTCCGAGCCGGCGCGACTCGGGCGATCACGCATTGAACTGCTGCAAATGCTCTATGAGCTGCGGTGGCTGCACAGTGACGGCAGCGAACCCAGCCGCTGGTGGCTGCAGCTTAGTCTGGATCTTCTGGAACACAACCGGCAGCAGGAAGCCTTTGCGGTTGCGGCACACATCACCGATCCTTACGCCTTGGTTGGTTTGCAGGCCGACAACCGTTACAAGCGCATCGCAAAATCAGAGTTTGTGGAGCGAGACATCCTCAAAGCCACCCGGAAAGAACTCGAACAGCGCCAGGCTGCAGCCAGGCAGCGGCCGCGCGATCTCAGTCGGGTTGTGCAGGTCGCCCGGGGGTTCATGCTGCTGCATCGCTATGACGAGGTTCTGAAACTGACCGATCCGGTGCTGCAGGGTAAGCAGGCGGCAACTCCTGAGTCCTCTCCCTACGAAGATCTGCAGCGGGAGTTTCCGTGGATTCTCAACGTGCGCGCACGTGCCTTGAGCGCACTCGGACGGTACGATGAGACGGTCGCGCTCCTGCGCCGCGCCTGCCAGGAATCAAGCGAGGATCTGGTCAGCCATTCGCTCAATCTTGCGAGCTTCCTCGCGGCGCTGAATCGTCCGCAGGAGGCGCTGGCCGCCATTCCGCCTCTTGAACACGCGAGCGTGTATGGACACGCTGTCGCTGCCTGGGTGCGGGTGGTGGTCGCCTCGGAACTCGATGATGCGGCCGGCCTCGAGGCGGCGCTGGATGACCTGCGCGCTCACGCGCAGGACTATCCGGGCACCCGTGAAAGCGCCTTGATCATTGCCGGAAGAGAAGACGAGGCCGCCGCCACCCTCGTTGCACGGCTCTCCGATCCCGACCTGCGAACCGATGCGCTGGTGGAATTGCAGGATTACGCGGACAACCCGGGTCCTGCACGAGCGATCGGCTGGCGCGAGCGACAAAAGGCCGTGCGCAGCCGGCCGGAGATCCGCCAGGCGGTAGGCGCATACGGTCGTATTCGCGCCTATGCGGTGCCCGGGGTCGGACTCTGAGCGGCTTCGACAACCGCGGGAGGCAACACCATGCAACGTGCCAGCATCCACGCCGCTTTGTTGCTCTGCCCCGTGAGCCACGCTGCCATTGCCGAGGACTACTGGAGCTACGTGTATAAAAACTTCGACGTCACTACAGCCGCTGGCAGCGGCTATACCGTATCGCTAGCTCACGACCTAGCCCGTTTCGACAAGGCACTCACCCGCATTCTGCGGCTGTCAGAAAAACACGTTCCCACTCACATCTACGAGCTGCCGCCCAAGCAGGAAAAGGAACTGCTCGGCGAGGTAGGCGTGGTCTCCTTTAAGTTTTCCGGGTACGAGGTCTCGGTGATCACCGATACCGGGGCTGATTCGAACAATCGGTATTGGGGTGCGCTGTTCGGCTATACCGGAAGCCTTTTGGTGAATGGGCGGGCATCGCGCTCCCCCTATTGGTTCCAGGTTGGCGTGCCGCAGTTGTTCGCCCACACCGAGTTCGAGTCGGGGCGGGTAAAGACCGGCGGCGTATCTGCCGGGTTTGCGCAGACGCTGCTGGGGGCCAAACTCATTCCGATGCGCATCTTGTTGCGCGTGCAAGGCAGCGATCCGCAACTGCGCGGCTCATCTGGCTTCAAGAGCCTGTTTGAAGCGGAGAGCTGGTACTTGGCGCGCGAGGTGTATGTCGAAGGGAAGCTGCGGGATGAGTTCGGGCGTTACCTGGGTCTCATGCAGGACGGCAAGAGTGAAGCGGATGCGTTTGCCGCAAGTTTCAAGTTCAGTTATGAGGATCTGGATAAGCTGTTAGTGGGCGCGATGAAAGAGCCAGCGCACGTCTTCGTCGTGGAGGTGCCGCGCGAACCGGCGGATAACGAACAGCCGCGGAAGCTACCTGAGGCCGAGACCAAAGCCAGGCTGGCGGACCTGAGCCTGCAGTGGCAGCGTCGGGCCAATGCCTTGCGCTTGGCCTCGGAGGCGCTCCAGGGAGATCCCAACAGTGAGCTATCGCTGCGCGTCTTGGCACGCGCGAATCTGCAGGAGGGTAATTTCGGCGCTTCGCTAGGGGCCGTGGACAAGCTTGATGCATTATCCACTCCTTCTGCAGCGGCACTTGCCGACAGCGGCGAGGTTTTGTCCCAACTCGCGCGCGAAGTGTCGGCAAGGCAGGCGTCGATTGGAGTGGACTCCGACACGTTGAGTCGGCGTGCCAAGGACGCGTACGAGCGTGCCATAAGCCTTGATCCGGACTATCTGCGCTCCTGGTCGGGCCTTGCGTATTTGTACAGCTCGCAGCGTGACATCGCTGCAGCCCAGGCGTTGGTGGCAAGAGCGCAGCCAATAATGGAAAAGCATCTCGAAAGCGGTGCGCTGGCACGTGCACTTGCCACCGTGTGTTCTCAGACTGGCCAGACTGCGGCTGCCTTTCTTTTCGGCGAATACTGGCGTGACGACGCGATCACTCCGAGGGATCTGGATGAGGCGCTCGCCTTTATGGCCAGAATGCACGCGCACTAGGTATGAAGCGCTGTTGGCCCAGCATGGTAACCGATACCGCTGGTTCGGGCGTCGGACGGCCTGCTACGTTCCCCTGCCATTGTCGAACTGCGACTCAGCCGGCGCCTCCAAGAACGCGCGAGCGGGCGAAGGATCCCAAACGGAGCGCACCCGAAGGCCTGGCGGCGGCGACGGGCGCTAATGCAGACGGTTCTGGTGCTCGGAGGCTACGGATTCTTCGGCCAGCGCATCGGCGCGGCCCTGGCGTCGACTCCGTCCCTTAGGTCGGGCTACTGCCGCAGCCCACGCAGTGGGTCTACCCTCCGAACAGGCGATCGCAATCGACGCTCGTGACGTCAATCTCGCGCGGTCGTTGGCTCGCATGCAGGTCGACACCCTTATCCACACCGCAGGGCCCTTTCAAGGCCAGGATTACTCGGTTGCGCGCGCCGCGATCGAGGCGCGTTGTCACTATGTTGATTTGGCTGACGGTCGCCACTTCGTCGGCGGCATCGACTCTCTCAATGCCTCGGCCTTGGCAAGCGGTGTGAGTGTGATTAGCGGTGCGAGTTCGGTTCCGGCGTTGTCGTCAGCGGTGGTAGACCGGTATCTGGGGAGGTTTCGGCGGCTCGATTCGATTCATATCGGTATAAGTTCAGGGGCGCGTGCCCCCGGATTGGCCACGGTCAAAGGTATCTTCAGTTACGGCGGAAGGCCGTTCCGCTCCTTGCAAAACGGCGCATGGGTGGACGCCTACGGCTGGTTGGATTTGCGCAGGCATCGATTTCCGCAACCGCTTGGAAAGCGGTGGCTTGGAAGCTGCGACATCCCCGACCTCGAGTTGTTTCCACTGCGATATCCCACGGTGAAAACCGTTTCCTTCCAAGCGGGGTTCGCAAGCGACGTGGGTCATCTGGTGGTTTGGACGTTGGCTCGACTTGTGAAGGCCGGGATCTTGCCTGGCATGGGTGCCTTTGCCATGCCGCTGAATCGCATCAGCCGATGGATGGAGCCGGTCATCAGCGACAAGGGAGGAATGTTCGTCAGACTCGATGGTCGAGGTTCGGACGAAGCGCCGCTGAACATCACGTGGACATTGATTGCCCAGCGAAATCACGGGCCGCATATTCCGTGCGGAGCCGCCATTGCCTTGGCGAGGAAGATCGCATCGGGCGCGCAACTGCCGGCCGGGGCAATGCCCTGCATGGGTTTATTGACCGTCGAAGAGTTTCTCGAACCCCTTTGCGAGCTTGATATCAGCGAAACGGTGCAATGAACTCCTATCTCTTGCTCAAGGCGATCCACGTTACCAGCGCAGCCGTGTTATTCGGGACCGGCCTCGGAATCGCATTCTTCAAGTGGATCACTGACCGCACCGAAAATGCCGCGGCCATCCAGGTGGTCTCCGATAAAGTCGTGCTGGCTGACTGGCTATTCACACTACCCGCGATTGTGGTTCAGGCGCTGACCGGCCTTGCGCTGGCGAGGTTGCTTGGCTATCCACTGAACCACGGCTGGCTCGCATGGTCTATCGCGTTGTTCTGCCTCGCCGGCATTTGCTGGGTTCCGGTTGTGTGGTTACAGCTTCGGATGCGAGACCTCGCCCGGACGTCGGTACGCGAGGGTACGTCGATCAGCTCACGGTATCGCGCGTACGCGCGCTTGTGGTTTTGGCTGGGCGTGCCAGCGTTCACCGCCGTGGTCTTGGTGTTCTGGCTGATGGTCGCCAAGCCGCAGTAGCCTTGCGCCGAGCCGCAGCCGCCGAGTCTGAGGCGCAAGGGCAGTTGTGTGGGTGAGAGCGCATGACCAGGAGAGCTCACGAGGGATGACGCGCGCGCGCACATCAGGCTGGCGCGGTGCACTGCGTACCGTGTTGCTCCTCGGCGCCGTGGTCGCGAGCGCGCCCGCGACGGCGGAGCGGCCCGCGCGCGAGGCGCAGCAGTTTGAAGTGACTCCGTTCATCGGTTACCGCGTCGGTGGCAGCTTCAAGCTGATCGACGCCGGCCAGCACGTCGAGCTCGATGACCACGGCTCCTTCGCGCTCACGCTCGATGCGCGTGCCGAGGAATCCGGCCAATACGAGTTGTTCTACGGTCGGCAGTCCACGGTGCTGCGCGCAGATGCGCTCGCCCCCGTCAGCATGGACGTGGAATATCTGCACATCGGCGGCGCCGTGGCGCTCGATGAGGCGCAGCGCGTGAAGCCTTATCTCGCGGGCGGTCTCGGGATCACGCGGTTCAGCCCGGATGCTGCTCTCGGTCACGAAGACACGCGTTTTTCGGTATCTCTCGCACTCGGCCTGCGCGTGCCGGTGAGTCCCCATTTCTCGCTGCGCCTCGAAGGACGCGGCCTTCTCACGCCGCTTAATACGGATAGTGCGTTCTTCTGCCGCTCGGATCGGAGCGGTGCTCTCTGCCAGGTGCGGGTACGGGGTTCCTCGTTCTTCCAGTTCGACTTTCTTGCGGGTGCGGCATATGCCTTCTGACCCAGCGCGCCGCAGTCGTACGATCACCCTGGAGCAATAGGTGTGCCGCGACGCTCGGAATTCGGGATCGCTTACAGAATTCCCGCCACGGGCAGCAGCACGGGCGTCGGCGATGAGGTTTGTGTGCAGCTCGAACGGCAATTCAGCGGTCCGCCGCTCGCCGCAACAGGCGCGCAAGCCAGCTGCAGCGCCGCGCTCAACGTCAAGTCGGGTCCGCGCCAAGCGTGGCCGCATCCGCGGTGTCTGCTGGGAGATGATGTTCTGCTTCATGACGCCCGAGGGGCCGAGCACGAGGACCACGGGATGATGAGTATCATCGAGGTGCGGCCGCCATCGGTGCCCGGCACGGCCGCCGAATAGGCTTGAGATATGACCACACCCGCGATCGAACGGATGTCCTGGGAAGAGAGTCTGCGCACGCTCGAGGAGCTGTGGGACTCCATTACGCGCGAGGGTGACTGCTACGAATCGCCGCCCTGGCACGAACCGGCTCTGAACGAGACGCAGCAGCGCTGTGAATCCGGCGCCGAGCAGCCCATGGGCTGGGCCGACGCGAACCGCGAGCTCCGAAAGTAGCTCGATGCGCCGGCGGAGCGTGCCATCCGCACTCGCAGACCGCGATCGGGGCAGGGCTCATCGCGAGCTCGGAGGCGACATGGGATTCCTGTCGCCTTTACCTCGCCTGGGCAACCGATAAACTCCCCCCAATGGCCCAGAATCCCCCAGAAACGCCGCTCGCAGAAACGCCTACAAAAATAGGCATTTCCTCCGATCAAAAGGCTGAAAAGCTCGATCGGCGGATCTCAGTCGCTCCCATGATGGACTGGACCGACCGCCATTGCCGCTACTTCCTGCGCGGCTTCTCGCCCGATGTGCTGCTGTACAGCGAGATGATCACCGCGGCGGCCATCGTGCGCGGTGACGGCGCGCGATTGCTGGCGTTCGACCCCGAAGAGCACCCGGTCGCGCTGCAGTTGGGTGGCAGCGAGCCTCGCGAGCTCGCGGCGGCGGCACGCGCCGGCGAGCAGGCTGGCTACGACGAGATCAACCTGAACTGCGGTTGTCCGAGCGACCGCGTCGCCAGCGGCGCCTTCGGCGCCTGCCTGATGCACGAGCCCGCCCGGGTTGCCGAGTGCGTGGCCGCAATGCGCGCGGCGGTGCGCGTGCCGGTCACGGTCAAAATGCGGATCGGCGTGGTGAATGGCGCGGAGCCGGGAGCGCACGGCAGCGTGGCGCAGTTCGATGAGAGCGATTTCGAGGCCCTGTGTCACTTCGTGAGCAGCGTGCGCGATGGCGGCTGCCAGGCCGCCATCGTGCATGCCCGCGAGGCGGTGTTGGGTGGCCTGTCACCTAAGGACAACCGCGAGATCCCGCCACTGCGCTACGAGATCGTGCGGCGGCTGAAGGCGGCATTCCCATCATTGCCGATCGTGGTCAACGGCGGTCTGCGCGAGCCGCCCGCGGTGCTCGAGGCGCTCAGCTGGTGCGACGGCGTCATGCTCGGGCGCGAGGCCTACCACCGGCCGTACGTGCTCGCCGAGTTGCGGTGCGCGCTGCGTCCCGGTGCCGGCGTCGCACCCACCCGCGAGGCGCTCATCGCGCGCATGCAGCGTTACGCCGAGCGCGAGCTCGCCGCCGGCGGGCACCTCGCCGCCATCACGCGCCACATGCTCGGCTTGTACAGCGGCGAGCCCGGGGCACGCGACTACCGGCGCACTTTGAGTGAAGGTGCGCGGGCCCCCGGAGTGGGTCCGGAGCTGCTGCGACAGGCGATTCCTGCCGCCGCGCGGGCCCGGGAGGTTTGCTAGCGGTGCGAAAGCGCTCGCGTATAATCGAGCCGCACTCATGGGCAAGGATATTGAACTCGCCATCCTGTTTGCCGACGTCGTCGGATCGACCCGGCTCTACGACACCATGGGCGATCTGCGCGCACGCGACATGGTGGCGATCTGCATCGACGTGATGCGCACTGCCACCGAGCAGCGCCAGGGCACGGTCATCAAGACCATGGGCGATGAGGTCATGGCGACCTTTCCGAGCGCCGACGCCGCGTTGAACGCCGCCGCGCAGATGCAGCAGCAGATCTCCACGCACGCGCAACTGAAGGTCGACGGACAGCCGGTCGCCATCCGCATCGGCTGCCACTACGGTCCGGTGATGCTCGAGAATCGAGACGTGTTCGGCGCCGCCGTGCACACCGCCAACCGCATGACCAGTCAGGCCAAGGCCGGACAGATCATGACCACCGCGGCGACGGTGGACCAGCTGTCACCGGAGTGGCGCGCCTCCTGCCGCCAGATCGACGTCGCGACGCTCAAGGGTCAGGGCAGTGAAGTCACTCTCTACGAGGTGCTCTGGCAGACCGAGGACGTGACCAGCATGGTGCCGGGGATTGCGAGCGATCAGCGGCGGTCGGCGCACCACATGCGACTGCGGTTGCGGTGTCAGGATCGCGAACTGCTGGTCGATGAGCGGCATGCGAGCATCACCATCGGCCGGGCCGAGGACAACGACGTGGTGGTGAAGGGCAACCTGATCTCGCGCCTGCACGCGCGCATCGAGATCAGCCGCAAGAAGTTCGTATTGATCGATCAGAGCACCAACGGCACGTTCGTGCAGAGCGCCGACGGCGAGGAGTCATTCGTGCGTCGCGACAGCCTGCAGATCAAGGGCCAGGGCATGATCGGGCTCGGGCGCCTGCCCGAGCAGGGCGCGGCGACGACCATCGACTTCACCTGCGAGGAAGACTGACGGGGCGCGGGCGCTACCTACCGACCTCAGGCCAACCGCTCCTCGGTCGCTTCGAGCTCCGCGAGCAGCGCCGCCGGCAGGCGGCTGCCGTACCTGCCCAGATACTCGCGCAGCTCGGCGAGCTCCTTGCGCCACAGCGCCGGATCGACCGTGAGCAGGGCGGCGAGCGCATCGGCGCCCACGTTGAGTCCGCGGGTGTCCAGGTCCGCGGGCCGCGGCAGCCACCCGATCGCCGATTCGCTCGCGCCCGCCCTGCCGGCGCAGCGATCCAGCATCCAGGCGAGCACCCGCAGGTTCTCGCCGTAGCCCGGCCACAGGAATTTGCCGTGCGCGTCGCGCCGGAACCAGTTGACGTGGTAGACGCGCGGCGGGCGGGCGAGTTTCGCGCCGATGTTGAGCCAGTGCTGCCAGTAGTCGCCGAAGTTGTATCCGCAGAACGGTTGCATGGCCATCGGATCGCGCCTCGTGACACCCACCTGACCGACGGCCGCGGCGGTGGTTTCCGAGGCGAGCGATGCCCCGACCAGCACCCCGTGCTTCCAGTCGCGCGCCTCGTACACCAGCGGCGCGAGCTCGCGCCGCCGGCCGCCGAACACGAGCGCGCTGATCGGCACGCCGCGGGCGTCTTCGGCGTGGGGCGAGTAACCCGGGTTGCGCCGCGCGGACACGGTGAAACGCGAATTCGGATGCGCCGCCGGGCCGCGCGCCGGATCGTACGGCCGACCCTGCCAGTCGAGCACCGGTTTGCCGCTCGTCAGGCCCTCCCACCAGGGCTGGTTGTCGGCGGTGAGTGCGACATTCGTGAACAAGGTGTCGCGGCGGATCATCTCGTAGGCGTTGCGGTTGGTCTCGGGGTTGGTCCCCGGAACCACGCCGAAGTAGCCCGCTTCCGGGTTGATGGCCCACAGCCGTCCGTCCTCGCCCGGATGCAGCCACGCGATGTCATCACCGACCGTGAACGCGCGCCAGCCCGGGAGCGAGGCCGGTGGAATCAGCATGGCGAGATTGGTCTTGCCGCAGGCCGATGGAAAGGCGCAGGCGAGATAGTGCGTCTCGCCGCGCGGGTTCTGCAGGCCCACGATCAGCATGTGCTCGGCGAGCCAGCCCTCGCCGCGCGCCTGCCAGCTGGCGATGCGCAGCGCGTGGCACTTCTTGCCGAGCAGCGCGTTGCCGCCGTAACCGGAGCCGAAGCTCTCGATCGCCAGTTCGTCGGGAAAGTGCATGATGAAACGGCGCTCGGGATCGAGCTCGCCGACGGAGTGCAGCCCGCGCACGAAACCGCCCTCATGCGCGATGCGCTCGAGCGCGGCGCGGCCGGCGCGCGTCATGATCAGCATGTTGAGCACGACGTAAGCGCTGTCGGTGATCTCCACGCCGCAGCGCGCCAGTGGCGAGTCGATCGGCCCCATGCAGTACGGGATCACATACAGAGTGCGCCCGCGCATGCAGCCCCGAAACAGCTCGCGCATCTTCGCGTGCGCCTGCTGCGGGTCCATCCAGTGGTTGTTCGGACCGGCATCTTCCTGCGAGCGCGTGCAGATGTAAGTGAGATGCTCCACGCGCGCCACGTCGCCCGGGGCCGAGCGATACAGGTGACAGCCGGGAAAGTATTCGGGGTTGAGCGCCGTGAGCTCTGCGCCGCGCAGCAGCTGCGCCGTCAGCTCCCGGGCTTCCGCCTCGGTGCTCTCGCACCAGTGAACCGCGCGCGGCTGCGTCAGCTCGCGCACCGAGTTCACCCAGTCGGCCACCGCGCGGCTCAGCTGCGCAAGCGGGGTCAGTGCATGTGCGGCCGTAGCCATCCGTAGCTCCAAGTATATCCCGGGCCGGTCCCTGGCCCTGATACAGTACCGATGCGGACCCCATTTTCGTCCATCGGCGCGCCGCGTACCAGTTTGCAGGAAATTCAGTAAGATATGCGTCTCGACACGCCCCTCGAACGCGCGCCAGGATGGTCACCCCAGGCTTAGCGCAGGCGCTCCCCGACATGTTGGATCTCGAGGACATTTTCGGTCACGGCGGACCGCTCGAGCGGGCGCTCACCGGTTTCAAGGTGCGGCGCGAACAACTGCTGATGGCGGAGCGCGTGGCCGGAGCGCTCGCCGCACGCGAGTCACTGGTGGTGGAGGCGGGCACCGGCACCGGCAAAACCTTCGCTTACCTGGTGCCGGCGCTGCTGTGTGGCGCGCGCGTGCTGATCTCGACCGGCACGCGCACGCTGCAGGACCAGCTGTTCTCCAAGGACCTGCCGCTGGTAGCCGCGGCGCTCGGGCGCCCGGCGCGTGTCGCCCTGCTCAAGGGTCGCGCGAATTATCTGTGCCGCTACCGCCTGGCGCGCGCAGACGAGGGCGGCGAGCAACTGACGCTGGAGCAATCGGCTGCCGCCCGGCCGCGCGCCTCGCATGCCATGCTGGCACGCATCCGGCGCTGGGCGCGCACCACGCGGCGCGGGGACCTGGCGGAAGTGCGTGGCCTGTCGGACTCCCACCCGGTGTGGCCGCAGATCACCGCCACCCGCGAGAGCTGCCTGGGGGTGCGGTGTCCGGAAATCTCCCGCTGTCACGTGGTGCTGGCGCGACGCGAGGCGCTGGAGGCGGACATCGTCATCGTAAACCACCACCTGCTGCTGGCGGATCTTGCGCTCAAGGAGGACGGGTTCGGGGACCTGCTCGGATCCGCCGACGCGGTCATTCTCGACGAGGCTCATCAGATCCCGGATCTCGCCACGCAGTTCTTCGGCGCCCACGTGAGCAGCCGCCAGGTGGAGTTGCTCCTGAAGGATGTGCGGCTCGAGCTGAGCGCGCGTGCCGCGGCTGGCTCGAGGGGCCAGGAGGCGCGGCAGGCGCCCGCGGCGGTGCGCGCCGCGGAAGATGCTCTGGGCCAGGTGCGTGCCGCAAGCGCGCGCGCCTCCGGGCGGTTCGCGTGGAACCCGGGCGACTTCGCAGTGAGCGCGGCGGTGCGGGGGCTCATGCAGTCATTGGAAGATCTGGCAGCAGCCCTGGCCGGCGCCGACATACAGAGCGCGCTTGCACAACTGGCCGCACGTACCGCGGAGCTCGCGGCGAGCCTGGCGCGGATTGCCGCGGTCGATGAGCTCGAGGGCGCGCGCACGCTCGAGGTCACGGCGCGCGGCTTTACCCTCAGCCTCATGCCGTTCGACATCTCGGAGCGCTTCCGGGGGCTGGTGCAGGGGCGCCGCGGCGCCTGGATCTTCACTTCCGCCACGCTTTCCCTCGGCGAGGAGTTCGGACACTTCACCGGCAGACTCGGGCTCACCGAAGCCGCGACGCTGCGGATCGACAGTCCCTTTGATCACGAGCGGCAGAGCCTGCTGTACCTGCCCGTGGGATTGCCGGAGCCGGCCGCAGCGAGCTACGTGCCGGCGGTAATCGACACCGCCGTACCGCTCATCGAGGCCTCAGGCGGTGGCGCATTCGTGCTGTTCACCAGTCACCGCGCCCTCTCGCAGGGCGCAGCGCTGCTGCGCGCGCGCTGGGCGGATGGCGCACCCTACCGGCTGTTCGTCCAGGGGGAGGCGCCGCGGGAGCGGTTGCTGCAGGAATTCCGCGCCGACGGCAACGGCGTGCTGCTCGGCACGGCGAGCTTCTGGGAGGGCGTGGACGTGAAGGGCGAGGCACTGCGCCTGGTGGTGATCGAGAAGCTGCCGTTCGCCTCGCCGGACGATCCGCTGGTGCGCGCGCGTATCGAGCACCTCACGGCGAGCGGCGGCAACGCCTTTCGTGACTACCAGCTTCCGGAAGCGGCACTGGCGCTCAAGCAGGGGGCGGGGCGCCTGATCCGCAGCGAGGACGACTACGGCGTGGTGGTCATCTGCGATCCGCGCATGCTCGGCCGCGGCTACGGCCGGGTGTTTCTCGCCGCCCTGCCGGCGATGACCGTGACGCAGGATGCCGCGGAGGCACGGCGTTTCCTGCGCCGGCATGCGCCGCGCGCGGCGCCGCCGGCGCGGGCGGCGAGCGCGCCGTGAGAATTCTCGCGCTCGACAGCGCCACCGAGAACTGCTCGGTCGCGCTCCTGATCGGCCGGCGGCTGATCGCGCGCGAGCAGCTCCTCGAGCGCGGCCACGCCGAGCACATCCTGCCGATGGCCGATGCGCTGCTGAAGGAGGCCGACATGTCCCTCGGCGCACTGAGTGCGATTGCCTTCGGTCGCGGCCCGGGCTCCTTCACCGGCGTGCGGCTGGCGGCGAGCGTGGCGCAGGGGCTGGCGTTCGGCGCGGGCCTGCCGGTGGTGCCGATCTCCGATCTGCGCGCGCTCGCGCAACGGGTGATGGAACTGGACGCGGCGGTGACGCGCGTACTGGTGTGCAACGATGCGCGCATGCACGAGGTGTATTGGGGCTGCTTCGAGCGTGCGGCAGCGGGGGCGGTCGCGGCCGCGGCGCAGGAAGAGCAGGTCGGCAGACCGGCCGCGGTGACCCTGCCGGCGAGCTGGTCGAAAGCGCCTGGCGCCGTGCATGCGGCCGGATCCGGGTTTGCCGCCTACCCGGAGCTGCGTTCGGCCCTGGCCGGACATCTGGAGCGCGTCCATGACGGGCTGCTGCCGCGCGCGGCCGAGATTGCGCGACTGGCGCTCCCGGAAGTGGCGTGCGGGCGCGTTTTGCCCGCCGAGCAGGCCCTACCGGTGTATCTGCGCGACGATGTAGCCCACGCCACGGGGGACGGCCATTAAACTGACACCTGCCGCGGCGGTGTCATGAATCTGCAACACGGAGCCTCTGTAATAGCCGCGCTGCTGCGGAATCAACACCATGCCCGCCAAACAGGTACTGATCGTCGAGGACGAGCGTCCGATCCGCGAAATGATCGCTTTCGGCCTGAAACGCGCCGGTTTCGAGGTCCGGGAAGCGGAGGATTGCCGCGCCGCACGCGCCGCCCTGGCGGATGCGCGCCCCGACCTGGTGCTGGTGGACTGGATGCTGCCGGACATGAGCGGGCTGGAGCTGACGCGCTCGCTGAAGCGCGACCGCGAAACGCGCGAGCTGCCGGTCATCATGCTCACCGCGCGCGCCGAGGAGGGCGACAAGGTCGCCGGCCTCGAGGGCGGAGCGGATGATTACGTCACCAAGCCCTTCTCGCCGCGGGAACTGCTGGCGCGCATCAACGCCGTGCTGCGCCGGAGCGGTCCCACTGGCGTCGAGGAGCTCATCGAATTCGACGGCCTGGTCCTCGATCAGGGAAGCCACCGGGTGACGGTCGGCGAGCGTACGGTGGCGCTCGGGCCCACCGAATACCGCATGCTCGAGTTCTTCATGACGCACCCGGAGCGCGTGTACACGCGCGATCAGCTGCTTGATCGCATCTGGGGCGGCAACGTGTACGTGGAGGAACGCACCATCGACGTGCACATCCGCCGCCTGCGCAAGGCGCTCGAGGATTTCGGGTACGATCGCTTCGTACAGACGGTCCGCGGCTCGGGTTATCGCTTCTCGGCGCGTACCATCTAGGCGCACCATCCCAGGGCGCACGGTCTACATAAGGCGCGTGTCACAGATGCAACCGGCGACACAGGCATGGGGGTTCGCGGCCGTTCGGTTGCTCGGCACCGCCGTGACCGGATTCGGCGCCGGCTGGCTGTTCGGCAACCCTTTCGGCGGGCTCGCCGCCGCACTCGCGCTGCATCTCGCCTGGGTGCTCGCGAACCTCGCTCGCCTCGAATGGTGGCTGCGCCACCGCAGCTACGCTGATCCGCCCGACATCGGCGGGGTGTGGGGCGAGATCATCGCCCAGATCGTGCGCCTGCACCGTCGCAAGCGTTTCCACAAGCAGCGTTTCGTGCAGCTCATGCGCCAGTTGCAGCGCTCCACCGCGGCGCTGCCAAACGGCGTGGTCATCCTCAACGCGCAGCGCGAGATCGTGTGGTTCAACCGCATGGCGGCGCGGCTGCTGAGTCTGCGCCGCACGGCCGACCTCGGCATGCGCATCGAGAACCTGCTGCGCGAGCCGGAGTTCGTGCGCTACCTGGCGCGACAGGACTTCAGCAACCCGGTGATCATCCGCCCGATGACCGGGGAGGACTGTTACCTGTCGCTGCAGGTCGCCCCGTATGGGGACGGGCAGCTGCTGCTGCTGGTGAGCGACGTGTCGCGCCAGATGCGTCTCGAGGCGGTGCGGCGAGATTTCGTGGCGAACGCCTCGCACGAGCTGCGCTCCCCCCTCACCGTGATCTCAGGCTACCTGGAGACTCTCGGCCAGGATCCGGCGCTCGATCCGGATCTGCACGCACCGCTCGCCGAGATGCGCCGCCAGGCGGAGCGCATGACCGCCATCATCCGCGATCTGCTCGAGCTGTCGCGGCTCGAGGAGACCGGCGAGATCGTCGGCGGTGAGCCGATCGACGTCGTGGCGCTGCTCGCGCTGCTGCGCAAGGACACCCTGGCGCGGCCGGTACACCCGCGCGACGTGCGGGTGCGCGTCGACTCCGACGCCCGGCTCATCGGCGACGAGCCGGAGATCCACTCGGCGTTCTCCAACCTGGTCGACAATGCCGCCAAGTTCACCCCGGCCGAAGGCTCGCTCGAGATGCGCTGGTGGGTCGATGAGGACGGCGGTCATTTCGCGGTGAGCGATACCGGCATGGGCATTCCGCCCGAGCACATTCCGCGTCTCACGGAGCGCTTCTATCGCGTCGACGCCGGGCGCTCGCGCGCCACCGGCGGCTCGGGCCTGGGGCTGGCGATCGTGAAACACGTGCTGCAGCGCCACGGTGCGACGCTCGAAGTGCGGAGCACGCTCGGAGGCGGCAGCACCTTCACCTGCCATTTCCCGCCCGAGCGCATCAAGGCGCAGCTCCAGCCCCTGACCAGCGCAACGGCTTAGATTCTCTGCGCAACTGCCTAATTCGTAAGAAACTCTTAGCCGAGCCGTCACAGGACCGACACGCTGCCGGACGACCCTGGGGAGGTTTGCGTGCCACGCTGGCTGTCAGCCGCAGTTCCGTTATTATCGCCCGTATCGCCGCGCGCCGGCAGACGAGCGAAGCCGGAGACGCCAACTGATGGAAACCGCCGACCTCAGTCACCACATCTCGCGTCGCTTCAACGAAGACCTCGAGCGCGTGCGCAGCAAGGTGCTCGGCATGGGCGGCTTCGTCGAGCAGCAGCTGCACAAGGCCATCACCGCGCTGGTGGAGGGCGACAGCACGCTCGGGGAGGCGGTGGCGCTCGATGACACCTTGGTGAACAACATGGAGGTGGCCATCGACGAGGAATGCAGCCGCATCCTCGCGACGCGCGCCCCGGCCGCCGGGGATCTGCGCGTGATCGTGGCGATCATCAAGACCATCACCGATCTGGAGCGCATCGGCGATGAGGGCGAGAAGATCGGCTACATCGCCTCGCGGCTTGCGACCATGGAGCGCCCGGCCGACAAGTACCGCGAGATCAAGCATCTCGGGCGGGTGGTCTCGGAGATGGTGCACGACGCGCTCGATGCGTTCGCGCGCATGGACGTCGACTCGGCGCTGCGCGTGGCGCGCCAGGACCGCCTGGTGGATGAGGAATACGAGGCGATCCAGCGCCAGAGCATCACCTTCATGATGGAGGATCCGCGCACCATCCGCCGTGCCCTGGATGTCATGTGGGTGGTGCGTGCGCTCGAGCGCATCGGGGATCACGCCAAGAACATCAGCGAGTACGTCATCTACATGGTGCACGGCAAGGACATCCGCCACACCTCTCTTGATGACGTCGAGCGCGAGCTGCGCGAGGGCCGCGCCGCCGGTGCGGCCGCGGCGCCGTCCGACTAAGGGCCGCGCCAGCCAAGCGCGTGCGAGCCCATCGCCGTCTGGTCAATTTCGCAGGCTTTGCCGTGTGCGCGGGGCTGCTCGCGTACGCCCTGTACAGCCAGTTCCACCTGGGCCTGGATCCCTGCCCGCTGTGTATCTTCCAGCGCATCGGCATGGCGCTGCTGGGAGTGGTGTTTCTCGCGGCGGCGCTTCACAACCCGCGCGGCCGCGGCGCCTTCGGCTATGCGCTGCTGATCGCAGCGGCCGCGCTGGCCACGCTCGCGGTGGCCGCCCGGCACGTGTATGTGCAGAGCCTGCCGCCCGGCTCCCTGCCGTCCTGTGGCGCCCCGCTCGCGGTGCTCTTGAAGTTCACGCCGCTGTGGCAGGTGATCCGCAAGGTGCTCACCGGGAGCGGGGAGTGCGGCGAGGTCAACTGGCGATTCCTCGGCCTCGCCATGCCGGCGTGGGTGCTGATCTGGGCGCTGGTTCTTGGCGGCTTGGGCGTGACGGCGAATCTCAGGCGAGGAGCCGGCGCAGCAGGTTGACGTACATGCGATGCAGGGCGTCGATGTCCGCGAGCCGCACGCACTCGTTGACCTTGTGGATAGAGGCGTTCACCACGCCGAGCTCGACCACTTCCGCTCCGAGCGGTGCGATGAAACGTCCGTCGGACGTGCCTCCGCCGGTGGATAGCTTCGGGCGCGCGCCGGTCACCTGCGCCACCGCATCCCCCACCGCCGCGCACAGCAGGCCGGGCGCGGTGTAGAACGGCTCCCCCGACACGTACCACTCCAGCGTGTAGCGCACGCGGTGGCGGCGCAGGATCTCTTCCACTGTCGTCTTGAGCTGCTCCAGTGTCTGCACCGGCGAGTAGCGCAGGTTGAAGCGCGCCTTGAGCTCGCCTGGAATGACGTTCGGGGCACCGGTACCCGCATTGAGGTTGGAGACCTGGAAGGTGGTCGGCTGGAAGTGCTCGGTCCCCTGGTCCCACCCGCGACCGGTGAGCTCCGCCAGTGCCGGCGCCAGCGTGTGCACCGGGTTCTCGGCGAGCTGCGGGTAGGCGACATGCCCCTGCACGCCGTGGACGGTGAGGCGGCCGCTCAGGGAGCCGCGACGACCCACCTTGATGGTGTCGCCGATCGAGACTTCG
>VBNP01000024.1 GCA_005877965.1 Gammaproteobacteria bacterium | reverse complement strand
CGAGGGATGAGCGGCCGTCCGGCCGCGAACAATCCCACCCTCTCCGCCATTCGGTCATACACAGCTGCATGCGAAAGTAGGGGTACCGGACTCCGCTCACGGTGCCGGTTTCTTCAACACCTCGCGGTAGGCCGCCGCGAACGCCTCGACAAAGGTGTGCGGCAGATGCTCCGCCGGCATCTCGATGAGATTGCGATAGAACGTCGTGAACAGGTCCCAGTACTGCGCCTTGTCGGCGGAGCGCGCCTTGCCGCGGCGTGCGGCGCGCTCGAAGCGCGCTTCCAGCTCCGCCGGGTCGAGCCGGCCGAGGAATTCGACGAACGCCGCGCGCGTCGCCTGTGCGGTGGCCGTCTCGTGCAGCTTCGCCTCGAGGACCGCTTCGCGCAGCCACTGCACCGAGTCGAGGCGGCGGCCTTCGTGCTGCACGAACAGCGCGATCAGCAGCTCCTCCACCATCGAGTCTGCCAGCGACGGACGCGGGTCGTCGGGCTCCCGCGACGGGGATTCGGCGCGATAGCGGTTGCGCGTTTCACGCCTGCTGCGCTCCAGATCCTTGAAGCCGACCAGGGCCTCGCGGAACAGCCGGCCGGCGAGATGCAGCAGCCGCCCCTGGGCCTCCGCGGGCAAGCGCTCGGGCTCGATGCCGGCGCCACGGCAGAAGGCGTCCAGTCCGGTGCGCACGTCCTCGAGCGCGATCGCACTCGCGGCGCTCTTGGGCTCGCGTCCGACCGCCTCGGCGAGGCGCGCCATGCGCCGCCCGAACGCCTGCGCGTCCGGGCTGTCCGGCGGCAGAAGCTCGACCTCCGCCTGCGGCATGTGCTCGGCCTCCTGGGTCCTGGCGAGCGCGCGCACCCGTCCGGAGTCGACCGCCTGGCCGTAGGCGTTGACCGGCAGCACGGAGTCCATGTCGTTGGCCGGCTGCAGCAGCTCCTGAAGATCGAGCGGCGCGCCGATGTCACCGTCCACCGGGCGCCCGAGGGTACGCAGGGTGTGAATGCTGGTCGGAACGGCGGCTGCGGCGTCTTGCTGAGCCTGGAGCGCCTCGAGCGCTGCGACGATGTGGTACTCGCCCATGCGCAGCACGTCGCCGTCGGCTAGCCGATAGCCGCTCGAGCCGCGCTTGGCGAGCGGCTCCATGTCGTTGTTGACGTACACGCCGTTGGTGCTGACGTCCTGCAGATAGAAGTGGCCTTCGCGGAACTGCACACGCGCGTGGTGCGCGGAGACGTAGCGCAGCGGATCCGGCAACACCCAGTCGTTGTCGGCGGAGCGGCCGATGGTGCCGCCTTCCACGGAAAAGATCGCGCTGCTGCGCTCCGCGAGCGAACGGCGCTGATCACTGACGATACGGAGCCTCAGCATGGTTCCCCGGACATATAATGCCAGCGTCAAAACTAGCAGCGACCCCCGCTCAAGCCATGGCAACCAGTCACATTTTCCGGATTATGTTCGTGAATCAGGGCAAGGTTTATGAGGTCTATGCGCACAAGGTGAGTCACGGAGAGCTGTTCGGATTCATAGAGGTCGAGGAGCTGCTGTTTGGCGAGCGTTCCTCGGTGGTCCTCGACCCGTCGGAGGAGCGCATCAAGGGCGAATTTTCCGGCGTGAAGCGCACTTTTCTGCCCATGCATTCGATCCTGCGCATCGACGAAGTGAAGAAGCACGGCCCGGCCAAGATCACGGTGCTCGAAGGCGGCGCCAACGTCGCGCAGTTCCCGATGCCGATGTATTCGACGCCGCCGGGCGAGAAGAAGTGAGGCGCGCTGAGTCCATGCTGCAGATTCCCGGTCCGCCGGCACTGTCCGCGTTCCGTATCGCGAAGCTCCTGGATCGCCTGGGCGCGCTCGAGCCGGCGGTCACCGGCCTCGTGGCGCACTTCATGCACTTCGCCGAGCTCGCGCAACCGCTGTCCGCGCCCGAGCGCGAGGTCCTCGCGCAGCTGCTGACCTACGGGCCGCGCCCGCAGGCGCCGGCGGACGCGGCGGGCGAGTGCGTGCTGGTGGTGCCGCGCACCGGCACGATCTCGCCCTGGTCGAGCAAGGCCACCGACATCGCGCGGGTGTGCGGACTTGCGGGCGTGCGGCGTATCGAGCGCGGCATCGAGTACCGCGTGCGTGCCGCCCGGCCGCTGGGGAGCGAGCGGCTCGCGCGCCTCGCGCCGGTGCTGTTCGACCGCATGACCGAGATGGCGCTCTCCGATGGCGCGCAGACGGCGCGCCTGTTCGAGCATGCGCAGCCGCAGCCGCTCGCGCGGGTGTCGCTGGCTGCGGGCCGCGCGGCGCTGGAAGGGGCGGACCGCGCGCTCGGGCTGGCGCTGTCGAGGGATGAGATCGACTACCTGCTGGCGAGCTTCGCGCTCCTCGCGCGCGATCCGAGCGACGTCGAGCTGATGATGTTCGCGCAGGCCAACTCCGAGCACTGCCGCCACAAGATCTTCAACGCGCGCTGGATCATCGACGGGCAGGCGCGCGAGGAGTCGCTGTTCGCGATGATCCGCTACACCCACGCCCGCAATCCCGCGGGCGTGCTGTCCGCCTACCGCGACAACGCCGCGGTCATTGCCGGCACCACGGGCGCGCGCTACTTCCCCGACCCGCACTCCGGTGTCTACCGCGCCAGCACCGAGCCGATCGACATTCTCATGAAGGTGGAGACGCACAATCATCCCACCGCCATCGCGCCCTTCCCGGGCGCCGCCACCGGCGCGGGCGGCGAGATTCGCGACGAGGGCGCCACCGGTCGCGGCGCCAAACCCAAGGCCGGGCTGACCGGCTTCTCGGTGTCGAACCTGCGCATCCCCGGCTACGAGCGGCCCTGGGAGCAGGAGTTCGGCGCGCCGGCGCGCATCGCCTCCGCGCTCGACATCATGCTCGAAGGACCGATCGGCGCCGCCTCGTTCAACAACGAATTCGGCCGCCCGGCGGTGTGCGGCTACTTCCGCACCTTCGAGCAGCGCGCTGCCGGCGACCCGCCCGAGCGCGTGCGCGGCTACCACAAGCCGATCATGATCGCCGGAGGCCTGGGCAATGTGCGGCGCGGGCACGTGGACAAGGCCGAAGTGCCCGTGGGCGCGAGGCTCGTGGTGCTCGGCGGACCGGCCATGCTCATCGGGCTCGGCGGCGGTGCCGCCTCCTCGGTCGGCAGCGGCAGCTCGAGCGCCGACCTCGACTTCGCGTCCGTGCAGCGGGGCAATGCCGAGATGCAGCGCCGCGCGCAGGAGGTCATCGATCGCTGCTGGGCGCTCGGCGAGGAGAATCCCATCGCGCTCATCCATGACGTCGGGGCGGGCGGCCTTTCCAACGCCGTGCCCGAGGCCGTGGCCCACAGCGGCCGCGGCGCGCGCATCGATCTGCGCGCCATTCCGAGCGCGGAAAGTGGCATGTCGCCGCTGGAGCTGTGGTGCAACGAGGCCCAGGAGCGCTACGTGCTCGCCATCGGGCCGCAGGCGCTGCCGCAGTTTGCCGCCATCGCCGAGCGCGAGCGCTGCCCGTTCGCGGTGATCGGCGAGATCGACGCGAGCGGGCAGCTGACGGTGCGCGATCCGCAGTCCGGCGATCAGCCGGTCGACATGCCGCTCGAGATGCTGCTCGGCAAGCCGCCGCGGCTGACGCGCGAGGTGCGCAGCGTCCCCGTGCGGCGCCGGCGCCTCGACGTCGCGCGCATCGGCCTGCGCGAGGCCGCTTATCGCGTGCTGCGCCTGCCGGCGGTGGCCGACAAGACCTTCCTGATCAGCATCGGCGATCGCACCGTCGGCGGCCTCATCAGCCGCGATCAGCTGGTGGGGCCCTGGCAGGTACCGGTGAGCGATGTGGCGGTGAGCATCGCCGACTACCAGGGCACGGCAGGCGAGGCGCTGGCGATGGGCGAGCGCACCCCGGTCGCGGTGCTGGATGCGCCGGCGTCCGGGCGGCTCGCGGTGGCTGAGGCGATCACCAACATCCTCGCGGCCGATATCGGTTCGCTGTCGCAGATCCGCCTGTCGGCCAACTGGATGGCGGCCTGCGGTGAAGCCGGCGAGGATGCGGCGCTCTACGACACGGTGCGCGCGGTGGGCAAGGAGCTGTGCCCGCAGCTTGGTATCGCGATTCCCGTCGGCAAGGATTCGTTGTCGATGAAGACCGCCTGGAGCGAGGGCGGCCTCGAGAAGAGCGTGGTGGCGCCCGTGTCGCTGATCGTGTCGGCGTTCGCGCCCGTGGATGACGTGCGCCGCACGCTCACTCCCGCGCTGCAGCTCGACGAGCGCCCGACCTCACTGTGGCTCATCGACCTGGCCGGCGGCCGCAACCGCCTGGGCGCCTCGGCGCTGGCGCAGGTGTACGGCGAGCTCGGCGAGGAGCCGGCGGACCTGGACGAGCCGCAGCGGCTCACGCGCCTGGCGGCGGCGCTCGCGCAAGCGCGCGCCGCGGGGATGCTGCGCGCGTATCACGACCGCTCCGACGGCGGGCTGTTCGTGACGCTGCTGGAGATGGCGTTCGCGGGACACTGCGGACTGGACATCGCTCTGCCGGCGGGCCGCGGCACGGCGCTGGCGCAGTTGTTTTCCGAGGAACCCGGCGTGGTGGTGCAGATTCTCGCCGGAGATGAGCCGGCGTTCGCCGAACTTCTGGCGCGCCATGAGCTCGCCGATGCCGCGCTCTACCTGGGTGCGCCGGTGAGTGAGCTGCGCGTACAGATGAAGATCGGCGAGGCGCAGCTCGATGAATCCTGGGCGGATCTGAAGCGTGCGTGGTCCGAAACCTCGTGGCGCCTGCGGCGGCTGCGTGATGAGCCGCAGTGTGCGGACGAGGAGTTCGCCGCGCACACCGCGGAATCGGATCCGGGCCTGTCGGTCTCGCTCAGCTTCGATCCCGAGGAGGACATCGCCGCCCCCTACCTCTCGCGCGGCGCTCGCCCGGCGCTCGCCATACTGCGCGAGCAGGGCGTCAACAGCCACACCGAGACCGCGGCTGTTTGCGAGCGCGCCGGCTTCGCCGCGCACGATGTGCACATGACCGACCTGCTCGACGGCCGCCGCTCGCTCGCCGAATTCAAGGGGCTGGTGGCGTGCGGCGGCTTCTCCTACGGTGATGTGCTGGGAGCGGGCGAGGGCTGGGCCAAGTCGATCCTGTTCCACCCGCGGGTGCGCGAGCAGTTCGAGCGCTTCTTCGCACGAGCCGACAGCTTCGCGCTCGGCATCTGCAACGGCTGCCAGATGTTCGCCGCGCTCGGGAGCCTCATCCCCGGTACCCAGCACTGGCCGCGCTTCGTGCGCAACCGCAGCGAGCAGTACGAGGCACGCTTCTCGCTGGTCGAGGTGCTGCGCTCGCCGTCGGTGCTGCTCGCCGGGATGGCGGGCTCGATTCTGCCCATTGCGGTGGCGCACGGGGAAGGGCGGGCGGAGTTCGCATCAAGCGCCGCCGCCGCGGCGTGCGCGGCGAGCGGCCTGGTGGGGTTTCGCTACGTCAACCACGACGGCGGGGTCGCCAGCACCTATCCCGGCAATCCGAGCGGCACGCCCTTCGGCATCGCAGCGCTGTCGAACCTGGATGGCCGCGTGACCATCACCATGCCGCACCCGGAGCGCTCGTTCCGCTATGTGCAGAATTCCTGGCGACCGCGCGATGCCGGTGAGCACAGCGGCTGGATGCGCCTGTTCCGCAATGCGCGCCGCTTCGTGGACTGACTAAAGCCGGCGCAGAATCAGCCCGCCGAGAGCTGGGCGCGCTGATCCATGGGTGGGACGTTGGGATTGGTCTCGTCGAGGAAGAAGCGCCGCACCATGATCGCCTGCTGCAGCTTGCCCTTGCGCACGTAGGCCTCGTACAGCAGGTCCTTGGCGACCTCGAGCATGATCCCGGCCTCGTAGCCGTCGAGCAGCGGCAGTGCGGAGCGCGCGTCGAGCTCGGCGCCGAACAGCACGCTCTTCAGCTTCGCGAAGATCTCGGGGGCGATGTCGGCGAGCTCGCGCACCGCGTTGAACTCATCGAACAGGCGCAGCCTGCCGGCCTCGCCCAGGTCCGCAAACATCGCCTGCGCCGTGCGGCGGCACATGGAGGCGAACGCGTTGAACGCGCCCTGCGAGAAACAGGTGAGCGCCTCGCGGAACAGCAGCTCCACGTCTTCCGGGACGTAGGCGAAGCTGAACTTCTCCCGCGCCCGCTCGATCTCGGTGAACTGGGGTGACAGCTCGATGCGCGTCGCGCCATACACGCGCACCTTGAAGCGCAGGAAGATCGGCGCGTGACACGCGTCGCACAGGTACACCAGACCCACCTGGCTCGGGCGGTACAGCTGCAGGTCCTCGAAGCGCGGCACGGCGGTCGGGGTGATGTGGGCAACCGCCTGGCAATGCGGGCACGTCACGACCAGGTTCTTCTCCAGGTCGTGGTGCAGATGGCTCGCGGAATCGATGTACAAGGACATTGCGGTGCGCGGCGGCTCGTGTTGTTGTGTGTGCCGCGTCCAGTGCATGTTACCTCAGCGCGCGCCCGAGTGCCCGTCGATCGCCGTGCAGGGTTTTACCCATCCCGGCCCCCTTATGTCACGGGCGCGCGCTGCGCGCAACGGCGAGGATGCGGTCGGCGAGCGTCGCGTACTCGCCGCTGAAGTGATGGCCCCTGCCGATCTGCTCGCGTGCGATGCCGGCCGCTGACAACTGCGGGCAGATCGAGTCGCTCTCGCCCTCGCCGTAGATGCACAGCACCGGCACGTGGGTGAGCGCCGCCAGCTCCGGCGCGGTGGGCGGACCGCCGCCGTCGCTCCCCACCCAGTCACTGATGCGCACCTCGAAGGAGGCGTTGGCGTCGATCCCCAGCAGGCTGACGCTCGCCACGCGCTCACGCAGGTCGGCCGGCAGGCGGTTCACCACGAACGGCAGCACGTCGGCGCCGAACGAGTAGCCGATGAGCAGCACGCGCTGAGCGTTCCAGGCCGCGAAGTAGTGGCGCAGCACGCGCGCCACGTCGCGCGCGGTCGCATCCGGGGTGCGCTCGGTCCAGAAATACTTCAGCGAGTTCAGTCCCACGGTCGGCACGCCGCTCGCTGCCAGGCGCGCGGCGAGCTCCTGATCGAGCCCCGCCCAGCCGCCATCCCCGGTGAGCAGCAGCGCGAATTCGTCCGAGTCGCCGCGGGCGTGCACTTCGGTCACCGGCAGGTCCTCGATGTCGGGCGCGAGCTGCGGCGGGGCCTGTGCGCGCGCCGTGAGGCCCGCGTAGGCGTCGCGAAACTGCGGCATCCAGTTGCGCTCGACCGCGAAGCCGTGGCCGACGAGCGGCAGTTTGACCACCCGTGCCTGCGGCACCTGCGCCGCGAACTCATCGACCGCCTGCGGGCTGCACACCTGGTCCTTGCGTCCCTGCAACGCGATCCACGGCTCCTTGAGGCTGCCGGCGGGCTCGAACACCAGCTCGTGCTGCGGGTTGCGGGTGTAGTGAAGCCCGGCGCCCGGACACAGCGACGCTGCGGCGAAATCCTGATCGGCGCAGAAGCCGAGGCTCAGCGCGCCGGCGAAGGTCCCGGGTGGCGATTGCACCAATGCTGCGTACACCACGGTCGCGCCGGAGGAGTACCCGATCAGCACCGGCACATGGTACTCGCTCATGCCGATTTCCTTCTGCACCTGGTGGCTCAGGGCTTCGAAATCCGCCGCGATCATCTGACAGGGCGCGCCGGCGCGCTGCGCCGCTTGCTTCAGGCTGCCGAGGTAGCGGCGGATGTCGGCTCCGATCACGACCGCACCCAGTCCGGTGAGCGCGCGCGCCATGCTGATCACGCCCAGCTCCCAGCCGCCATCACCGGAGAGGAAGATCGCGACGCTGCGCGGCTGCCCTTCCGGGATGTAGACGGTGACGGTGCCGAAGCGCCCGGCCGGCAGGCGCGTGGCGTAGCCGCGGTCGGCGGCCCTCGGGTGCGGGCGCGCGCCGACCGGGGGCGGGGTGGTGGCGGCGCTCGCGCAGGCGCCGTGCGCCGCGCCGCAGGCCAGCAGCCCCAGCGCAAGCAGGCCGGCGGACAGCGCGCCCGCACGGCACGCGCGCGCGGCGACCGGCGCCGGTGCGATCATCTGGCGAACAACTCCTTCATGCCACCGGCGATCAGCACCGACACATCGATGAGCACCCTCGGTAAGGCGATGCCGCCCCGCGCCACCAGGTAGCGCGGTTCCCAGGTCGGATCGAATTTCGCCTTGTAGCGCCGCAGGCCTTCGAAGTTATAGAAGTGCTCACCGTGGCGGAAGATGAAGTTGCCGACCCGGTGCCACGCGGGTGCGAGCGGATGGGCTTCGAGGCCCGACAACGGCGCCATACCGAGATTGAATGAGCGGAAGCCCGCCTGTCGCCCCCACAGCATCAGCTCGATGAACAGGTAATCCATGGCACCGCGCGGCGCGTCGGGCCCGAAGCGCATCAGGTCCACCGACAGCTCGGCCCTGGTTCCCGTGGTCCACAGGTTCGCGAACGCCGCCGGAGCTTCGGCGCAGCGCACCACGGCCACCGGGAACTGCCGCAGGTACTGCGGTGAGAACGCCCCCACGGAAAAGCGCTTCTCGCCGGTCGATTTGCTCGCGAGCCAGGCAGCCGATATCCGCTGCAGTGCCGGCATGAGCGCCGCGGTTCCCTGCGGCGGCAGCACCTCGAAGGTGGCGCCGTCGCGCTGCGCGCGGCGGTGCGCTTGCCGCAGCTCGGCGCGCGCCGCACCCTCGAGCGAGAACTCCTCGAGCGGCACGCGCGCCTCCTCGCCGATCTTCAGCGCCGCGAGCCCGAGGTCCACGTACAGCGCGAGGCGCTCGGCGCCCACCTGGTAGAACACGGTCTGGCCGCCGTGGTGGTCGGAGATCTCGCGCAGGCGCCACACCAGCTCCTCGGCGCCGGCCTTCGAGCCCACCGGATCGCCGAGCGCGATCCAGCTGCGGCCGGCGATCTGGTACATCACGAAGGCATCGCCGGCGTCGCTGAACAGCAGGCGCTTGTCGCCGGTCAGCGCGGCGTTCGCCAGCGTGGCGTCCGCGCCGGCGATCAGTGCGCGCGCCCGCGCCAGTTCCTCCGGTCCCGCGACCGCGGGCTCGGGGCGCGCCGGGCGCAGCATGTTGAGCAGCACGTAGGCGCTGCCCAGCACGATCACCGCGAGCGAGGCGCGCAGCATGCGCGGGGCGTTACCGTACAGGGCGAAGGTCCACCACAGCTCATCGGAGTAGCCCACGTGCCGGTGCGAGACGATGCCGATCCACACCGCCATGACGATCACGCCGGCGATGCTCACCACCCACACCGGGGTGAAGCGCTCGGAGAGAATCGCGGTAGGGCGGTAGAAGGCGCGGCGCCCGAGCATGAGCACGCCGAGGACCGGGGCGAGCAGGATCGCTTCCTCGAAATCGAGCCCCTTCAGGAGCGAGGCGAACATGCCCGCGAGCAGCAACCACACCGAAATGTGGTAGGCCGCCTGCACGCGGCGGAACAGCGCGCGCGACAGCACCAGCAGCCCCAGGCCCACGAGACTCGCGCCGAGGTGCGACACCTCCAGCACCGCGAGCGGCAGGAACCGGTCGAGGAACGCGAGCCGCTCGTCGATCGCCGGCGTGGCGCCGGAGAACAGCAGCAGCGCCCCGGCGAGGAACGTGAGGGCGCCGGCGATCTGCGGCACCACGGGTGCGATGTACAGGCTCGCCAGCTCCTGCGCCCGGGCGAGCGCCGGGCGCTGCGCCGACAGTTCCTTGCTGGCGAACAGCAGCGTGCCGCACAGCAGCGGCACCAGGTAGTACACGCCGCGGTAGGCGAGCAGCGAGCCGAGCAGCGCGTCCGCGGGCACGCCGGGCAGGGCGAACAGCATCACGGCCTCGAAGACGCCCACCCCGCCGGGCACGTGGCTCACGATGCCGGCGATCACCGCGGCGGCGTACACGCCGAGGAAGGTGACGAAGCCGATGTGCGTCTGCGGCGGCAGCAGCCACCACAACACCGCCGAGGACAGCGACAGGTCCATGACCGAGAGTGCGATCTGCGTGAGTCCGATCGCCGCTCCCGGGGCGCGCAGCGCCCAGCCGCGGATCTCGAGCGTGCCGCGCGCGCGACACCCCCACAGTGCATAGGCGCCCACCGCACCCAGCAGCAGCGTGCCCACCAGCACCGACCAGTCGTGATGCAGGTGCAGCACCCTGGCGGCGTACGCGGGCGCGAAGAACAGCGACAGGCCGCCGACCGTCGCCAGCCCGATTCCGAGCGACAGACTGCAGAATGCGGAGATGGTCGCCACGTCGACGGCGGTAATGCCGGCGGTCGCGTAGAGGCGGAAGCGGATCGCCGCTCCGGTGAAGGCGGCGAACCCGAGCGTGTGCCCGAAGGAGTAGGCGATGAACGAGGTGAACAGGATGCGTGAGTAGGGGATCGCCCGCCGCAGGTAGCGCAGCGCCAGCACTTCGTAAGTGGTCAGCAGCCAGTAGCTGAGCGCCGTGAACCCGAGCGCGGCCAGCACCTGCGCACGCGGGATGGCGTGCAGGTGCTCCAATACCTTGCTGACGTGCAGCCGTGCCAGCTGGTGATGCAGCACCAGCACCACGCCGGCAAACACCAGCAGCGTCGCGAGCGGCCCGACCCAGCGCCACAGCGTTCGCTCCTCGCGAGCTGGCGTCGGCGCTGCGGTCGTGGCAGACAAGGCTCGGGCGTCCGTTCAGCGTGTCAGCGGCTTGTACCTGATGCGATGCGGTTGCAGGGCGTCTTCGCCCTTGCGTCGCCGGTAGTCCTCGACGTACTCCTGATAATTGCCTTCGAACCACATCACCTGCGAGTCGCTCTCGAAGGCGAGGATGTGGGTGGCGATGCGGTCGAGGAACCAGCGGTCGTGGGAGATCACCACCGCGCAGCCGGGAAAGTTCAGCAGCGCCTCCTCGAGCGCGCGCAGCGTCTCGACGTCAAGGTCATTGGTGGGTTCATCCAGCAGCAGCAGGTTGCCGCCCGAGCGCAGTACCTTGGCGAGGTGCACGCGGTTGCGCTCGCCGCCGGAGAGCTCGCCGATCAGCTGCTGTTGCTGCGTGCCCCGGAAGTTGAAGCGTCCCACGTAGGCGCGCGAGGGCGTCTCGTAGGCGCCGACCTTGATCATGTCGAGCCCGCCGGAGATCTCCTGCCACACGCTCTTGCGGTCATCGAGCGTCTGGCGCGACTGATCGACGTATGCCAGGCGCACGCTCCCGCCCAGGCGGATCTCGCCGGCGTCGGGCTTCTCGGCGCCGGTGAGCATGCGGAACAGGGTGGTCTTGCCGGCCCCGTTCGGGCCGATGATGCCGACGATGCCGCCGCGCGGCAGGCTGAAGCTGAGGTCATCGATCAACAGCCGATCGCCGTAGCCCTTGCGCAGGCCGGACACCGCGATCACCAGATCCCCGAGACGCTCCCCGGGCGGAATGTAGATCTCGTTGGTTTCGTGGCGCTCCTGGAATTCGCGCGAGGCGAGCTCCTCGTAGCGCTCAAGCCGGGCCTTGCTCTTGGCCTGGCGCGCCTTCGGGTTCTGCCGCACCCACTCCAGCTCGTGGGCGAGGGTCTTGCGCAGCGCCTCGCGCTCACGCTCCTCGAGCGCCAGGCGCTGCTCCTTCTGCTCGAGCCACGAGGAGTAGTTGCCGTGCCACGGGATACCGTAGCCGCGGTCCAGCTCGAGGATCCATTGCGCGACGTTATCGAGGAAGTAGCGATCATGCGTGACCGCGATCACCGTGCTCGGGTACTCCTCCAGGTAGCGCTCGAGCCAGGCGATCGACTCCGCATCCAGATGATTGGTGGGCTCATCGAGCAGCAGCATGTCCGGCGCCGACAGCAGCAGCCGGCACAGCGCCACGCGCCGCCGCTCCCCGCCCGAGAGCGTGGCGATGCGCGCCTCCCAGGGCGGCAGGCGCAGCGCGTCCGCGGCGATCTCGAGCTTGCGCTCCAGTTCCCACCCCTGCGCGGCATCAATCGCGTCCTGCAGCTGCGCCTGGCGCGCCAGCAGCGCGTTCATTTCCTCGTCCGCCATGGGCTGTGCGAACCGCTCGCTGATGTGGTTGAACTCCTGCAGCTGCCGGAAGGTCTCCCCGACGCCCTCCATCACGGTGCTGCGCACGTCGAGCGCCGCGTCCAGCTGCGGCTCCTGCGGCAGGAAGCCGATGCGGATGCCGCCCTGCGGGCGCGCTTCGCCGTCGAAGCTCGTGTCGATGCCGCCCATGATCTTCAGCAGCGAGGATTTTCCCGAGCCGTTCAGCCCCAGCACGCCGATCTTCGCGCCCGGAAAGAACGACAGGCTGATGTCGCGCAGGATGACCCGCTTGGGCGGCACCACCTTCGACACACGGTTCATGGTGTAGATGTATTGAGCCATGCAATTGATTATGGTCGAGGGCGGCGCCGATGGCGATGCCCCGCCGGCCGCGGCGCGCGGCGCTGTGTTAGGCTTGCGGACACCTTTCAGGGAGCCTCACGAGCGACATGAGCAGCGTGGCTGTGGTCGTCAGCGAGCGCCTGGCTCGCTACGGATTCGGCGACGGCCATCCATTCGGGCCGGACCGTCTCGCGGCCTTTGTGCGCGAGTACCAGGCACGCGGTCTGGACAAGCGCGTGCAGCAGCTCGAGCCGCGCATGGCCTCGGACGAGGAACTGTGCGCGTTCCACAGCCCCGCGTATCTCGAGTTCGTGCGGGAGCGCTCGCAGAGCGGGTGCGGCTTTCTCGATGCCGGCGACACGCCGGCGTTCCGCGGCGTGTACGAAGCGGCCGCGTGCGTGGTCGGCGCCACCTTGAGCGCCATGGATGCGATCATGCAGGGCGAATGCCGGCGCGGCTTCGTGCCCATCGCGGGACTGCACCACGCGGCGCGCGATCGTGCCGCCGGCTTCTGCGTGTTCAATGACTGCGGCGTGGCCATCGAGTTGCTCAAGCGTGCGGGACTGCGGCGCGTCGGCTACGTCGACATCGACGCGCATCACGGCGACGGCGTGTTCTACGCCTTCGAGGAGGATGCCGCGGTGGTGTTCGCCGACCTGCACGAGGACGGGCGCTACCTGTATCCCGGCACCGGCACACTCGAGGAGCGGGGGCGCGGGGCTGCCGAGGGCACCAAGCTCAACGTGCCGCTGCCGCCGGGCGCGGACGACGAGGTGTTCGCCCGCGTCTGGCCGCACGTCACGGCGCACCTGGAGAAGTTCGCGCCGGAATTCATCATCCTGCAGTGCGGCGCCGACAGTCTCGAGGGCGATCCGATCACCCACCTGCGCTTCTCGCCGCGCGTGCACGCGCGCGCGGCCCGTGAGCTCGCCGCGCTCGCCGACCGCTTCGGTCACGGCCGGGTGCTCGCCCTCGGTGGCGGGGGATACAACCGCGACAATCTCGCCCAGGCCTGGACCGCGGTAGTCGAAAACCTGATGTAGGCACGCGCGTGGCGCTCGGCTGCACGCGTGAGAGCCCGCGCGGGCGGTCGCGCGGCGCCCGCGGTGCGCGGCGCGCCGCGAGCCCAAGGCGGCTGCCGCATCGTTCCGGTACAATTCGCGCCCCGCTTTTCTTTACGCATTCAAGGCGCCGCGCATGTTCCGGACGACCATGACCATCGAAGGCTTCGATCCCGAACTGTCGCGCGCGCTAGCGGGCGAGCGCCGCCGCCAGGAGGAGCACGTCGAGCTCATCGCCTCCGAGAACTACGCGAGTCCGCGGGTGCTGGAGGCGCAGGGCTCGGTGCTCACCAACAAGTACGCGGAAGGCTATCCCGGCAGGCGCTACTACGGCGGCTGCGAGTACGTCGACGTGGTCGAGCAGCTGGCGATCGACCGTGCCAAGCAGCTCTTCGGCGCCGACTACGCCAACGTGCAGCCGCATTCCGGGTCGCAGGCGAATGCGGCCGCCTACCTCGCGCTGGTGCAGCCTGGCGATGCCATTCTCGGCATGAGTCTCGACCACGGCGGTCATCTGACCCACGGCGCCAAGGTCAACTTCTCCGGCAAGCTGTTCCGCGCCGCGCAGTACGGCATCCGTCCCGACAGCGGCGAGATCGATTACGAGCAGGTGCAGCGCCTCGCCGAGGAGCATCGCCCGAAGATGATCGTCGCCGGCTTTTCCGCGTACTCGCGCATCATCGACTGGGCGCGCTTCGCGGCCATCGCCCGCAGCGTCGGCGCGTATTTCGTGGTGGACATGGCACACGTCGCGGGCCTGGTGGCCGCGGGGATCTACCCCAACCCCCTGCCACATGCCGATGTCGTGACGACCACGACTCACAAGACGCTGCGCGGCCCGCGCGGCGGGCTGATCCTGGCGCGCGCCAACGAGCAGATCACCCGCAAGCTCAACTCGCTGGTGTTCCCCGGCACCCAGGGGGGTCCGTTGATGCACGTCATCGCCGCCAAGGCGGTGGCGTTGCTCGAGGCTCTGCAGCCCGAGTTCCGCGACTACCAGCGCCAGGTACTGGCCAACGCACGCGCCATGGCGGCGCGGCTCGCGCACCACGGCTACCAGATCGTCTCGGGCGGCACCGACAATCACCTGTTCCTGTTGAGCCTCGTCGACCGCAACATCACCGGCAGGGATGCGGACGCGGCGCTCGGCCGGGCCTACATCACGGTGAACAAGAACGCCGTGCCGAACGATCCGCGCCCGCCGATGATCGCGAGCGGCCTGCGTATCGGCACGCCCGCCTGCACTACGCGCGGCTTCACGGTGCGCGAGGTGGAGCAGGTGGCGGATTTCATCGCCGAGGTGCTGGGCGCGGATGGAGCGCCGGCGGTGATCGAGCGCGTACGGCCCCGGGTGATCGAGCTGTGCGGGCGCTTCCCGGTCTACGGGCCGTAGCCTGCGCGCGGAACCAAGCCGCATGCACTGTCCCTTCTGCGGCCATGTCGAGACCAAGGTGACCGACTCGCGCCTCGCCGGCGAGGGCCGGCAGATCCGCCGCCGCCGCGAGTGCCTGAAGTGTGGCGAGCGCTTCACGACCTTCGAAGCGGCCGAGCTGCTGATGCCGATGGTGATCAAGGGCGATCGGGGGCGCGAGGCGTTCGACGAGGCGAAGCTGCGCGCCGGCATGGAGAAGGCGCTGGAAAAGCGCCCGGTGCCGCGCGCGCAGATCGACGAGGCCCTCAGTCGCGTGCTGCACAAGGTGCGCAGCCTCGGCGACCGGGAAGTATCCTCGCGGGCGATCGGTGAGCTGGTGATGGAGGAGCTGCGCCATCTCGACGAGGTCGCCTATGTGCGCTTCGCCTCCGTGTACCGCCAGTTCGAGGACGTCGAGGCGTTTCACGAGGAGATCCAGCGCCTGCGCAGCGCCCGCCCTACGGCCGGCGGCGGCGGGCAGCCGCGCGCGCGCAAGCGCGAAACGGCGCGCGCGGGCAATCGCGATCAGCTGCCGCTGCTGCCGGCGGAGAGCGCGGCGAACGACGCCACGCCCGGCGCGGACGGCAAGAAGTGACCGGCGCCTGATCAAGCGGATGAGCTCTCGCGACCATGTTCTCTGACTACGACCGCCTGGCGATGCAGCGCGCGCTCAGCCTGGCCGCGCGCGGGCTCGCGAGCACCGACCCGAACCCGCGCGTGGGTTGCGTGATCGCACAGGGCACGCAGACGGTCGCTGAAGGCTGGCATGCGCGCGCCGGTGAAGCACACGCGGAAGTCGTGGCGCTGCAGGCCGCCGGGCAGCAAGCGGCGGGCGCGACGGTCTACGTCACGTTCGAGCCGTGCTGTCACCACGGCCGCACACCGCCGTGCGTCGAGGCGCTCACACAAGCGGGCGTCGCGCGCGTCGTGTACGCGGCCACTGATCCTAACCCGCAGGTGAACGGGCGCGGTGCCGAAGCGCTGCGCGCTGCCGGTATCACGGTCGAAGCGGGGCTGCTGGAGCGGGAAGCGCTGGAGCTCAACTGCGGATTCGTCAAACGCATGCAGCAGGGCCGCCCGTGGGTGCGCCTCAAGCTTGCCATGAGCCTGGACGGCCGCAGCGCGCTCGCCGGCGGCGCGAGCCGCTGGATCACGGGCGATGCGGCGCGGGCCGACGTGCAGCGCTGGCGCGCGCGCAGCTCCGCCCTCCTGACCGGGATCGGTACCGTGCTCGCCGATGATCCGCAGCTTGATGTGCGTCTGCCCGCCGCCTCATCCGGCTACGGCCCACGCCAGCCGCTGCGCGTGGTGCTCGACCGCCACCTTCGCACCCCGCCGGGCGCGCGGTTGTTCACCGCGGGCGGGGAGGTGTTGATCCTGACGGCGATGTCGGCCCTGGACGATGCGAGCGCGGGCGCGTCCCTCAGCGCCCGGGGAGCGCGCATCGAGTCCGTGCCGGTGGTTGACGAGCGGCTGGCGCTCGGCACGGTGCTCGACAGACTCGGTGAGCTGGAATGCAACGAGGTGCTGGTCGAAGCGGGAGCCACGCTGGCGGGCGAGCTGGTGCGACAGTCGCTGGTGGACGAGCTGCTGCTGTACGTGGCCCCGAAGCTGCTCGGCGACAAGGCGCGACCGCTCTTCGAGCTGCCGGAGCTGCGTGCCCTCAACGAGGCGCACGCCTTTACGCTCACCGGCACCCGGCAGCTGGGTGATGACCTGCGGCTGCGGCTGCGACCCCGCGTCGAGCCCGCGCTCGCGGTGAGTGGCTGAAGCTTCGGCCGCGGGAGCTGCTGTGTTCACCGGAATCGTCCAGGACATCGGCACGGTACAGGCGCGGGAAGCGCGTGGCGGGGATGTGCGCCTGGTGATCGCGGCCCAGCACCTCGAGCTGTCGCGGGTGCGCGTCGGCGACAGTATCTGCGTGCAGGGTTGCTGTCTGACCGCGATTGCGGTGCAGGCGCGCGGCTTCGCCGCCGACGTATCGCGCGAGACGCTCGCGCTCACCACCCTCGGTGAACTGCAGCCCGGTGCGGCGGTGAATCTCGAGCCGGCGCTGCGGGCCGGGGATGCGCTCGGCGGACACCTGGTGTCGGGTCACATCGACGGTGTCGGTGAGGTGCTCTCCCGCGAAGCCGATGCGCGTTCCCTGCGCCTCAGCATCGCTGTGCCTGCTGCGCTCGGGCGCTTCGTCGCGCCCAAGGGCTCCATCGCCGTGGATGGGGTGAGCCTGACCGTCAACGCGGTGCCGCCGGGCAGCTTTGCGGTCAACATCATTCCGCACACTCAGGCGGTTACCACGCTCGGCGCTCTGGCGGTCGGGGCGCGCGTGAACCTCGAGGTCGACCAGGTGGCGCGCTATCTGGCGCGGCTGCTGGCACTGCCGGCGACCTGATGTCGTTGTTGCCGCGCGCGACCGCGCCCTGGCGGGCCATGAGTTGGTGCGCGCGGGGGCGGCGGGGGCTCGGGTATACTGACCTGCCGTACCACCCGACCGCGCACCATGTCCAAAGTCCTGTCGCTGACCGGTAAGGGCGCAGCCGCACCCCAGGCGCCGGCGCTCAATTCCGTGGCAGAGATTCTCGCCGAGCTGCGCGCCGGACGGATGGTCGTCGTCATGGACGACGAGGATCGCGAGAACGAGGGCGATCTCATCATGGCCGCCGAGCGCGCGACGCCCGAGGCGGTCGCCTTCATGATCCGCCACACCAGCGGCATCATCTGTGTGCCGATGGAAGAGCAGCGCCTGGCACGTCTCGAGCTGCCGCAGATGGTGCCGGTGAACGACGAACAGCAGCGCACCGCGTTCACCGTGTCGGTGGATGTGCGCGCCGGAACCACCACCGGCGTGTCGTCGGCCGACCGTGCGGCGACCATCCGCGCGCTCGCGGATGAGGCGTCCTTGGCTGCCGATTTTGCCCGTCCGGGGCACATCTTCCCGCTGCGCTCGCGCCGCGGCGGGGTGCTGGTGCGCGCCGGGCACACCGAGGCGGCGCTCGATCTGTGCCGCCTGGCGGGACTGAAGCCGGTGGGCGTGCTGTGCGAGGTGATGAACGAGGACGGCAGCATGGCGCGCCGGCCGCAGCTCGAGGAATTCGCGCGGCGGCACCAGCTCAAGATCGGCACCATCGCCGATCTCATCCGCCACCGCCTGCGCACCGAGCGCTCGGTGGAGCGCATCAGCGAGCAGAGCGTGCAGACCGAGCTCGGCGAGTTCCGCCTGTACGCCTACCAGGACCGCGCGAGCCTCGAGGTGCACGTGGCGCTCGCCCGCGGCCGGCTCGACGGCCCGGAGACTCCGCTGGTGCGCGTGCACCTGGCCGACACCCTGCGCGACCTGTGCGGCGTCCAGGGCGCGACCCGGGCGTGGACGCTGCGGGCGGCCATGCAGCGCATCGTCGAGGCGGGTAACGGCGTCATCATCCTCCTGCGCCAGCTGGAGTCCGCGCGCGAGCTCGCCGATTCGCTGCGCACCTTCGCCGCCGCCCCGGCGGTGCCGGCGCCGGAGGCGGCCGCGGCCGAGGGCGTGGTGCTGCGCACCTTCGGCGTCGGGGCGCAGATTCTCAAGGACCTCGGCGTGAAGCGCATGCGGGTGCTGTCGGCACCCAAACAGATGCACGGCCTCTCCGCCTTTGGCCTGGAGGTCGAGGGTTATGTCGGGGAAGAGGGGTGACCGCCGCGCAGCTCATCGAGTGTGAAGTGAGTGCTCGCGGGCGCAAGATCGCGATCGTCGCGGCGCGCTTCAACGATCTCATCGTGGCGAGTCTGCTCAAGGGCGCCACGGGCGCGTGGCTCGAGCGCGGCGGCGCGGCCGCCGACCTGGCGGTGGTGCGCGTGCCGGGCGCGTTCGAGCTGCCGGTGGTGGCACGCAAGCTCGCCGGCAGCGGCCGTTACGATGCCCTGGTGGCCCTCGGGTGCGTGATCCGCGGCGACACGCCGCACTTCGACTATGTCGCCGGCGAATGCGCGCGGGGACTTCAGCTCGCCAGCCTCGAGACCGGCGTGCCGATCGCCTTCGGCGTGCTCACCGTGGACTCCCTCGAGCAGGCGCTGGAACGGGCCGCGACCACGGCCGGAAACAAGGGCGGCGAGGCGATGGAGAGCGCGCTCGAGATGGCCGGCCTCATGGCGCGCCTGTGAGGGGTGCGCGCCGGTGAGCGCACAGAGCGCCCGCGAGTACAGCGGTACGCGCACGGTGGCGCGCAAGCTCGCGCTGCAGGCGCTGTATCGCTGGCAGCTGAACGCCTGTCCGTGGCAGGACCTGCTGCAGGAGTTCGGCGAGGCCGAAGACATGGCGCGCGCCGACCGCGAGTATTTCCGCGCCCTGATCGAGGGCGTGTGGCACGCGCGCGAGGCGCTCGACACGCAGCTCGCATCGCTCGCCGACCGGGAGCCGCGGTTCCTCGATCCGATCGAGCACGCCATCCTGCTCATCGGCCTGTACGAACTCAGCGCCCGGCCGGAGGTGCCGTACCGCGTCGCCATCAACGAGGCGGTGGGGCTGGCGAAGCGCTTTGGCGCAACCGACGGATACAAGTTCGTGAACGCGGTGCTCGATCGCGCCGCGCGCGTGTTGCGGCCGGCGGAGCACTGAACGGGCATGCGCACATGCCGTTGTCGGAATCTGCGCTGATCGAGCGGTACTTCCGCGCCTGCGGGGCGCAGCGTCCCGACGTGCTCGCCGGCATCGGGGATGACGCCGCGCTGCTCGCCGTCGCCCCCGACGCCGAACTCGTCGCGACCACCGATACGCTGGTCGCGGGCGTGCATTTCCCCGCCGGCTCGCCGCCGGCGTCCATCGGCCACCGCTCGCTCGCGGTGAACCTCAGCGACCTGGCGGCGATGGGGGCCCGCCCGGCGTGGGCGCTGCTCGCGCTCACGCTGCCGGAGGCCGACGAAGCCTGGCTGGCGGAGTTTGCGGCCGGCTTCAGCGCGCTGGCGCGTGCGCACGAGGTGGCGCTGGTCGGCGGAGACACGACGCGCGGTCCTTTGTGCGTGACGGTGCAGCTGCTCGGACAGGTGCCGCGGGGTGAGGCGCTGCGGCGCGGCGGCGGGCGGGCCGGGGATGCGCTGTTCGTCTCCGGCACACCGGGGGATGCGGCTGCGGGGCTGGCTCTCGAGCAGGGGCGGCTGCGCGCGCCCGCCGACGCGCTGGTGTACCTGCGCGAGCGGTTCCTGCTGCCGACGCCGCGCATAGCGCTCGGGGAGCGGCTGCGCCGCCACGCCAGCGCCTGCATCGACGTATCCGACGGACTGCTCGGGGACGCCGGCAAGCTCGCGGACGCGAGCGGTGCCGGGGTCGAGATCTCCTTCGGCGCCGTGCCGGTGTCCGAGGCGCTGCTGCGCACGCTCGGGGAGGAGCGCGCGCGCGAGCTGGCGCTCAGCGGCGGGGACGACTACGAGCTGTGCTTCGCCGTGCATGCGGAGAACCTGCAGGCACTGCTCACCGAGCTGCCGCCGCAACGCTTCGGTTACAGCCGCATCGGCGCGCTGCGCTCCGCCCCCGGCGCGGTGGTGGTACGCGACGGTACTGTGATGGAGTTCTCGCATTCCGGGTATCAGCATTTCCGCTGAGCGGCCCTTCAGCCCCGCACGCTGCGCCGCCGCCGCCGCGGTCGGCTCGTGCGGGAGCGCGTGAGGCTTGCATCACAGTCGCGTGGCGGGGCGAGACCGTATCCTGATGCGCCTTTTCGCACCTGCGCCGTGCCCCATGTCAACTTCGGTTCCAAAATCCGTTCCACTCGCGAGGCCCGTAAGCCGCATGCCGGACAAGATCGGCAAGTACGTGGTGGTCAAGGAGGTGGGCCGCGGCAGCACCGGCATCGTGTACCTGTCGCATGACGCGTACTACGGCCGCGACGTCGCCATCAAGGTCTACAACATGGACACCGGCGGCGACGAGGAGCGCGCGCGCATTGCGCGCAAGATGTTTCTCTCCGAGGCGCACCTGGTCGGCATGCTGCAGCATCCGCATATCCTGCCCATCTACGATGCCGGCGAGGAGAACGGCCACTGCTACATCGTCACCGAGCACGTGCACGGCGCCCGCACGCTGGCGGCGTACTGCCGTCCGGACAACCTGCTGCGCATCGACGACACCGTCGAGATCATGTTCAAGTGCGCCAAGGCGCTGCACTACGCGCACTCGCGCGGCGTGATCCATCGCGACGTCAAACCCTCGAACATCATGCTCACGCAGGACAGCGACGTGCGCATCATCGATTTCGGCATCGCGCTGGTGTCGGATTCGGACATCTCGCGCATCGAGGGCATCGCCGGCAGCCCCTCGTACATGTCTCCGGAGCAGGTGCAGAGTGCCGAGCTCACCAACCGCTCCGATCTGTATTCGCTCGGCGCGGTGATGTACGAATTGCTCACCGGCGCGCGCCCGTTCCGCGCCGGCAATCTGCAGAAACTGCTGCACCAGATCGTGTACGCGACCGCACCGCCGATCCACACGATGCGCAAGGACGTGCCGGAGGAGCTCGAGACGGTGGTGGCGCTGGCGCTGCAGAAGGATCCGACCAAGCGCTGCAAGAGCGGCCTGGACTTCGCCGCCGACCTCACCCGCGTGCACCAGCGGCTGCGCGAAGCCAACGCGCGCATCGACCGCCAGGAACAGTTCGGCGTATTGCGGCGCCTGAAGTTCTTCCATGAGTTCTCGCACGCCGAGATCTGGGAAGTGCTGCGCGCCAGCAGCTGGCAGGACTATGCGGCGGGCGAGGAGATCGTCAAGGAAGGCGAGATGGACGATCGCTTCTACATCCTGGTGAGCGGCAATTGCGTGGTGGAGCGGCACAGCCAGCGCGTCGGCGCGCTCGATACCGGCGACTGCTTCGGCGAGGCGAGCTACGTGCCCGGCTCCAAGCGTACCGCCACCATCCGCGCGGCCGCGGCGGTGACGGTGCTGAAGGTGAGCTCGACGCTGCTGGAGCAGGTCTCGGCGTCCTGCCAGCTGCGATTCAACCAGGTGTTCCTGAGCGCGCTGATCGCGCGACTGCAAAGCGCCGAACGCGCCCGCACCCCCGCCTCCTGACCCGCGGCGACTCTTGCGCGGCGGCGGCGCCGGCTCCTACTCTGTCGCCCCGTGCACGTATTGCTCATCGAGGACGACGGCGAGGCCGCGCGCTTTCTGGTCAAGGGCCTGCGCGAGAGCGGCTACAGTGTCGATCATGCCGCCGACGGCCGCGAAGGGCTCAATCGCGCCACCGAGGGGCAGTTCGACCTCATCGTGACCGACCGCATGCTGCCGCACCTCGACGGGCTTGCGATCATCGAGCTGATGCGGGCCAAGGGTATCCTCACTCCGGTGCTGGTGCTGTCCGCTCTCGGCGGCGTCGATGACCGCATCCGCGGGCTCAAGGCCGGCGGCGACGACTATCTCACCAAGCCGTTCGCGTTCGCGGAGCTGCTGGCGCGTATCGAAGCGCTGCTGCGCCGGCGCGCCGCGGCAGCGCACAGCACGCGTCTGAAGGTGGAGGACCTCGAGTTCGACCTGCTGGCGCGGCGGGTGACGCGCGGCGGGCGCGAGGTGGAGCTCACGGCGCGGGAACTTAAGCTGCTGGAATTTCTCATGCGTCGCGCCGGACAGGTCGTGACGCGCACCATGCTGCTCGAGGGCGTATGGGATCTGCACTTCGACCCGCAGAGCAATCTCATCGACGTACACATCAGCCGCCTGCGGCAGGCGATTGATCGCGGCACCGACCACCCGCTGATCCACACCGTGCGCGGCTCGGGCTACGTGCTGCGCACCGACCCCTAGCCCGTGCGGCTCGACCTGTTCAATACCACGGCCTTCCGCCTGTCGGTGGGCTACACGCTGCTGGTGACGCTCGCGGTGAGCGTAACGCTCGGCAGCGCCTACCTGCTCACCGAAAGCCTGATCACCGACGAGGTGGACCTGATCATCGACAGCGAGCTCAAGAGCCTCGAGGAGAAGTTCGCGCGCAGCGGCGTGCCGGGCGTCACCGACGAGATCAACCTGCGCATCGAGAGCTGGGGCCGACTCGGGGCCGTCTACATGATCGCCGACGCCAACTTCGAGCGCATCGCCGGCAACGTCACCCATTGGCCGTTCGACGCCATGCCCGCGGAGCGCTGGCCGGAATTCGAGATCGCCACCATCGAGCCCGGACGGCGCGCGGTGCACCCGGTACGCGCCGCGGTGCGCACGCTTCCCGGCGGCGACCTGCTGCTGGTGGGAACGGATATCTCACAGGGGCGGCGTTTTGCGGAGAAATTCCGTTTCGCCGCGCTATCGGGCATCGGCCTGTCGACGCTGGCGGCGGCGCTGGCGGGCTTCTGGTTCAGCTACAAGCTGGCGCGGCGGGTGGGCGAGGTGACCCGCACCTGCCAGCGCATCATGGCGGGTGAGACCGGGCGGCGGCTGCCGGTGGCGGGCGCCAATGACGAGTTCGACGCGCTGGCGATGTCGGTCAACCGGGTGCTCGATCGTCTCGAGGAGCAGGCCGGCACGCTGCGCGCCACGTTCGACAGCACCGCGCACGACCTGCGCGCGCCGTTGCATCGGTTGCGCACCCGCATGGACGCGCTGCTGTTGCGCTCACCGGCGCTCGAGCCGGCAGTGCACGAATCGATCGAGTCGGCGTTGCGGGAAGTCGATCGCCTGCAGCGCACCCTCGCCACGCTGCTGCAGATCGCACTCGCCGAGTCCGGCGCACCGCTCGCCGCCGCCGCGTCGGTGGATG
>VBNP01000145.1 GCA_005877965.1 Gammaproteobacteria bacterium | reverse complement strand
CCGCCTTCTGACCCAGGCGTCCCTCGCCCACCAGGCGCTCCAGGATCGGCGACCGGCGCTCGTCCGGCGGAAGCTTGCGGCCCTTGCGGATAGCCAGGCCCACGTCGTTCCCGGCCAGGTCCCGCATCGCGAGCGGCCCCATCGCAAAACCGAACCCCTCGATGACGCGATCGATCTGCTCCGGCGCAGCCCCCTCTTCGAGCAGGAATTCGGCCTCCGCCCCGTAGAACATCAGCATGCGATTGCCGATGAAGCCGTCGCAGTTGCCCGCCAGTACCGTGATCTTGCCGAGGGTCTTGCCGAGCGCCATCACGGTCGCGAGGGTCTGCGGCGAGGTGTGTTGGCCGCGTACGTTCTCCAGCAGCTTCATGACGTTCGCGGGACTGAAGAAATGCGTGCCCACCACCTGTTGCGGCCGCGAGGTGCTGGCGGCGATCACGTCGATGTCGAGGGTCGAGGTGTTGGTGGCGAGAATGGCGTGCGGGGCGGCCACCTGGTCGAGCCTGGCGAACACCTCCTGCTTCACCTTCATGTCTTCGAACACCGCCTCGATCACGATGTCCGCGGTGCCGAGCGCCGGGTACTCGGTGAGGCCGTGAATCAGGGCGAGCGAGCGCTGCGCGCGCTCGCGCGTCAGGCTGCCGCGCGCCACCGACCCCTCGTAGTGGCTGCGGATGAGGCGCAAGCCGCGCTCGAGCGCCTCGCCCGACAGTTCCAGCACCGACACCGGGATGCCGGCGTTGGCGAATGTCATGGCGATGCCGGCGCCCATGGTGCCGGCGCCGACCACCGCGGCGCCTCGGATCGGCAGCGCGCTCACCTCAGCACCCAGGCCGGGAATCCGGCGCGCCTCGCGCTCGGCAAAAAAAACATGCACCAGCGCCTGGCGCTGCGGACTGTCGCGGCACTCGATGAAATACTCGCGTTCGCGCGCGAACGCCGCCTCTTTCGGCAGTGTGCAGGCGGCCTCGATGCTGTCGACGATTCTCCAGGGTGCGAGTTGCCCGCGCGCCTTCGGCTCGAGCTTGCGGCGAAACGCAGCGAACAGCTCCGGACTCACGTCGCGAATGCGCTCGCTTACCTCGCTCGTGATCCGTAGCGGCCGCCGTTGCGCCGCGGCCTGCCGGGCGAGCGCGAGCGCGCCGGCCAGTGCCGGCTCCGCGAGCTCGTCCACCAGTCCCAGCTCGAGCGCGCGCGAGGCGGGCAGGTGAGCACCGGAGGTGATGGCTTCCAGTGCGGCCTGCGGCCCTGCGAGGCGTGTGAAGCGTTGCGTGCCGCCCGCGCCCGGGATCAGTCCGAGCTTCACCTCCGGCAGGCCGACCCTGGCGCTCGCGGCGGCCACCCGCCAGTGGCAGGCGAGCGCGAGCTCAAAACCACCGCCGAGAGCCACGCCCTCGATCGCGGCCACGATCGGTTTCGCCGCCGCCTCCATCTGCGCCTGCAGCTCGCGCGTGACGGGCGATTTGAGCACCAGGCCCGAGGCCACCTCATTGATGTCCGCACCGGCGCTGAACGTGCCCTCGGCGCCCGTCACGACCACGGCCTTCACCGCGGGCTCCTGTGCGGCGCGTTGCAGCCCCCGCTGCAGTCCTTCGCGCACCGCGAGGCTCAGGGCGTTCACCGGCGGATTGGCGATCGTCAGTACGGCGACCTCGCCTTCCAGGCGATAATTCACGGCGGGCACTTGTTTCTCCGACGAGCGACGGCGCCAATGCGCGCATTGTACGACCCGGCGCGCGCGGCGCGAGCGCGGTCACACTGCCCGAGGCACCTGCCGCTACACTCGCGCTCAATGGACAATGCGGATGCGGTCGTGGTCGGGGCGGGCGTCGTCGGCCTTGCGGTCGCGCGGGAACTCGCGCTGCAGGGGCGCGAGGTCCTGATCCTCGAAGCCGCCGGGCGCTTCGGCACCGGCGCGAGCTCGCGCAACAGCGAGGTGATCCACGCCGGCATCTACTGTCCGCGCGGCTCGCTCAAGGCACGCCTGTGCGTCGCCGGCCGCGAGCGCCTGTACGAGTTCTGCCGCGAGCGCGCCATCGCCCACCGCCGCTGCGGCAAGCTCATCGTCGCCACCACCGAGGCCGAGCTTCCCGAGCTGACCCGGATTGCCGCCACGTCCCGCGCCAACGGCGTGGAACTGGCACTCCTGGACCGCCCCGGGGCTCGGGCGCTCGAGCCGCATCTCGCCTGTGCCGGGGCGCTGCATTCGCCGCTCACCGGCATCATCGATTCGCACGGTCTGATGCTGGCGCTCCTCGGGGAGGCGCAGCGACACGGCGCCACGCTCGCGTGCGCGAGTGCCCTCACGCGTGTGGTGCTCGAGGAGCGCTCGGTGCTCATCGGCGTGAATGGCGCCGAACCCGCGCTGCGTGCCCGCACGCTCGTCAACTGCGCGGGCGTGCAGGCGCCGGCGGTGGCGCACCTGATGGAGGGGTTCCCGCCGCCGCACATCCCGGTGGCCTACTTTGCCAAGGGCAGCTACTTCACGCTGAACACGCGCGCACCGTTTCAGCGACTGATCTACCCGCTGCCCGAAGCGGACGGACTCGGCATACACCTCAGCCTCGACCTCGCGGGGCGGGCGCGCTTCGGACCGGACGTGCAGTGGATCGAGGGGTGCGAATACGCCGTGGACGCAGCACGCGCCGCCGCGTTCTACGCGGCCATCCGCCGCTACTGGCCCGAGCTCGGGGATGGGGCGCTGCAGCCCGCCTACGCCGGCGTGCGCCCGAAGATCTCCGGCCCCGGTGAGCCGGCCGCGGACTTTCGCATCGACGATGCGCGCCTCCACGGTGTGCCGGCGGTGATCAACCTGTTTGGAATCGAGTCCCCGGGCCTCACGGCCTCGCTGGCGATCGCCAGTGAGGTCGTGTCCCGGATCAACTGACGGCCCCGGCGCGCGCGGCGCCTCAACTGCCGCGCGCCCCTTCCACCTGGATCGCGAGCTTCACATCCATCTTGAAGCCGTACTTGTCGCCGTAGCTGATGCCGTAATCGGCGCGGTTGAAGGTCGCCGAGGCATCGGCGCCGCAGTGCTCTTTCTTGTCCGGGTAGGTCATGCACTTGAACTGATTGATCGTCAGCTTCAGTGGATGGGTCACGCCATGCAGCGTGAACTGCCCGTCAACCCCGGTCGGCACGCCGTTCTTGAAGCCGGTGAGCGTGCCCTTGTAGGTCGCGGTGGGGTACTTCCCGACGTCGAGCATCTCGGCGGACTTGGTGTGCTCATTGAGCTTGGCGTGGCCGAAATCGATCGATGCGGCGTCCACGGTCACCTCGACGGTTCCGGTCCCCTTCTCCTTGTCGAGCACGATGGTCCCGGAGGTCTTGTCGAACTTGCCGCGCCACACCGACATCCCGCCGAAGTGATCCGTCTCGAAGCTCGGATAGGTGTGGGCCGGGTCGATCTGGTAGGTCTCGGGCGCGGCAAGCACGGCACCTGCCACGAGCGTCAGCATGGCGGCCGCCAGCGAAGTCTTGATCACGGGAACCTCCGAAAGTGTAGCAACGCGCGCGTAGCGTAGCGGCACGCGGCGCACGGGACCACCTCCCTTTGTAGGGAGTCCGCCCGCGCCACCCGGCGCAACTCGCGGACTGCGACTAGCGGACGCCCGCTCGCGCCTTCAGGCCCAGCGCCTTCGCGACCACCTCGTGCGTGATTTCTCCCGCGTGCACGTTGAGACCGGCGGCGAGTCCCGGGTCGCGCCTGAGGGCCGCCTGCCAACCCAGGTCCGCCAGCGCGCGCACGTAAGGGAGCGTGGCGTTGGTGAGCGCGAGCGTCGAGGTGCGGGGAACCGCGCCGGGCATATTGGCGACACAGTAGTGGATGACGCCGTCCACCACGAAGGTCGGGTCCGCGTGGGTCGTGGGCCGGCTGGTCTCGAAGCAGCCACCCTGGTCGATGGAGATATCGACCAGCACCGCGCCGGATTTCATGCTCGCGATCATGGCGCGCGTGAGGAGTTTGGGCGCGGCGGCTCCGGCGACCAGCACCGCCCCGACGACGAGGTCCGCATCGCGCACCAGCCGCTCGATGGTCGCGGTGGTCGAGTACTCCGTGCGCAGCGCCGAGCCGAACAGGGACGACAGCTCGCGCAGGCGATCGACCGAGCGGTCGACCACCGTGACGTCGGCGCGCAGGCCGACGGCCATCTCCGCCGCGTGGGTCCCCGCGACGCCACCGCCGAGGATCACGACTTTCGCCGGCGGTACGCCCGGCACCCCCCCGAGCAGGATGCCGAAGCCGCCATTGGCCTTCTGCAGGCTCGCCGCTCCCACCTGGATCGACATCCGGCCGGCCACTTCGCTCATGGGCGTGAGCAGCGGCAGCGAGCCGTTGGGCGCCGTAACCGTCTCGTAAGCGATGGCGGTGACGCCGGATTTCATCAGACCCCGTGCCTGCACCGGGTCTGCGGCCAGGTGCAGGTACGTGAACAACACCTGGCCCTGGCGCAGCATCTCGCACTCGGCCGGTTGCGGCTCCTTGACCTTGATCACCAGGTCGGCCCGCTCGAAGACTTCGCCGGCCTGCGCGGCGATCGCCGCCCCGGCGGCCCGGAACTGGGCGTCATCGACGCCGATGCCGGTGCCGGCACCGCTCTCGACGAGCACTTCGTGCCCGGCGGTCGTCAGCTCGCGCACTCCCGCCGGCACCAGTCCGACGCGGTATTCATGAACCTTGATCTCCCGCGGAACCCCGACGCGCATGGCTGTCTCCTCTGCCTGACCGGCTGCCAGATTAGGTGTCAGCGCGCGGAGACTCTTGCTAAATCCAGGGTCCGGGCCCGCCGGCTGTGGCAGAATCTGCGGTGCACCGGCCCTTTCGTGAAGGAATTTTGCGCGCATGGATCTTGACCGCTACGATCGCGCCATTCTGCGCCTGCTGCAGCAGGACGCCCGCATCACCAACACGCTGCTCGCGGGGAAGGTGAGTCTGTCCGAATCGGCCTGCCTGCGGCGCGTACGCGCGCTCGAGGAATCCGGACTCATCGAGGGCTACACCGCGCTGATCGATCAGCACAAGGCCGGCTTCCCGGTGAATGTATTCGTGAGCATCACGCTCGATCGCCAGAGCCAGCCGGGACTGGAGGCCTTCGAGAGCGCGGTGCGCAAGGTGCCGGAGGTCATGGAGTGCTATCTCATGACCGGCGAGCATGACTACCTGCTGCGCCTGGTCGTCGCGGACATGGCGGACTTCGAGCGCATTCACAACCAGCATCTCACGCGCCTGCCGAGCGTCGCCCGCGTGCACTCGAGCTTCGCCATGCGCACGGTCACGCGCGCGACGAGTCTTCCGGTCAGGTAGCCTTCGAGGGGCGCGCTTACGGCTAGCCGCGCGCGTAGGCAGGCAGGCCTTGCGCGAAGTCGCGCAGCGCGCGGATGCCGCTGCCCTCGGCGCGGCTGCACCACTCACGCAGCTGCGCCACGGCGCGGGCCGGATTCGCCGCCGTCCCGTTCCACAGAGCTTGCAGGCTGTCGCGGTACTCGACCACCCGGCGCAACACCTCGTGCCGCTCGAGCAGCTCGCGCAGCCTGCGGCGCGCCTCCTCGGCCAGCAGCGTCGGATGCCGCACCAGCAGCTTCGGCGCGATCACCGACAGCGAGCCATGAGGCTCGCGCCGCGCCAGCTCACGGCACACCGGCAGCACCACGCGACGCGCGTAGTCGCGCAGCACGTGCATGCGATGGGTGAACAGCGCGTTCACGGTGTCGGCGTCCAGGTCGCGCCGCCGGCGCTCGAATTGCGGACGCGGAGCGACCCAGCGCACGCGCGCCAACCCCAGGGCGCCGAACAGGCGTATCCACAGCCAGCCGATGTCGATCTCCCAGCGCTGCACCGCGAAGCGGGCGGAGCGCGGGAACGCGTGGTGATTGTTGTGCAGCTCCTCGCCACCGAGCAGCAGCGCCCAGGGCACGAGGTTGGTCGCGGTGGACGGCATCTCGAAGCTGCGGTAACCGACCGCGTGGCCGAGGCCGTTGATGACGCCGCCGGCGAAGAACGGCTGCGCCACCAGGTGCACGGCGATCATGACGATGCCCGCAACACCGAACAGCAGCAGGTGCGCAGCGACGAACACCACCAGGCCGAGGCGCGGGTAAGCGCTGTACAGGCGCCGTTCGACCCAGTCCTGCGGCGTGCCGCGCCCGTAGTTCTTCAGCGTCTCGGCATCGTGCGCCGCGACGCCGTACAGTTCATAGCCCTCGAACAGCACGCGCCGCAAACCAAACACCACGGGACTGTGCGGATCGCCCGGCTGATCGGCGTGCGCATGGTGGCGGCGGTGGACCGCGACCCATTCCTTGGTGATCGCCCCGGAGCTGAACCACAGCCAGAAGCGGAACAGGTGCCGCAGCGAGGGGTGCAGGATGAGGCCGCCGTGGGACTGATCACGGTGCAGGTACAGCGTCACCCCGAGAAACATCGTCTGGATGGTGACGAAGGTCACCAGCGCATAGCCCCACACGGGCAGCTCGATCAGGCCATAGGGCAAGAGACTCATCCGGGCGCTCTCCTTCGACGTTTGAGCGAGTCTGTCCTTCGATCGTTATGCCAGGCTGGCGCCGAAGGGTACGGCAATTCCGTGACGTTCTGGCGAATTTCCACTGTGCCGCCGTCGCAGTTCACACTTCCGGCAACCGGCGCGGGCCAGCCGCACCGCCGTGGCGGCCTGAAGCGGCGGCGCTGCGCGCATCGCTCCCCTCACACGACCAGAACGATCTTGCCGATGTGCAGGTCGGATTCCATCAGCTGGTGGGCGAGCGCCGCATCGGCGAGCGGGAAGCGCGAGTGGATCACGGGCTTCAGCCCGCGCGAGGCGAACAGCGGCCACACGTTTTCCCGCAGCGCGCTCGCAATGCGGCCCTTGTTCTCTACCGGCTGGGACCGCAGGGTCGAGGCGGTGACCGTGAGGCGCTTCGCCATGAGCTGCCGCAGATCGAGCTCCGCCTTGGCGCCGCCCTGCGTGGCAATGAGCGCGATCCGTCCCTCGAGCGCAGCGGCGGCCACGTTGCGGGCCAGGTAGTCCCCGCCCACCATGTCGAGAATGACATCCGCTCCGCTGCCCTGCGTCG
>VBNP01000144.1 GCA_005877965.1 Gammaproteobacteria bacterium | reverse complement strand
CGACTTCGTAAACCCGCACCGGCCGTCCCGCCCACGACGACAGCGGCAGCACGCAGTACAGAGCGCACAGGCCCGCGAGAAGTGCGCGCACGCGCCGGTTCGCGGTGGTTGATTTTGGGCCCGGTCGCGGCATGGTCTGGATCGCACGCGCCACAGCGCGAGACGACAGGTACAATACCATACGCCCCGGCGCCACACGGCGGCCCGCCCGCATCGTTTCAAGACTCATGACAGAAGGCCCCGGCATCACCTATCGCGATGCGGGCGTCGACATGGACGCCGGCGATGAGCTCGTTGAACGCATCAAACCGCTGGTGCGCCGCGCGCAGCGGCGCGAAGTGCTCGCCGGCATCGGCGGCTTTGCGGCGCTGGTCGAGCTGCCACCCGGCTACCGGCGCCCGGTGCTGGTCTCGGGCACCGACGGCGTGGGCACGAAGCTGCGGCTCGCGATCGACACCGGCCGCCACGACACGATCGGCATCGATCTGGTGGCGATGTGCGCCAACGACGTCGTGGTGCAGGGCGCCGAGCCGCTGTTCTTCCTCGACTACTACGCTACCGGCAAGCTGCGCGTGGCGGTCGCCGAGGCGGTGGTGCGCGGGATCGTGGAGGGCTGTGTGCAGGCGGGCGCCGCGCTGGTCGGAGGCGAGACCGCGGAGATGCCCGGCATGTACCAGGGCGAGGATTACGATCTCGCCGGATTCTGCGTCGGCGTCGTGGAGCGCGACGCGATCATCGACGGTGCGCGGGTGAGCGCCGGGGATGCGATCATCGGCCTCGCCTCGTCCGGGCCGCATTCCAACGGCTATTCGCTCATCCGCAAGCTGCTGGCGAGCGCCGGCGCGACTGCCACCACCGACCTCGAGGGGCGCAATCTCATCGATCGGCTGCTCACGCCGACACGGATCTACGTGAAGCCGCTGCTCGCGCTGCTGCAGGCGATGCCCGTGCACGGCATGGCACATATCACCGGGGGAGGTTTGAGCGACAACCTGCCGCGGGTACTGCCCGAGGGGCTCGAGGCGGTGCTGGAACGCCGCAGCTGGCACCGCGATCCGGTGTTCGATTGGCTGCAAAGTGCCGGTCGCATCGAGCCTGCGCAGATGTACCGCACTTTCAACTGTGGGGTCGGCATGGTCGTGATCGTGCCGCCCGAGCGCGCCGCGGCGGCGGTGGAATTCCTCGCGGCGCGCGGGGAAACGGCCCAGGTCATCGGTGAAGTCCGCGCCGGCGGGCGCGGTGTGTTAATCCACGAATGAGCGCCGGCACGCCGTTCAGGCTCGCCATCCTCATTTCCGGCCGCGGCTCGAACATGATCGCCATCGCGCGCGCGTGCCTCGCGGGCAGCATTGCCGCGCGGGTCGCCGTGGTGATCTCCGATCGCGCCGACGCGGCAGGTCTCGCCGGCGCCGCCGCGCTGGGCATCGAGACCGCCACCGTGCTGCCGCCGCGGGCCGGAGGCGGCGCCGCCTTCGAGCCCTCGCTGGCGGGAGCGCTCGAGGCGCATCGGCCGGACATGATTGCGCTCGCGGGTTTCATGCGCATTCTGTCGGGGCGGTTTGTCGATCACCACCTCGGCAGGATGCTCAACATCCACCCCTCGCTCCTGCCGGCGTACCGCGGCCTGCATACCCACGCCCGCGTGCTCGAGGCAGGCGATACCCAGCATGGCGCCAGCGTGCATTTCGTGACCGCGGAGCTCGACGGCGGGCCGGTCGTGCTGCAGTCCAAGGTCGCGGTGGAGCCCGGCGACACCGAAGCCACGCTGTCAGCGCGCGTTCAGGCCACCGAGCACATCATTTATCCGCGCGTGCTCGCGTGGTGCGCGCAGCGGCGTCTCGCATGGCGCGAGGGCGCCGCATGGCTCGACGGGCGGCGCCTGGACGCGCCCATGGTGGAGGATTTCCGTGCCGCAGCACGCAGCTGAGCCGCCTCGCCTCAAGCGCCGGGCGCCGTGCCCAACGCTCGCACTGATCGCGGGGCTGTCAATCGCGCTGGTACACGTCGCTGCCGCCGATGAGCTCAAGCCCTTCGAGGCCAGCTACGCGTGGGTCTGGCACGGGGTGAACGTCGCGGTCTCGACCCTGAAGCTCGAAAAGACCGGCGACACCTGGAGCTACAGTTCGAAGAGCGAGCCGCGCGGCATCGGCAAGGTGTTCCCGGAGCGGCCCATACAGCGCAGCGTGCTGCGCGTCAGCGACGCCGGGACGCAACCGCTGAGTTACCAGGCGAGCGACGGCACCAGCTCCACGCGGCGCGCGGTGGACGTGAAGTACGACTGGGAACAGGGCCGTCTCACCGGCGTCTACGAGGACGTCAAGGTGGACCTGCCGCTCACCCCCGGGGTGCAGGATGACGCCTCGGTGCAGGTGGCGCTGATGGTCGAGTTGCTGCGCGGCCGCACTCCCGAGCACTTCTCGCTGTTGAACAAGGACGCCGTGCGCGAGTATCGCTACGTGCGCGAAGGCGAGGCGACCGTGCAGACGCCGTTTGGCAAGATCGCGACCATCATCTATCGCAGTGAGCGCGAAGGATCGCCGCGCGTGACGCGCTTCTGGTGCGCACCCTGGCGCGGCTACGTCCCGATGCGCGTCGAGCAGAAGCGCGGCGATGACATCGAGTGGACCATGGAGATCAGGAGCCTGACGCGCGAGTGAGCCGAGTGCCTCAGGTCTTGGGCAGCGTGACGCCCCGCTGGCCCTGATACTTGCCGCCGCGATCCCGATAGGACGTCGAGCACACCTCATCCGACTCGAAGAACAACATCTGCGCCACGCCTTCGTTGGCGTAGATCTTGGCGGGGAGCGGCGTGGTGTTGGAAAACTCCAGCGTGACGTTGCCTTCCCACTCGGGCTCCAAAGGCGTTACGTTCACTATTACACCGCAACGCGCGAACGTGCTTTTTCCGACCGTGAGAATGAGCACGTTGCGCGGCACGCGAAAGTACTCAACCGTGCGAGCCAGCGCGAACGAGTTGGGAGGGATGATGCAAACATCGCCGCTGAAGTCGACGAAGCTCTTCTCGTCGAAGTTCTTCGGGTCGACGATGGTGGAGTTGATGTTGGTGAAGATCTTGAACTCGCTCGCGCAGCGCACGTCGTAGCCGTAGCTCGAGGTGCCATAAGACACGATCCTGCGGCCGTTCGCTTCGCGCACCTGTCCGGGCTCGAACGGCTCGATCATCGCGTGCTCGCGCGCCATGCGGCGGATCCAGTTGTCGGACTTGATGCTCATCAGGTCTCTTCGACCACGATCTTCGGGAACACATTGCTGCGGTCGCGGGCGCGCGCCGCCAGCGCCGCGCCCGTGCGCCGCGCCATCTCGAAGTACGCCCGGGCGCGCGCCGATTCGGGGGCCGCGACCACCGTGGGCCGGCCGCCGTCTGCTTCCTCGCGGATGTGCGCATCGAGGGGCAGCTCCCCGAGCAGCCTCACGCCGTATTCCTGCGCCATGCGGACCCCGCCGCCGGCGCCGAAAATGTGCTCGGTGTGCCCGCAGCTCGAGCAGATGTGCACGCTCATGTTCTCGACGATACCGAGCACCGGCACCGCGACCTTCTCGAACATCTTCAGCCCCTTGCGGGCATCCGCCAGCGCGATGTCCTGGGGAGTGGTCACGATCACGGCGCCCGCGACCGGCACGCGCTGCGCGAGGGTGAGCTGGATGTCGCCGGTGCCGGGCGGCATGTCGACCACCAGGTAATCGAGCGCCCCCCATTGCGTCTGCTCGAGCAGTTGCGTGAGGCCCTGCGTCACCATCGGGCCGCGCCACACCATCGGCTGCTCGGCATCGACCAGGAAGCCGATCGACATGGCGCTCACGCCATGGCTCGCCAGCGGACTCAAGCGCCGGCCGTCGCTCGAGACCGGGCGCTGGCCGGTGAGACCCAGCATGAGCGGCTGGCTGGGTCCGTAGATGTCGGCGTCGAGCACTCCCACCCGCGCGCCCTGGGCGGCCCAGGCGAGCGCAAGATTCACCGCGACCGTGGATTTGCCGACTCCGCCCTTGCCGGACGCCACCGCCACGATGTTCCTGATATCTCCCAGCGGCTTCAGATTGCGCTGCACGGCATGAGCATGAATGTCGGCCTCGAGCTCCACGGTGAGCGGTGCCGCAATCCCGGCGGCGGCAAGCTGCCCGCGCAGCGCGGCGGTGAGCTCCGCCTGGTAGCCGCCGACCGGAAAGCCCAGCACGACGCGCGCCGTGAACCCCTCGCCCGCCGCGCGCACCGCGCGCACCGCCTGCACCGCGCCCAGGGTGTCCTGCACGTACGGGTCGAGGTACGCATCCAGCGCAGCGCGCACAGAGTCCACAGAGGCTTCAGCAGTCATACGAAGACCGGACGAATCCAGGATAGACGCATGAGGCGCGGGTACCGTGGCCCCTGTCAAGGCTGTGGCATAATCCGCACGGTCCGGCGGATTGGACGCTCTTCTTGCTGACCCGCGACCACCGCAGCGTGGCGCCGGCCCCGGGTAGATCGGCGTCCGCCCTGCATCCTCGGTTCCGGTAGCGAGGGCGCGCTGGACGCGTGCAGGGAGCTTCCGCGACGGAAAGGTGAATGAGCTTTTTCACGAACTTGCGTGCCGACCGGCTGGTCACCGAGATCCGGTCTTCGAACGATCCCACGGGCGCGGCCACGCAGAAGGCGGTCGCGCGGCTGAAGGATGTGGGCCCGGGCGCCATCGAGTCCGTGTTGGCCGCCCTGCCCGATGCCGACAAGGGCTCCACCATGGCATTCGTCGAGGTGCTCGCCGGCCTCGTCAGCCAGAAGACGTTTCCACAGTTCATGCGCGCCCTGGTGGAAGGCAGTCCGCGCGTGATCTCCGGAATTTCCTGGGCGCTGACCAGCAGCCGCAACTATCCGCCTCACCTGCTGCTCGAAGCGCTCGCGATACCGGGAATCTCCAAGCCCACGGTGCTCGAGGTGATCGCGGCGCAGAAGTCGCGTTTCTCGGTGCGCGAGCTGCTGGCCGCGGCGTATACGCAGGAGCCCAACGAGAAGGCGGCGCTGTTCCGTGTCATCGGCGAGATCGCCGACCAGCAAGCCCTCCCCGAGCTGATCGGCCGCGTGCAAGGCAAGGACCCGATCGCGCGCGTGCACATCATCAACACCCTGGCGCGCTTTAACACCCCCGAGGTGCAGACGGCGCTGCAGGGACTGCTGAAGGATCCGAACAAGCTGATCCGTGGGGCCACGCTGTCGGCGCTGCAGCGCATGAACGGGCCCATCGATGTCGAGCGCGTGTGCGCGCTGCTGCGAGATCCGGAGATCGACGTTCTCAACCGGGCCATCGACGTGGTCATCAAGGCCAACCACCCGGAAACCATCCGCTACCTGATCGAGGTGCTGAAGGACGAGAACGAGAACGCGCGCCGTGCCGCGGTCGAAGTGTTGAACGAGATCGGCAACGCCAAATCCGTCAAGTACCTGCTCGAGGCGCTCAAGGACAGCGACTGGTGGGTGCGCAGCCGCGCCGCCGATGCGCTCGGCAAGATCGGTGGCCCGAAGGTGATCGACGCGGTGTTGCAGCTGGTGCGCGACAAGGACGAGGACATCCGGCGCGCCGCCATCGAGATCCTCAACCAGACCAAGGACGAGCGCGCGGTCGACTCGCTGATCCAGGCGACGCGCGACAGCGACTGGTGGGTGAGCGAGCGCGCCGTGGACGCGCTCGCCGAGATCGGCAGCAAGCGCGCACTGCCTCGCCTGATCGAGATGCTGCAGGCTCCGGCGAACGGCAAGGCCATGCCGATCGTGGTGCGCGCGCTCGGCAAACTCGGCGACAGCAAGCTCGTGGACACGCTGCTGCCGCTGGTCGCCAGACCCGAGCGCGAGATCCGCATCGAAGCGATCCAGGCGCTGTCGCGCGTCGCCGACGAGGCCCGCGCCGGACAGGTGCGCGACGAGCTGCAGGCGCAGGTCGCCTCACCCGATCAGACCATCTCGCGCATGGCGGCGGCGGCGGTGGGCGAGCTCGACAACCGCATCGCGGGGATCGCGTCGCCCCCCGCCGGGGTGACGCCCACGCCGACGCAGGCGGGCGTGCGTCCGCCGCAACCCACGCCGGCCGAGGCAGGCAGGACGGTGCTGATCTCCGACCAGGCGCTCGCCCAGGCCAAGAGTCAGGCGGAAGCCGCCCGGCTCGACATCCAGACCCTCAAGGCGGGCGACATCATCGAAGGGCGCTACAAGTACATCGACCGCATCGGCCGCGGCGCATTCGGCACCGTGCTGCTGATGGAGGACACGGTCGTCGACGAGCGCCTGATCCTGAAGTTCCTGAACCCGAACGTCTCGCAGGACGAGGAAGTGATGAAGCGCTTCGTCCACGAGCTGCGTTACTCGCGCAAGATCACCCACAAGAACGTCATCCGCATTTACGACTTCCTGTACATCCAGGGGCTGTACGCGATCTCGATGGAGTACTTCCCCTCGCACACCCTCGGCAGCGAGGTCGTGAACGACAAGCCGGTCGAGCTGCAGCGCGCCCTGCAGTTCGGCATCGACATCTGCACCGGCATGACGGTCGCGCACCAGGTGGGCATCGTGCACCGCGATCTGAAGCCCGCCAACGTGCTCATCAACCAGGAGGGGCTCCTCAAGATCGTGGACTTCGGGGTGGCGGCCGCGCAGCGTGAGGGCGACACCCAGCTCACCAAGACCGGCTATGTCATCGGTTCCCCGAAGTACATGGCCCCGGAGCAGATCCTCGGCAAGAAGGTCGAC
>VBNP01000159.1 GCA_005877965.1 Gammaproteobacteria bacterium | reverse complement strand
TTCCTGGGGTTGCTGCTCGCGGGGCTGTGGCTGCTCAACGTGCGGCCGCTGCGCAAGGCGCTGATCACGCGCCCGTTCATGAAGACCTACCTCAAGCTCCTGCCGGCCATGTCACAGACCGAGAGGGAGGCACTGGAAGCGGGCACGGTGTGGTGGGACGGGGAGCTGTTCACCGGCGCGCCGCACTGGCCGAAGCTGCTGGCGGCCAAGCCGCCGCAGCTCTCGGGCCCCGAGCAGGCCTTCCTCGACGGCCCGTGCGAGGAGCTGTGCCGCATGCTCGATGACTGGAACATCACGCACGAGCGCGCCGACCTGTCGCCGCAGGTGTGGGAGTACCTGAAGACCCGCGGCTTCTTCGCCATGATCATTCCGAAGAAGTACGGCGGCCTGGAATTCTCCGCCTACGCGCACTCGTGCGTGCTCGCCAAGATCTCCAGCCGCAGCGCCACCACCTCCTCCACGGTCGCGGTGCCCAACTCCCTCGGTCCCGCGGAGCTGCTGAACCACTACGGCACCGAGGAGCAGAAGAACTACTACCTGCCGCGCCTCGCCCGCGGGGAGGAAGTGCCGTGCTTCGCGCTCACCGGCCCGCGCGCCGGCTCGGACGCCGGTTCCATTCCCGACACCGGGGTCGTGTGCCGCGGGATGTGGCAGGGGCGCGAGATCCTCGGGCTGAAGCTCAACTTCTCCAAGCGCTACATCACCCTCGCCCCCGTGGCCACCGTCATCGGTCTGGCGTTCCGCATGTTCGATCCCGAGCGGCTGCTGGGCGGCAGGACCGACATCGGCATCACCTGCGCACTGATCCCGCGCAACACGCCGGGGGTGAGCATCGGACGGCGCCATTTCCCGCTCAACGTTCCGTTCCAGAACGGGCCCATCCTCGGCAGGGACGTGTTCGTGCCGCTGGATTTCATCATCGGCGGCCCGCGCATGGCCGGCAGCGGCTGGCGCATGCTGGTGGAGCAGCTGTCGGTCGGGCGCTGCATCTCGCTGCCCTCCAACGCCACCGGCGGTGCGAAGGCGGGCGTCTGGGCGACCGGCGCCTATGCCCGCATCCGCAACCAGTTCAACATGCCGGTGGGCAAGTTCGAAGGGGTCGAGGCGGTGATCGCGCGCATGGTGGGTCTGACCTACACCATGGACGCGGCGCGCTCGGTGACCGCCGGCGCGATCGATGGCGGCGAGAAGCCCTCGGTCCCCTCGGCGATGCTCAAGTACCACGTCACCGAGATGGGCCGGCAGGTGGCCAACGACGCCATGGACGTGCACGGCGGCAAGGGTATCTGCCTGGGGCCGAGGAACTATCTCGGCCGGGGCTACCAGATAGTGCCGGTGGCGATCACGGTCGAGGGGGCCAACCTCCTCACGCGCAACCTCATCATCTTCGGCCAGGGCGCGGTGCGCTGCCATCCGTTCGTGCTGCGCGAGATGACCGCCGCCCGCAATCCCGATCGCACCGCCGGGGTCGATGAGTTCGACCGCGCCCTGTTCGGGCACATCGGCTTCAGCATTTCCAACGCGGTGCGCTCGCTGATCATGGCTCTGACCCACGCGCGCTTCACCCACGCGCCGGTCAAGGACTCCACGGCGCGCTACTACCAGCACATCGTGCGCTTCAGCGCCTCGTTCGCCTTCGCGGTCGATGTGGCGATGCTGACGCTCGGCGGCTACCTGAAGAAGAAGGAAAGCCTGTCGGCACGGCTCGGGGACGTGCTGTCGTGCATGTATCTGGCCTCCATGGTGCTCAAACATCACGATAACCAGGGCCGTCAGCCGGAGGATCTGCCGATCGTCGAGTGGGCGTGCCGCAACCTGCTGTATCACGCGCAGGAGCAGCTGCATGGTTTCCTGCGCAACTTCCCCAACCGGGCCCTCGCCGCGGCGATGCGCACGCTGATCTTCCCGCGCGGTCGCGTGTACTCGGCCCCCGATGACCGCCTCGGGCACCAGGTCGCGGGCCTCGTGACCAGTCCCACCGAGGCGCGCGAGCGGCTGTGCCAGTACATCTACTGGACGCTCGAGCCCGCCAACCCGCTCGGACTGCTGCAGGAAGCGCTGCTGCTCGCGGTGCAGCTCGAGCCGCTCGAGAAGCGCATCCGCGTCGAGGGCGTCAAGACCGGCAAGGTCACCGCGCTCGATCTGCCGGGACGCATCCAGCAGGCGCTCGCCGCCGGCATCGTCTCGGAAACCGAAGCGGCGGCGTTGCGCGACTACGATCGCAAGGTGATGGATCTGATTCACGTCGATGACTTCGAGCCGCACGAGCTCGGCGCCCTTAGCGCACCGGCGTCGCAGTCGGCCGCGAGGTCCAGCGCGCACGTCGCTTGAGCACGGCGGCGCCGCTCGCTCCATGCGCGTCGCCTGCGGCCAGGGGCGCGCGCTCACCGGCGTCAAGTTTGTCTGTGAAGGAGATGCTCATGCGTACACTCGTCATTGCCGCACTGGCTCTTGCCGCCTCGCTCACCGCCGTGCCGCTCGCCAGCGCCCAGGCGCCAGCGGCGCCGGTCCCCGCCGCCGCTCTGCCGCGCACCGCCTCGCCCCCGGGCGCCGAGGCCTACATCATCTCTCCCAAGGACGGCGCCACGGTGAAGAGCCCGGTAGTGGTGCAGTTCGGCCTGAAGGGGATGGGTGTCGCGCCGGCTGGGGTCAAGTTCGACAATACCGGGCATCACCACCTGCTCATCGACACCGACGCCCCCGCGGATCCGGGCGCGCCGCTCCCGGCGACCGACAAGATCGTGCACTTCGGCAAAGGCCAGACCGAGGCGAGCGTGCCCCTGAGCCCCGGCAAGCACACCCTGCAGCTGCTGCTCGGGGACCAGAATCACGTGCCGCACAATCCGCCGGTGATCTCCAGGAAGATCACCATCACGGTCACCCAGTAGCGCCGAGCCCAGGAACGCCGCCATGACGCGCGCCGTGCTGCACGTCGACATGGATGCGTTCTACGCCTCGGTCGAACAGCACGATGACCCGCGGCTGCTCGGCAAGCCGCTCATCGTCGGCTGGGACGGGGGCCGGGGCGTGGTGGCGGCGGCCAGCTACGAGGTGCGCCGGTACGGCGTGCGCTCCGCGATGCCGATGCGCACCGCGCTGCGGCTGTGCCCGCAGGCGGTGTGCGTGCGCCCGCGCATGCAGCGTTACCAGGAGGTGTCGCGCCTCGTCTTCGGGGTGTTTCACGAGGTCACTCCAATGGTGCAGGGGCTGTCGCTGGATGAGGCCTTTCTGGATGTCACGGCGAGTCAGGAGCTGCTCGGCGGCGCCGTCGACATCGCCCGGCGCATCAAGCGCCGCATCCGCGAGCTCACCGGGCTCACCGCCTCGGTGGGCGTGGCGCCCAACAAGCTGGTGGCCAAGATCGCCTCCGAGCTGATGAAGCCCGACGGACTCACGGTGGTCACGGCCGAGCGGGTGCGCGCGGTGCTCGATCCGCTCTCGGTGCGCCGGCTCCCGGGCCTGGGACGCAAGACCGGCGCCCGGGTCGAGGCCGCCGGGATCGGCACCTTCGGTGAGCTGCGCAGCGCGCCGGATGCGCTGCTGTGGCCCCTGTTCGGGCGCTACTCGGCCTGGATGCGCGAGCGCGCCTCCGGGATCGACGAGCGGCCGGTGCTGGCGGATGTCGAGGAGAAATCCCTCAGCGCCGAGGACACCTTCGAGCACGACATCGGCGAGCCGCGCGCCCTGCAGGCACAGCTGGCGCGTCTTGCGGATCTGGCCGCCGCGCGGCTGCGCATGCGCCAGCTGATGGCGGGGTGCATCGGGGTGAAGATCCGGCGCGAGGATTTCACGACCTTTACGCGCCAGCGTGCCGTGGCCCCGCCGACCTGCGAGGCGCGCGCCATCGCCGCCGTGGCCGCCGAGCTCCTCGGCCGCTGGCTCGCCGGCAACCCGGGGGCGAAACTTCGCCTGCTGGGCGTGGTCCTCACAGAGCTTAACTGCGCATCGCAGCTCGGACTGTTCGAGCAGGCGGGCCGCCCGGGACGCCTCGATGCGGCGCTGGACGAGGCGTGTGCGCGCTTCGGCAGCCGGGCGCTGCGCCGCGGCAGCGCCATCGAGTAGCATCGACCCATGTACCTGACGTTCTTCGGCCTCAACGAAAAGCCGTTCGCGATCACGCCCGATCCGCGCTACCTGTACCTGAGCGAGCGGCACGCGGAAGCCCTGGCGCACCTGTTGTACGGCATCAACGAGGCCGGCGGCTTCGTGCAGCTCACCGGTGAGGTAGGCACCGGCAAGACCACGATCGTGCGCTCGTTGCTGGCGCAGACCCCGAAGGACGCCGAAATCGCGCTCATCCTCAATCCCAGGATGACCGCGCCGGAATTCCTGCTCACCATCTGCGAGGAGCTCGGCATAGGCGTGCCGGACGGCGCGCCCGGGAGCCTGAAGGACCTGGTCGACATCCTCAGCGACTACCTGCTGCACGCCCATGCCGCGGGCAAGCGCGTGGTGCTGGTGGTGGACGAGGCGCAGAACCTGTCGCCGGACGTGCTCGAGCAGGTGCGCCTGCTCACCAACCTCGAAACCAACACGCAGAAGCTGCTGCAGATCATCGTCATCGGCCAGCCCGAGCTGCGCGAGCTGCTCGCGCGCAACGAACTGCGCCAGCTGGCGCAGCGCATCACCGGCCGTTATCACCTGAAACCCCTGTCGCACGCGGAGACCGCCGCCTACGTGCGCCACCGGCTGCGGGTCGCGGGCGCGACCACCGACATCTTCGCACCCGCGGCGCTGAATGAAATATTCCGACTCTCGCAGGGCGTGCCGCGCGTCATCAACGTCATCTGCGACCGCGCGCTCCTCGGCGCTTATACGCTCGACCGGCACCGCGTCACCGCGACCCTGGTGCGCGCCGCCGCCGCCGAGGTGTTCGGCCGGCGCTTCACGCCGCACTGGCTCCCCTGGGCGCTGAGCGCCGGGATTGCCACGCTCCTCGGCATCGCCACCGTGGCGTTGTGGAACCTGCAACCCTGGAGCACCCGTTCGGGCGACGCGCGCCTGCCGCGGGCCGAGGCCGCCGTGGCCGCCGCGGCGGCTGCACCCGCGCGGGCCGCCGTCCCGCCGCCCGCGCCGCGCCTCGCCGAGCTGCTGGCGCAGCACGCCGCCGAGACCGACACCGACAGCGCCTTCGGCAGGCTCCTGGCACTGTGGGGCGCAAAGTACCAGCCCAACGGCATCGATCCCTGCAGCCAGGCGACGCAACAGGGCCTGGAGTGTGTCATCGAGCGCGGCTCCTTCGGCCAGCTGCGCCTGTACAACCGCCCGGCCATCCTCATGCTGAGCGACGGCGCCGGCACGAGTCACCAGGTGGTGCTCACGGCGCTCGACGACGAGCAGGCGCGCCTCGAGCTCGGCGGCGCCCGCAGCGTCGGCCTCGGCGAACTGTCACACTTCTGGCTGGGCGATTTCGTCGTGCTGTGGCGGCCGGCCAGCTCGCCGGTGAAGGCGCTGTCGGCCGGAATGCGTGGCGCCCAGGTGCGCTGGCTGCGCCGCAGCCTGCAGCGCCTGAACGGCGTGGCCGATGACGCCTCGGTCAGCGACGTGTTTGACGCCGAGCTCGCCGCACTCGTGCGCGACTTTCAGCGCCAGCACCAGCTCGCCGTCGACGGCATCGCGGGTGTGCGCACGCAGATCGCCCTCGCCAGCGCCGTCGGTGGTGCGGATGCGCCGCTGCTGTCGGCCGCCGATACTCATCATCATGGCGGGTGATCGATGTCCTTCATCCTCGATGCCCTGAAGAAGTCCGAGAGCGATCGCCAGCGCCACAGCGGCCCGGCGCTCTTCGAGGTCAGAGTCGCCCCGCCGCGCACCGGGTTGCCGCTGTGGGCCATCGCGGTCGCGGCGCTGCTGCTCGTGAACCTCGCCATCGTCATGTGGATGCTGTGGCGGCATCCGGCGGCGCGCACCGCCGACACCAGCACCGCCGCCGCGGCGGTCCCGGGGCCCGCGCCGCCGGCGCCGGCGCTCGCCGCAGCCGAGGGGCCGCGGGCCGCAGCCGCAACCACGCCCGCCCCGCCCGCGGTCCCGCCGCGCGCGCCCGCGCTGGCGCCAAACGCCGGCGTCGCGAACGGCGCCGGCGACAATCCCGACGACTACGCGCCCGCGGCCGAGCCGGCCGCAGCGCCGCCGCTCGGCAACCGCGTGCGGCACGCGACCGCCGACGGCGTGCCCCTGTATCAGGAGGCAGTGGCGGCGGCTCCCGGCACGCGCATTCCGCAGCTGCGCCTCGACCTGCACGTGTTCGCGCTGCGCCCGCAGGATCGCTTCGTCATGATCAACATGCACAAGCTGCGCGAAGGCGACTCGCTTCCCGAGGGCGTGCGCGTGGACAGCATCACACCCGAGGGCGCGGTGCTGTCGTACAGCGGTTCGCGATTCCTGCTGCCGCGGGATTGAGGCTACTCGGCCACGTACCAGTGCTTGTCGACCTGCTCGAGCACGAAGTGATCGAAGGGCAGCCCCTGGCCCGTCACATCGTAGGTCGCGCGCTGTCCTTCGTACTCATAGTGCGGATCGAGCCCGCGCACGATGTGCAGAGTCGCTAACAGCATCTCGCGCGTGCCCAGGCTGTTCTCGCAGGCCGCCACCAGCGCCGCCAGCGCCTTCTTGCCGGTCACCCGCCGGAAGTTCGGGCTCATCTGCTTGCCGTAGTACACGTCGCACTTGCCCTCCGACAGCAGCTTCTCCGAGGTGCTGAGCAGCTCGATGATCCCGGGCTGGGCCGGGGAGGTGCCGCGGCCGCCGCCGCGCACCGCGGCGGGCGTACGCGCCGCGGCG
>VBNP01000158.1 GCA_005877965.1 Gammaproteobacteria bacterium | reverse complement strand
TGTCGAGCGACGCTTCCTGGAAAGGAATGGCGTCGACGTCCTTGGGACCGATCTTGACGACAGTGTTCATGTAATCCGCGGCGCTCCGAATGCTTGACGCCTTGCTCAACGGATTGCAGGGAATGCCAGCCAAAGCGCTTGAGGCGGCGCTCAATGAGCCGCGAGCCTGACCGGTACCTGCTGTCCTCAGACAGTCAGGTCCCTGAACCCCCCCGACCGCGTGACCCTTGATCGCTCTGTCGCGAACACAAGATCTTGTGTCGGGGTCAAAAGCCTAATGAGCGTCCCCGGGTGCGTCAAGCTCGACTGCCCCATATTATGGTGCATATTTTCAATAGTAGTTTCAATGTGTTATTGAATTATCGGCCGCCGCACGCACCGGATTTTTTCAAGAACTGCGCCTGGGGCGAGCCACGGTCCAACCCCATATCTTGTACCCAGACGAAGCACAGGTTCTGCACAGCCTGCCCACAGATGACGCACCTTGAGCGTGGCTTCTTGGGCCCGAGCGACGCGCGTCCGATGGCCCTTTTCGAGCCGCCGCGCGGCATCAACAACGAAGCGAGATGAGTGCGCGGGCGTGAATTGGCAAGAGCGCAGCGTCGGGGTAAGCGTCATCCCGCTCTTGAAACCGCGCCGCCCGAGCCACACATCCGGTGCAACCGCGCAGGATTTTGCGCTTTGTTTCCAACATTCCAACAGGAGAGCAACTATGACCATCGTTCGCTACGAGCCGTGGGCGCTGTTGAGCCGCTTTCAGCGGCAGTTCGAGCGCGCCGTGGGCGAGAGTGCTGACGGCGCGGGTGCCGCGAGCGTCAGCTGGATCCCGCACGTGGACGTCCGCGAGGAAGCCGAGCGCTTCGTAGTGGCCGCCGACCTGCCGGGCGTCGAAGGCAAGGACATCGAGGTCACGGCCGACAAGGGCGTGCTGACGATCCGCGGCGAGCGAAACTCGGAGAGCAAGACCGCCGCCGATGGCTTCGAGCGCGTCGAGCGCGCCACCGGCACGTTCCTGCGTCGCTTCAGCCTTCCCGAGAGCGCCGATGCCGAGGCGATCAAGGCCAGGCACGTGAACGGGGTGCTGGAAGTCACCATTCCGAAGCGCCCGCAGGAGCAGCCGCGGCGCATTTCCGTCCAGGCCGCGTAATCATCAAGCTCAGGTCAGCCGGTAGTGCGCGCTCGCACTACCGGCCTTCCTGAGCGCTTGTTCTGACCGGCGCCGGCGCTTCGGGCTAGAATTCCCGGGGCATGACACGTCAATTGCTCCTCGCACTGCTCGTGGCGCTCGCGGCCGCGCCGCTCCCGGCCGCCATGCCGCCGGCGGTCGGCGACACGCCGCTGCCGACGCTCGCGCCGATGATCAAGAAGGTCTCGCCGGCGGTGGTCAACATCGCCACGCGCGGCACCATTCGCGAGCGCGGTCCGCAGAACCCGCTGCTCGACGACCCCTTCTTCCGCCGCTTCTTCGACGTGCCACCGGACACCGGACCGCGCGAACGGCCGTTCCAGAGCGCCGGCTCCGGCGTCATCGTCGACGCCAAGAGCGGCTATATCGTCACCAACGCGCACGTGGTGGAGAACGCCAACGAGATCACCGTCACGCTGCAGGACGGGCGCGACCTCAAGGCCGACGTCGTCGGCAGCGATACGCCCTCGGACGTGGCGGTCCTCAAAGTCAAGCCGGACGGTCTGTCCCAGGTCGCGCTCGGCGATTCGGCCAGGGCCGAGGTCGGCGACTTCGTGGTGGCCATCGGCAATCCCTTCGGCCTGCAACACACCGTGACCTCCGGAATCATCAGCGGCCTGTCGCGCTCCGGCATCAACCCCGACGGCTACGAGGACTTCATCCAGACCGACGCCTCGATCAACCCCGGCAACTCCGGCGGCGCGCTGGTGAACCTGCGCGGTGAGCTGATCGGGATCAACACCGCGATCCTGTCGCGCAGCGGGGGCAACATCGGCATCGGCTTCGCCATCCCGGTGAACATGGCGCGCAGCGTGATGGAGCAGCTGATCAAGTACGGCTCGGTCAAGCGCGGCCAGCTGGGCGTGAGCATGTATACCGTGACCCCGGATATCGCCCATTCGCTCGGGCTCAGCAGCGCCTTGGGCGCGCTGGTGTCGCAGGTGGTGGAGGGGTCGCCGGCGGACAAGGCCGGCATCCGCACCGGGGACGTGATCACCTCCGTGAACGGGCAGACGGTGAAGTCCAACAGCGAGCTGCGCAACACGATCGGCCTGCTGCGGGTCGGCGACAAGATCGACATCGGCCTGGTGCGTGACGGCAAGCCGTTGCGCGTGACCGCGGTGATCGCCGATACCGCGACCGAGCTCACCGGCGGTCCGGCGAGCATTCACAAGAGCTTTGAAGGCGCGACGCTCGCCGACGCGTCCGACGCCGGCGGCGCGCTGGTGCGCAGCGTCGAGCCCGGCAGCGCCGCCGCCCAGGCGGGCCTGCGGGGCGACGATGTCATCGTGGGCGCGAATCGCGGCCGGGTCGCCAATCTGCGCGAATTGCGCGAGCGCGCCAGGGGCGCCGCGGTGCTGGTGCTGGAAGTGCGGCGCGGCAACACGATTCTGCTGATCCCGCTGCGCTGAAGCGGCGGCCCGCTCGAGCGGGACGCCGCAGGCCAGGGAGTGACGTGAACGTCTGTGTGCTCGGCGGCAGCGGCTTTGTCGGCACGGAGCTGGTCATCCGGCTGGTGCGCGCGGGCCACTGGGTGCGCGTACCCACCCGCAATCTCACGCGCGCCGAGCGTCTGCGCGTGCTCGACACCGTCGAGCTGCGGGTCGCGAACGTGCATGAGCCGCGCATCCTCAGTCAACTGTTCGCCGGCTGCGATGCGGTCGTCAACCTCGTTGGGATTCTCAACCCGCGCGGGCGCGCGAGCTTCGACACCGTGCACACCGAGCTCGCCGCCAAGGTGATGGCCTCCGCGCGCACCGCGGCAGTGCGCCATGTGTTGCACATGAGTGCGCTGGGAGCGGATCCGCACGCACCGAGCCGCTATCTGCGCTCCAAGGCCGCCGCCGAAGCGCGGCTGCGTGCCGCGCCGCATTCAGAGCTGCCGCACGCCGACCCTGCGGTGACGGTCTTCCGCCCCTCGGTGATCTTCGGGCCCGCAGACTCCCTCACCAACCGCTTCGCCCGCCTGCTGCGGCTCACCGCGGGCTGCCTGCCGCTGGCGCGCGCGCGGGCGCGCTTCGCACCCATCTGCGTGTTCGACGTCGCCGACGCCCTGGTGCGCGCACTCGGCGAGCGCGCCAGCGCCGGTCAGACCTATGAACTGTGCGGCCCGCAGGTGATGACGCTCGCGCAGATCGTGCGCCTGACCGCGCGCGTGGCGCGCCTGCCCTGCCGGATCGTGCCGCTGCCGGACGCCATCGCGCGCGTCCAGGGCCTGCTGATGGGGCTCCTGCCCGGCAAGCCGTTTTCACTCGACAACTTCCGCTCGCTCACCCTCGACAGCGTGTGCCGCGAGGATGGCTGCCGCAGGCTCGGCATCACGCCCACAGCCATGCTCGCGGTGCTGCCCACTTACCTCGATCCACGCCGCCCGGCGCCGCTCGCCTGAAGCCTGCGTGCGCGCCTCGCTCAGCCAGTCTGACCGGGCGGTTCCGTGCACAGGCGCGCGTGCCGCAGCGCGCGCGGCTGGCGCGCCAGCTCGCGAGCGGCGCTGTAGAAGCGCGCGAGATCGTTACCGGCCCGCACGAGCAGCCGCGTGAAGCCCGGGAGGCAGTCGGAGTAGGTGGACACCGAAGCCAGGCGTGCGTTGTTCAGGCCCTCGGCCAGCCACTCCTCGTACAGCGGATAGCTCTCGCCCTCGCGCTGCTCGAGCGCGCGGATGTCGGCGGCGAGCGCGCCGAGGATCTGCGCCTTGCCGGCCCGCATCTCATCGCGCGCCACACCCGAGGCGTACAGCAGCGCGAGCCGGGCGCGGCTCTGCGCCAGCAGGCTCACGAACGCCGCGGCGTGTGCCTGGCGCTCGCGGAACTGCTGCAGGCGCTGCGACGCGCCCTGAGACTTCAGCCAGCGCTCCACTCCCGCATCCTCGACCGTGGTGGCGAACGCCTCGTTGAATTCGGAGTCGTCGCGCACGTACAGCAGCTGGTGCGCGAGCTCGTGGAAGATGGTCGCGGCGAGCTCATCGTCGCCGTAGCGCAGCATGCTCGAGAGCACCGGGTCGGCGAGCCTGCCGAGGGTCGAGTAGGCCGGCACGCCGTCGACGGCCACATCGAGACCGCGCACCGCCAGAGCGGCGGCGAGCTCGCGGGCGCGCTGCTCGCGAAAATAACCCCGGTAGGCGACGCAGCCGGCGACCGGGAAACACCAGCGCTTCGGGCTCACCGAGAACTCCGGCGCCGCCACCACGTTCCACACCACGTACGGCCGGCCGATGTCGGCGTAACTGCGGTAGCTCCTGTTGTCCGGGAGCCCCAGCTCGCGGGACGCGAACGCACGTGCGGCGCGCGCCTCCTGAAGATGCGCGCGCAGCGCCGGCGGCGTGCGCGGATCGGCCAGCAGCGTATCAATGGGCACTCGCTGACGCAGTACCTGCCACTGACCACTCGCGGCCTGCATGAGATATAAGGTGCCGCAGCCGGACAGCAGCGTACACGCCGCGGCCAGCAGTAACGCGCGCACGCCGCACACAACATGCGCGGCAACGTCGGGATTCGCCGCGCTGAGCGGGGAGCTCTCGGTTAACATGCGCACCATGCGAGTCTACTTGGTCGGCGGCGCGGTACGGGACCGGCTGCTGGGAGTGCCGGTCCGCGAGCGCGACTGGGTGGTGGTCGGGGCACAGCCGCAGGAGCTGGAGCGCGCCGGTTACCTGCCGGTGGGACGCGAGTTCCCGGTGTTCCTGCATCCGCAGACCCACGAGGAGTACGCGCTCGCGCGGCGCGAGCGCAAGGTCGCGCCCGGCTACCGCGGCTTCACCACGCAGTCCTCGCCCGAGGTGACGCTGGAGGAGGATCTGCAGCGCCGCGATCTCACCATCAACGCGATGGCCGAAGGTGACGACGGCCACATCGTCGATCCGTACGGCGGACAGGCGGATCTCGCGGCGCGCGTGCTGCGCCACGTGTCGGAGGCCTTCGTCGAGGATCCGGTGCGCATCCTGCGCGTCGCGCGCTTCGCGGCCCGCTACGCCGACTTAGGGTTCCGTGTGGCCGATGAGACCGTGCAGCTCATGCAGCGCATGACCCGGGCGGGCGAAGTGAGCGCGCTCGTTGCGGAGCGCGTGTGGCAGGAGACCGAGCGTGCGCTCGGCGAGCCGCGCCCGGAAGTGTTCTTCGAGACGCTGCGCGCCTGCGGCGCGCTGGCGGTGATTTTTCCGGAGATCGAGGCGCTCTATGGGGTGCCACAGCCGGCGCGCTGGCACCCGGAAATCGACACCGGCGTGCACGCCCTGCTGGCGCTGCGTCAGGCGGCGCAGCTCGGCGCCTCCGGCGCCGTGCGTTTCGCCGCATTGACTCATGACCTCGGCAAGGCCCGCACGCCGCGCGAACGCTGGCCAAGTCATCACGGCCACGAGGACGCCGGCGTGCCGCTGATCGAGGCCCTCAGTGCGCGCCTCAAGGTCCCGAGCGCGCACCGCGAGCTGGCGCTCCTCACCGCCCGTCACCACACGCTCGTGCACCGCGCCGCCGAGCTGAAGCCGGCAACGGTCCTCACGCTGCTGGAGAACTGCGACGCCTTTCGCCGCCCGGAGCGCTTTGCCGAGCTGCTGCTGGCGTGTGAGGCGGATGCACGCGGTCGCACCGGGCGAGAGCACGAACCCTATCCGCAGGCCGCGTACCTGAAGACGGCCCTGGCGGCCGCGGCCGCCGTGACGCTGCCGGAGGCGGAGCGGCGGGGCTTAAGCGGTGCAGCGATCGGTGAGCAGGTGCGCCGGCGGCGCCTCGCCGCCATCAGCGCGGTGAAGGACGGCGCGCGCGCGCCGCCGTAACGCGCTCGGGAAGCGCGGTCAGCGCAGCGCCCCCTGCAGCACCAGCGCCAGCAGGATCGATCCGAGGACGATGCGGTACCAGGCGAAGATCGTGAAGCGGTGCGACTGCACGTAGCGCAGCAGCCATTTGACCGCGATGAAGGCCACCACGCCCGAAACCACGAAGCCGACGGTGAGCGCCTGCCAGTCCTCGCCGGCGCTGTGGTGGCGCGCCTTGAGCAGCTCGTAGCCGGTCGCGGCGAACAGGGTCGGGATGCCCACCAGGAACGCGAACTCGGTCGCCGCCGGGCGGAGCGTGAGGCCGGCGAGCATGGCCGCGAAGATGGTGCACCCGGAGCGGGAGGCGCCGGGAAAGACAGGCGCCAGGATCTGGCACAGTCCGACCCAGAACGCGACGTTCCAGGTCACCGTGGCGCTCGCGGGTCTGCCCGCGACGTAGCGCTCGATGACGAGGATCAGGATCCCGCCGATGAGGGTCGCCAGCGCCACGGGCACCACGGACTCCGGCAGCTTCCATCCCAGGCGGGTCGCGAGCAAGCCGCCCACCGCCGTGATCAGGAAGGCCACGGTGAGCTTCGCCAGGTAATCGCGGTGGGCCGGCTCGTCGAAGCGCGTCAGGAGATTCAGCAGGCGGCGCCAGTAAATGAGCACCAGCGCCAGGATCGCGCCCGACTGGATCACGACGTTGAACAGCTCCGAGCGTTCACCCAGCCATTGCTCGGCGATGAGCAGATGCCCGGTGCTCGAGATCGGCAGGAACTCGGTGATGCCTTCGATGATGCCGAGGATCACGGTGCTGAGGGTGTCGGACACTTGA
>VBNP01000163.1 GCA_005877965.1 Gammaproteobacteria bacterium | reverse complement strand
GGCGTTCGAGGCGGCCGGCGTTCGCACCGTGAAGTCGCCCGCCGAGCTGGGTACGGCCATGAATGAGCTGCTGCGCCCGCGGCACGAGCGCGCCAGGCGCGCCGCCCCCGCCCGTGCGCCGGCAGCGCGGCCGGCGAGAGCCGCCGCCAAAGGGCCCGGGCGCGCCGCGCGCCCCGCCAAGCGGGTCGTGGCGGGGCCGGAAGCGCGCGCCGCAGCGGCGCGCCGCCTGAGGGTTCGCAAGACCGCGCGCGCGCCCCAGGGCACACGGCGCTGAGTCGTGAAACAATAGCCGGCGAGCTGCGAGGGCTCTAGTCCCTTCGCAGCAGACCGGTGGTACATGACCGACTCCCTGCGGATCGCGCTGGCGCAACTCAATCTCCTGGTCGGGGATGTGCAGGGCAACGCCGCGCGGGTCATCGCGGCTACGCGGCACGCGCGCGCCACCCTCGGCGCGGACCTGGTGCTGTTTCCCGAGCTCACGCTCTCCGGTTACCCGCCCGAGGATCTGCTGTTTCACCGCGGGTTTCGCCGGCAGATCGAGGAGGGGCTGGCGCGCTTGCGCCGTGAGCTCACCGATGCCGCGGTGATAGTGGGATTCCCGGAATACACGGGCGGCGGCATCTACAACTCCGCCGCCCTCATCGCGCAAGGGGAGATCGCCGCCATCCACCGCAAGGCGGAGCTGCCCAACTACAAGGTCTTCGACGAAAAGCGCTACTTCCAGGCGGGCGCGCAACCCACGGTCGCGGACCTTAAGGGCTTCAGAGTAGGACTGCTGGTGTGCGAGGACATCTGGCAGCCCGAAGCTGCGCAGCTGGCGCGCGCCGACGGCGCGCAGCTGCTGCTGGTCATCAACGCCTCCCCTTACGAGATCCACAAGCAGCGTGAGCGCGAGGACATGGCGCGCCAGCGCGCCCGCGACGTCGGCTTGCCGCTGGCTTACGTGAATCTGGTGGGCGGACAGGACGAGCTGGTGTTCGATGGCAACTCCTTCGTCATGGATGCGCACGGTCAGGTGCTGATGCGGGCGCCGCCGTTCGAAGAGGGCACCTACGTCACGCCCTTCGTGCGCGACGCCCAGGGCGAGGTGGTGCCGCAGGCGGGCGAGATCGCGCCCGAGCTCTGCGACGAAGCCAGCGTCTACGGCGCACTGGTGCTCGGGGTGCGTGACTATGTGAGAAAGCACGGCTTCCCGGGAGTGGTCGTGGGTCTCTCGGGGGGCATCGATTCCGCCCTGACGCTGGCGATCGCAGTGGATGCCCTGGGGCGGGAGTGCGTGCAGGCGGTGATGATGCCCTCGCGCTATACCTCGGACATGAGCCTCGCGGATGCCCGGGAGCAGGCCGGGATCCTGGGTGTGAACTACAGCGTGTTGTCCATCGAGGGCATGTTCGAGGCCACGCTCGCGACACTCAAGGGCGAGTTTGCCGGTCGCGCCCCGGATGCCACCGAGGAGAACATCCAGTCGCGCTGTCGCATGCAGCTGCTCATGGGGCTCTCGAACAAGACCGGGCGCATGCTGCTGACCACCGGCAACAAGAGCGAGATGGCGGTGGGCTATGCGACCCTGTACGGCGATATGGCCGGCGGCTTCGCGCCGATCAAGGACTGCAGCAAGCTGCTGGTGTACCGCCTGGCGGACTACCGCAACTCACGGGGGCGCGTGATTCCCCAGCGGGTGATCGAGCGTGCGCCCTCCGCGGAGCTGCGGCCCGGGCAGAAGGACTCCGACTCGCTCCCCCCGTACGAGGTGCTCGACCCGATTCTCGAGGCGTTCATCGAGGAGGACCTGTCGGTGGATGAGATCGAGGCGCGCGGCTTCGAGCGCGCCACCACGGCCAGGGTGCTCGATCTGGTGAAACGCAACGAATACAAGCGCCGCCAGGCGCCGCCGGGCGTGCGCGTCAGCCGCCGCGCCTTCGGGCGCGACTGGCGCTATCCGATCACCAGCGGCTACCGGCGCTAGAAGAGAATGCGGCCGCGCGCCGCTACCAGATCTTCCACCACGCCTTCCTGATCTCGGCCTGCGACTGAGGCACGTCGCGCGCGTAGTTGGCCTGGTACACCTGGCGGGTCTGCGCGGCGAGCGGCTGCAGGTTCAGCCGATCGTAGGATTCGATCATGATCTCGAGCGCTTCACGCACCGCGGGCGCGCCGTCGTACTGCTCGATCGTTCCCTTGGCCCGCTGGGCGGCGGCGACGTATGCGCCGCGCTTGAAGTAGTAGCGCGCCACGTGCACCTCGTAGCTGGCGAGGCGGTTGCGCAGATAGATCATGCGCTGGAGCGAGTCGTGCGCGTACTCGCTCTTGGGGTATTGCTCGACCACGGTCCTGAAAGCGGCGAACGCCTTGCGTGCCGTGCTGGGCGGGCGCTGCGTGAGGTCGGCGCGAAACAGATGCTCGATCAGGTTCGGCGTGCGCTCGAACTCCACCAGTCCCTTGACGTACCAGGCGTAGTCGACGCGCGGATGCGCGGGATTCTCGCGGATGAAGGTCTCGGCGGCATCGGTCGCGGACTCGCCTTCCCCGGCGCGGTAATATGCGTAGATGAGGTCGAGCCGCGACTGGCGCGCTTCGTCGGCAAACGGGAAGCGCGCCGTCAGCTGCTCATAGATCTTGATGGCGGCGTTGAAGTCGTTCGAATTGAGATCGTGGCGGGCGCGCTTGTAAAGCGCGTCGGGGGTCTGCTTCTTCTCATCGCGCTCGCGGTGCGTGCGGCAGCCGGCGACCGCGAGCGCGACGATACACAAGGCGATGACGCTGCCGCGTACCGGACCGGGCAGGAACATAGGAAAGGGCCTTTCTTTGGCTTCGCGCCGCTTGAGTGCGCCGAGTATAGCGAATCCCGCACTTCCGACCGCGCAGGCGCCGGCGGAGTTCCGCTCGCACGCGCTCACGCTGCCCGCGCAAGCCGCCGGACTGCGCTTCGACCAGGCGCTCGCCCGCGCGCTGCCGCAGTACTCGCGCGCGCTTCTGAAGGCCTGGATCGAATCCGGGGCGGTGCAGGTCGACGGCCGGCCACTGCGCGCCAAGGACCGGGTACTGGGCGGCGAGCAGGTGCGCGTCGAGGCGCAGCTTGCGGCGCAGACCGAGGCCGCCGCCGAGGCGATTGCGCTCAGTGTCACCTTCCAGGATCGCGCGCTGCTCATCATCAACAAGCCGCCGGGACTGGTGGTGCATCCCGGGGCGGGCAACCCCCGCCATACGCTGCAGAACGCGCTCTTGGCGCTCGATCCACGACTCGCGCTGCTGCCGCGCGCGGGCCTGGTGCACCGGCTCGACAAGGACACGAGCGGGCTGCTGCTCGTGGCGCGCACGCCCGAGGCGCACGCCGCCCTCATCGCCGCGATGGCGGCGCGCAGGATCGGGCGCGAGTATCTCGCGCTGTGTACCGGTGTGATGACCGCGGGGGGCACGGTGCAGGAGCCGATCGGCCGGCACCGCACCCAGCGCACGCGCATGGCGGTGCGCGCCGACGGCCGCCCGGCGGTCACTCGTTATCGCATCGCCCGGCGCTTCCGCGCGCACACGCTGGTGCGCGTCGAGCTCGAAACCGGCCGCACGCACCAGATCCGGGTGCACCTGGCTCACATCGGCTTCCCGCTCGTGGGCGATCCGCTGTATGGCGGGCGGCGCCGCATTCCGGCCGGCTGCACGCCGGCGCTCACCGCCGAGCTGCAGGCATTCCCGCGCCAGGCCCTGCACGCCGCGCGTCTGAGGCTGACCCATCCGGTGAGCGGGCGCGAGCTCGCATGGGACGCGCCGTTGCCCGAGGACATGCAGCGCCTGCTCGCGGCGCTCGAGGCGCAGGGCTCGTGAGCGCTGCGCACGGCGGCGCGCCCCTCGAGGTGATCACGCCTGACTGGCCGGCGCCGCCGGCCGTGCGTGCCGCGTTCACGCTGCGCACGGGAGGCGTGAGCGCCGCGCCGTTCGACTCGCTGAACGTCGGCGCGCACGTGGGGGACGCGGGCGCTGCGGTCACGGAGAACCGGCGGCGCGTGCGCACGCAGCTGCGCCTGCCGGCCGAGCCGCTGTGGCTCGAGCAGGTGCACGGCATCGAGGTTGCCGATCTCGATGCGGCGTGCGGGCGGGCCGTCCCGTCCCTGACCGCGGATGCCGCCATCGCGCGGCGCGCCGGCAACGTGTGCGTCATGCAGGTGGCGGACTGCATGCCGGTGCTGTTTGCCGCGCGCGACGGTGGCGCGGTGGCGGCGGCGCACGCCGGCTGGCGCGGGCTGGCCGCGGGGGTGTTGGAAGCGACGGTGGCGAAGCTCGCCGTCGCCCCCGCCGGGCTCATCGCCTGGCTGGGCCCTGCGATCGGTCCGGCCCACTTCGAGGTGGGGGGCGAAGTGCGCGCCGCCTTCCTGGCGCAGGACGCCGGCGCGGCCGCCGCGTTCAGCGCCAACACCCGCGGCCGCTGGCAATGCGATCTCGGCGCGCTCGCCCGGCGCCGGCTCAGCGTTGCCGGGGTGAGCGCGGTGTTCGGCGGCGGCTGGTGCACGTACTCGGATCCGCTGCGCTTCTTTTCCTACCGTCGCGCCGGACAGTGCGGGCGCATGGCGGCGCTGATCTGGCTGGCGTGAGTGCTCGCCTATCCGTCCCGAGCGTGCGTGTTACGATGTTTGACCCGCCGATCATAAAGAAACCTTCAAGCCGTGCTGCTGCTGTGGATCGTCCTGTTCGCCGCGTTCGGCGGCATCGCCAGCGCCGCGTTTGCGGTCGCATTCCTGTGGGTGCCGGAGGAGCGCAGCGCGCGCATCCTGCCGCATTTCGTCAGCTTCGCCACCGGAGCGCTGCTGGGCGCCGCGCTCCTGGGGCTGCTGCCGGAGGCGATGGCGGGCGCCGGTCCTTCCGGCGCACACGACATCGGGCTGGTGATGGTGGTCGGGCTGGGAGTGTTCTTCGTCATCGAGAAACTGGTGCTGTGGTGGCACGCACACTCGCAGGATGAGGAGGAGGGTGCGCCGCGGCACGCCCACGCCCATCACGATCACGGCCGCGACCGTGCGTCCGGCGTCCTGGTGCTGGTCGGTGACAGCATCCACAACGCGCTCGATGGCGTGCTGATTGCGGCGGCTTTCCTCGGCGACCTGTCGCTCGGACTGGTGACGACCCTTGCCGTGGCGGCGCACGAGATCCCGCACCGTGTCGGGGATTTCGCCATCCTGGTGCACGCCGGGCTGTCGCGCCCGCGTGCCTTGCTGTTGAATCTCGCCACCGGTGTCGCCTCGGTGATCGGGGCGATTGCGGCGTACTTCGGCCTGCGCCAGGCGAACAGGCTCCTGCCTTTCGCGCTGGCCTTCGCCGCCGCCGGGTTCCTCTACATCGCGGTCGCCGGGCTCATCCCGGGGCTCCATCGCCGCTCCGATCCGCGCACCAGCGCGGCCCAGGTGCTGCTCATCAGCCTCGGCATCGCGGTGATCGCGCTCGCCGAGCGGTTGACTCACCGCTAGTCGGGGGTGAGGCTAGCGCCGGGGGCGAGCACAGGCCGCAGGCTCTTGAAGCGACTGCGGTTTGTCCCCACAACCAGGGCATCCACGTCCAAGGTGTTGCCATGCGCATGGATAAACTCACCAGCCGCTTGCAGCAGTCGCTCGCCGCCGCCCAGTCGCTCGCGCTCGGCCGCGATCACCAGTTCCTCGAGCCCGCGCACGTGATGCTGGCGATGCTGGACGGCGCCGGCGGCTCGGTGCGTCCGCTGCTGCTGAAGGCCGGCGCGGACGTCAACAAGCTGCGCGCGGGACTGCTGGGGCTGCTCGAGAGCCTGCCGAAGGTCGAGGGCACGCCCGGGGACATCCACGTCTCCAACGACCTGAACCGCGTGCTCAACGTCACCGACAAGCTGGCGCAACAGCGCGGTGACCAGTTCATATCGAGTGAGCTCCTCGTGCTGGCGGCGTTCGAGGATCGCGCGCTCGCGCGCCTGTTGAAGGAGGCGGGCGTGGTGCGCGGCGCCCTCGAGAAGGCCATCGAGGAGGTGCGCGGCGGCGAGAAGGTAGCCGACGCCAACGCCGAGGAGGGCCGCCAGGCGCTCGAGAAGTACACCATCGATCTTACCGCGCGCGCGGCTTCCGGCAAGCTCGACCCGGTGATCGGCCGCGACGATGAGATCCGGCGCACCATCCAGGTGCTGCAGCGGCGCACCAAGAACAACCCGGTGCTGATCGGCGATCCGGGCGTCGGCAAGACCGCGATCGTCGAGGGCCTGGCGCAACGCATCGTCAACGGCGAGGTGCCGGAGGGCCTCAAAAGTAAGCGCATTCTGGCGCTCGACATGGGCGCGCTGATCGCAGGCGCCAAGTTCCGCGGCGAGTTCGAGGAGCGCCTCAAGGGCGTGCTGCACGATCTGGCCAAGCAGGAAGGACAGGTGATCCTGTTCGTCGACGAGCTGCACACCGTGGTGGGCGCCGGCAA
>VBNP01000162.1 GCA_005877965.1 Gammaproteobacteria bacterium | reverse complement strand
CTCACGGCGCCCTTTGCGCTGCTGCTACGCAGGCGCTTGCGCACCGCCGGCCTCCTCGCCCCCGATCGCGTCTTCGGACTGCAATGGTCCGGATGCATGACCCGGGACCGTCTGGCAGGTCTGATCCGTAACCTGCCGCACGGCCTCAGCGAGATCTATGTTCATCCCGCCACTGGCCACTTCGCCGGGGCCGCCGCTGATTATCGCTATCGCGAAGAGCTCGAGGCGCTCAGGGCTCCTGAGGTCATCGCGGCATGCCGCGATCCCTCACTGCGGCTGGGCGGATTCGGCGATTTCCTGGAACCCGCCACGGCGCGCGCGTCTCACGGCGCGATGCCCAACCGGAGCCTGCTGCCGTGAATCCGCCCGTCTCGGCGATCTCCGATTCCGCCGGTGCGCGGGAGGCCTTCCCCGAGGGGCCCATTCGCTTCGGCAGCGACGCGCACAAGACCCTCTTCTGCCGGACGCTGCTGGACACCTTCAATCCCTACAAGCCGGCGGTGATCGACTGGCCCGAGCTCGATGCGCAGGCCCGCGCGCGCCTCGTGAGCCTGCCCATCTGGGACATCGCCGTGCAGACCGAGGGACGGGCCCGGCTCAATGTCGCCTCCTATGCCGTGGTCACCTCCGATCCCCTGTTGCGCAAAGCGATCGAGCTCAACGCCTTCGAGGAGGGCCGCCACAAACACGTGCTCTCCAATCTGGTCGCGGCCTACGGCATCGCTATTGCGCCCGAGCCGCAATACGTCGTCCAGGGCGACCCGGAATGGGCCTTCATGGTGACCGGCTACAGCGAGTGCATCGACAGCTTCTTCGCCTTCGGCCTGTTCGAATCCGCCAAGCGCTCCGGATTCTTTCCGCGCGCGCTCGTCGACACGTTCGAGCCCGTCATCCAGGAGGAAGCCCGTCACATCCTTTTCTTCGTCAACTGGGCCGCCTGGCATCGGCGCACCATGCCGCTGTGGCGCCGGCCGTTCTTCGAGCTGAAGGTGCTGGCCGTGTGGCTCTTTCTCATCTGGGAACGCATCGGCATCGCCCGCGATGTGGGAGGCGGCACACAGGACAACAATTTCACCATGACCGGGGCGAAGTCGCTCGGCGATGACATCGACGTCGGCGAGCTGATCGACATCTGCCTGGCCGAAAACAGCCGGCGCATGAGCCCCTACGACCGCCGCTTGCTGCGACCCTTCGCCGTTCCGGCTGTGGCACGATTGGTGCGCCGTTTCATGCGAACCTAGGCCACAGCGTCGCGCGCATATCGCATCCGTCGCATGAAACTGCGCATCCTCATCATCGCCGCCCTGGGACTCGCTCTCGCCCTCTACCTGGTCACGTATATCGGCCTGGGTGCCGTACTCTCGGCTGCCGTCACGGTCGGATGGAGCGGTTTTGCGATCCTGTGCCTCTATGCGCTGGGGCTGTTCCTCATCCTCGGAGCCGCCTGGTACGTCCTGGCGCCCGACTCGTCTGCGACGGGACTGTGGGTGTTCGTCTGGGCGCGGATGGTTCGGGATGCGGCCGCGGAGGTGCTGCCGTTTTCCCAGCTCGGCGGAATCGTGCTGGGCGCGCGTGCCGCGATCCTGCACGGGGTTGCCACGCCTCTCGCCTTTGCCTCGATGATCGTCGATGTCACCACCGAGATGATGGCGCAGATCGCCTATATCGCGCTCGGCGTCCTGCTCTTGAGTGCACGCGCCCCGCGAACCTCTGTGGCGATGTCGCTGACGACGGTCTTCGTGATCGGCCTGGTGCTTGCCGCGCTTGCCGGCGGGCTGTTTCTAGCTTTGCAGCGCTACGGCCACAGGTTTACCGGAAAGCTCGTGGCGCGTCTCCTGCCTGGCGCTGTCGCGCCCACCGCGGCGGTGGCCGCCAGGCTCGATGCGATCTATCGTGCCCCGGCACGCGTCGGCCTTTCCGCGGCGCTGCATCTTGCCGGATGGATCGCAAGCGCCATCGGGACATGGATCGCCTTTCGCCTGATCGGGGCGCAGGTCGACTTCGCGGCGGTGCTGGCGATCGAAAGTTTCGTCTACGCGACACGCAGCGCCGCCGCTTTCATTCCCAATGCCCTGGGGGTCCAGGAAGCCGCTTACACGGTTCTCGCGCCGCTGTTCGGAGTCGGGGCGGAATTCGGGCTTGCCGTGTCGCTGTTGAAAAGGGCGCGCGACATCGCGGTCGGAGTGCCGATATTGCTGATCTGGCAGGCTGTGGAAGGCCGGCGCGCGCTCGCAGCAAGACCCGGCGCAGTCAGTGACTCGGATTGAACACATCGTTGGGGATCGCTCGCGCACCAATCCAGTGGCGCCCGATCGCGGCGGTTGCTGCCATCGCCACGCTTTTCACCGCGATGCAGGGATTGAGTTATCCACTGCTGGCCGTGGTTCTTGACCGCCGCGGAGCGGCGGAGGCCTTCATCGGCCTGAACACGGCGATGATGCCGCTCGGTATGATCCTCGCGGCTCCGTTCGCAGCCCCACTCATGCAGCAAATCGGCGCACGGGCCCTGGCTGCAATCAGCATTTCGGGCGCTGTCGTCGGTCTCATGCTGATCGGCGCGATCTCCAATCCCTGGGCGTGGATGCCTCTGCGCCTGCTGCTCGGCTTCTGGCTCGCCTGTTTGTTTGTCGTCAGCGACACGTGGATAATCGAACTTGCAACCGAGCACGCGCGCGGCCGGGTCCTCGGCTTTTACTCGATGCTCCAATCGGTGGGATTCGCCGTCGGGCCGGCACTGCTACTGCTGGTGGGCACCCGGGGGTGGGCGCCGTTCCTGGCCGGCGCCGCCTGCGGACTGCTGTCATTGGTACCTCTCCTCGGCGTCCGCGGTGAGTTACCGCGAAGCGCTGTCGAAGGCGACCCTGGCGTGTCGACCCTGGCCTTCGTGTCGACAGCGCCAATCCTGTTGGCCGGAATAGCGGCGGCGGCGCTGGCCGATCAGGTGGCGATGTCGATGCTGCCGATTTTCACCCTGCGTCACGGACTTGACGTGAATGCCAGCAACTTCACACTCGTCGTCATGATCGCCGGCACCATTGGATTCCAGCTACCCGTCGGTTGGCTGGCGGACCACATGCCCGGACGAGCCCTGTACCTCACCTGTGCTGTCTGGACCGCAGTGACCGCCGCGCTCCTGCCCATTGCCGTGCGCGCGCCACTCTATTTATGGCTGCTGGTCTTCCTTTGGGGTGGCGCGTACTTTGCGATCTACACGTTGAGCCTCGTGCGTCTGGGCGAGCGCTTCAAGGGATCGGCTCTGGCAACCGGAAACGCCGCGTTCGCCGCTATGTGGGGTCTGGGGGGCCTGGTCGGCACTCCGTTGGCCGGCGGCGCCATGCAGCTGTGGGGGCCGATCGGTCTTCCCATTACGGTTGCCGCGATTTTTGTGCTGCTCGCCGCGGCGGTCGTCATCAGTGCCAGATGGTAGGGTCCGACCCTGCACCCGTCAGCACAGCGCGCTGCCATCGGGCACTGTGCGGTCAGGCCTCGACAGCACAATGGCGCCATCCGCGCGCGCAAATCCGGTGATCAGGATCTCGGACTTGAATCCGGCAACACGTTTCGACCCGAGTCCGGTGGCGCAGATGACCTGCCGCCCGATGAGCTCTTCCGGGCTGTAGAGCACGGTGATCTGCGCGCTCGACTGTCTGATGCCAAAAGGCCCGAAATCAACCCACACCTTGTAGGCGGGGTTGCGAGCCTCGGGAAACCGCTCCACCTTGCGGATGGTTCCAGCTCGCAGCCCGACCCGCTCGAACTCCTCCCAGGTCGCGGATGCTGTCTGTTCTGCCATTGCTCAGTGGGTTGATGCAGCGCAAGCGAAAAGCCCGGGCAGCAGCGGCTGCCCAGGGCTTTCGGCCTTCAACCGCTCAGACGGTTTCCAGCTCGGGCTCGACTTCCTTCGGCTTGTCCGTCTCGGGGTTCGGGCGATCGGATGGCGCGCCCGGCCGCAGACGCTCGATCACAGACTTGGGCTCTTCGCGCTTCTCGACCTTCGGCGTTGCCCGCTGCAAGAAGAATCGCTCCTCATAGCACATGGCCGTCCTCCTGCGATGACTTTATTGTGGGTTCCCTGAGCAAAGGATAGCATCCTGGCAGCCGCTCGGTCTCTGTGGCGCGGAGATTCTGGCCATGGCGCTTGTCCTGACGTCGCCTGCGTTTGCCGACAACGGTGCAATCCCGAAACAATACACTTGTGAGGGTGCCGATATTTCACCTCCGCTGAATTGGTCAGCGGCCCCGCAAGGCACAAAGACTTTCGCGCTCATCGTCGATGACCCCGATGCACCGGATCCGCGCGCACCGAAGATGACATGGGTGCACTGGGTCATCCAGAACATACCGGGGAATGCAGAGAGTCTGCCGGAAGGCGCGGCAGAGCGTGGCATGCCCGCGGGAGCGGCGCAGGGGCTCAATGACTGGAAACGTACCGGCTATGGAGGTCCCTGCCCACCGATCGGCAGACATCGATATTTTCACAAGCTCTATGCAGTCGACACGGTATTGTCCGGTATCGAGCGTCCGACGAAAGCCCAACTTCTGAATGCTCTGAAAGGGCACGTGCTTGCGGAAGCGCAGCTTGTCGGGACCTATCAGAAGGGACGGTAAGCCGCGCACCCCCCTGCTCCCGTGCGAATCACCGGCCGCGCGGCAGGGTTCCCGAGCTGATCGCCTCTCCCATCGTGACGGCATTGCGCCAGCCCTGCTTGGAGCTGACCAACGCCTGGTCGGCGGCCTGCAGAACCGCCTCGGTGGTGGCGCCGTCCTCAGGAAAGATTGCAATTCCCACCGACAGGGTGATCGGTCCGAGTTGACGTTCGTCGAGCCCGATCTCCAGGCTGTGCGCTCGCTGGCGAATCAGATCCGCGCGCTCGCACACGACCTGCCGCGACGCGTTCGCCATCATCACTGCGAATTCGTCGCCCTGGTAGCGGGCGACGAGGTCTTCTGCGCGCGACAGCGACAGCACGCACTGACCGATGGACCGCAGAATCGCATCACCCGCGGTGCGTCCAAGCGTGTCGTTGAATTCCTTGAAATGATCGACTTCGATCACCATGACGGCGAAGCCATGGCCATGGCGCTGCGCGCGCACTCTCTCGCGCGCCAGCGATTCCTCCAGGAACAGACGGTTGTACACGCCGGTCACTGAGTCTCGCATGGCCTGATCGTGCAGCTGTCGGTTGGCGTGCACCAGATCGTGCTCGGCCCAGATTCGCTTCTTGATCTCGAGATCGAGCGCCGTGCGCGCCACCTCGAGTTGCGCGCTGCGCTCGGCCACGCGCCGCAGCAGCCTGGCGATCGCCTGCACCAGCATGTCGACCGACTCGTGGTCCGCCACCGGAGCCCACTCCTGCGGCGCCGGTGCGCCGAGAGTGGCACTGACGGTCGCGAGCAGCAGCTCAGGATTCGTCGGCTTGATCACGAATGCGGCGCCAAAGGCATGTGCCAGCGCGCGCGCTTCGACTTCAACGCTCGTGACCGCGCGCAGCAGCAAGCGCGGCTGCGGCAGGCTCGGGTCGCAGCGCATCCGCACGACGAATTTGCATCCGTCGACGTCCGGGGTAGCGATGTCGATGATCATGAGGTCGGGCGGCTCCTGCCGCACGAGCGTCAGGGCTTCATCGGCGTCACCGACGTCGCGCACGCAGTTGCCGTGGTTGCGCAGCAGCGCGGCGACCAGACGGCGGCTGGCCGAGTTGGCCTCAAAGATCAGGATGTTGGCCATGCGCGGAAGGGGTTGCGCGTCTCATTGCGCGCCCCTGAACCATTCCAGTGCCGATGAATCGTCGCGAAAGTGGCGCACGTTGATCCCGTTCAGTCGGCCCAACAGCACCAAATACTCATGCGAGTGATCCAGCTCCTGGTCGTCCGCAATCAGGGCGATCTTGTGTGAAGGATCGACGCCGACGTTCGTGAATCGCGCAAGAAATCCGGACCGCTCCACCGTGAACATGGGACTCGACGAATGCACCGAGATGAGGATGCGGGAGCGGTGATGCCGCGTGGCAGAGTCCGCGACCGCCTCAAAGAACTCCCGGGCTTCCTCGGCGGTTTCGCGGTTGAAGAGGTCCGCCCTCAGATAGTCGCGTTCGGTTGCAATCCGGTACACCATGGCCACACGACCACATGAACCAGCCCCGATGAATACCAGACCCGATGCGACAGAAACCACATCCGCGGATGGTTCTTATGACCCATCGGGTGAGCGGGCGGTCCGTGGGCAGGCCGGCGGTCGCTGAGGCGGCCGCCGTTCAGGATCCGTGACCGCTCGCGCTGCGTTCGCGGGCCGCCGGCGGGTCCGCATCCGATCGATGGGAGTGCGCTGCCCCGACCAGGTTGACGAGTCGCTCCCTGAACGAGCTCACCGCCTGTTCGAGCAGCTCGCAGCTCGCACGTGCCTGCTCCTTGTGCTGGCGTGGATCGAGTGATTGCAGACTCGCCGCCAACTGCTCGGCTGCCGTCGCGCGAACACCGCGCAGCATCCCGCGCAGCGTGTGCACCGCGCGGCCGAACGTTTCAGGATCAGCGTTCTGCATCGCTTCGCGCAGGCCGCTCATGTGTCGGGCGGACTCG